>NZ_JABUYN010000031.1:0-3817 GCF_014897305.1 Pseudomonas sp. FME51 | reverse complement strand
TGTCGAACAGACCATCTTCCAGCATCAATTTGGCGCCCCAGCTGGCATCCTGGCCGGGTTGTACCAGGCTTGAGCCTTCTTCGGCGGGCTGGAAGATGAACATGACGGTGCCTTCAAGGCTGTCTGCCGTCGGTTTGCTGAATTCTATAAGGAGAATGCCGGCAAGTTTCCGCTGGAAACCCAAGCCAGCGGTTATTACGACCGGCTATGCAGTTCCTATCCGATCCATCCGGAGATCTTCGACCGGCTGTACGAGGATTGGTCGACGCTGGACAAGTTCCAGCGTACCCGTGGCGTGTTGCAGTACATGGCCATTGTGATCTACCGTCTGTGGAACTCGGATAACCGGGATGCGCTGATCATGCCGGGTTCGATTGACCTGGATGATGGCAATGTCCGTAACAAGAGCATCCATTATCTGCCCCAGGGCTGGGAGCCGGTCATTGAGCGCGAGGGGGATGGCCCCCGTTCTGAGCCTCATGAAATAGACAGTCGGGATACACGCTTCGGTAGTGTGCAGGCGGCTCGGCGTTCCATGCGTACTATCTTTCTCGGTAGTGCTCCCTCGGGCACTGGGCAGGTGGTGAAGGGGGTACAGGTTGAGCGGATCCTGCTTGGCGCTGTACAACCGGGGCAGACCATCGGTGTGTTCGAGGATGTGCTCAAGCGCCTGCGTGACCGATTGCACTATCTGTACTCGGAGCAGGATCGCTTCTGGCTGGAAACCAAGCCTAACCTGCGTCGTGAGATGGAAAGCCGGTTGCAGAATATAAGTACCCGGGAGCAGTTGATCCCGCTGTTGCGCGACAAGGTACGTTCCATGTTTGCCAGCAATCATAGCTATGCAGGTATCCACGTGTTTGCCCAATCAGGCGATATACCGGATGAGTATGGCCCGGGGCCTCGATTGGTGGTGCTGCCTCCGAATGCTGCATACAGCCGGGCTGATGGTAAGGCAGCGTTTACTGCTGTGGAAGAAATTTTGACCAAGCGTGGTGAACAACCACGGCAGAAGCGTAACCGGTTGATATTCTTTGCTGCGGATTACGATGTGGTCAACCGCCTGAAGGAAGCGGGGCGAGTTCTGATCGCCTGGCAGGGCATTGTGGTCGACATTGATGAGGGCAACCTCAACCTTGATCTGTTCCAGGCCAAGCAGGCGAAAAAAAATAGGGATGGAGCCGAGCTGACGCTCAAGCAGGTTATGCGCGACTGCTACAAGTGGCTGCTGTGCCCCTCAGAAGATTTTGTATCGGGCAAACCGGAGTTGCATTGGGAAGCGGTGACAGTGTCCAGTGCTGCGACCAGCCTGGTTTCCGAGATCGAAAACAAGCTCAAGGAGGAAGAGTGGCTTGTTACTGATTGGAGCCCCATTCACTTGAAGAACCTGGTGGAAAAATGGTATTTCCGGGATGGCAGGGTGGATGTCAGCGCACTCAAGGTGTTTCAGGACTGCTGCCACTACTTGTATATGCCGCGCCTGCTAAATGACAACGTCTTCAAGGCGGCATTGAATTCCGGCGTCGCTTCGGCAGACTTTTTTGGATTTGCGGCCGGTAAGGATGGTGACAAATACCTCGGTTTTACATTCGACCGCAATACTATGGTGACTCTGGATGCAGATGCGCTGCTTATTCAGCGAGATGCCGCAGAGGCTTACCGTGAGGCGAGCAAACCGCCGACGCCACCTGCGGAGCTGGCAGCCACTGAGGAGGGCGGTGGCTACACAGTCATCAGCCCGCGGCCGCCAGCGGCATCCATCGGCGCACCTACACCAGCGGACAGTCCGCCGAAGGCTGCGGTTAAGAAACAATTCTATGGCACCATCGATATCGATCCGGTGAAGGTCAAGATGGACTTCGCGCAGATCTACGATGAGATCATTGAACAGTTCACCTCGCGCGTGGGCGTGGATATGCGTATTTCCGTCGAAATTCAGGCCAACAGCAAGACCGGTTTTGATGAGGCTTTGCAGCGGACCGTCAAGGAAAACTGCAATGTCCTGAAGTTCTCGGGCGCGGAGTTTGAAGAGGAGTGATACATTTTGTCCACTTGATCTGCGCAGGGTAAAGAAGGGCTTGTGCAAAACACAGCCATACCCCACCCCTAGGGGAACGCGATGGGAAGACGTACCGCGTCCATGAAGTTGAGATAGGATCCGCTCCTCGGTAGCGCCGGAGAACTCTCTGAAAAATGTGCCGAGGTTGGTGATTGTGCCGACGCTGTATAAAAAATGAATGCTAAACGATTGTGGCAATGCAATACGAGGCCAGAAACGGAGTGTCTCTGATCTCGTATTGCATTGCCGGGATCAAATCAGACCCCGCTCAGCCTGTAGCTTCGGAATTCATGATGGCTGGGCATCACTCCCAAATCCGTTTCCTCTATTGTTTATCGGCTGCATGAACTTATTACAGGGAGAATCTATTCATGTCGACCTCTGGTGCCCCGCGTTTAGCCACTGCACTGGCCAAGGCGATCAGTGCCAGCGCTTCAACAAGGGTGATGTCATTGCACTCGGCGTACTGCTCCACGGCCGCGTAGTTATTGGTCCAATCCAGATGTACCGAAGAAAGATAGTTCCGAGCTGTCAGGCTGTGTAGAGGCATATCGAGCGCTAGCGGCTTCGGCTGAGTTTCTAGATGTTGCTCATCGTTGTGTGGGGGAGTGGTTGTTGTTAGGGGGCTTTCTTTCATTCTGTTGCGCTCCTCTGTCCATTGTTTCATTGTGACGATGGCGGTAGGGCAGTCACTGGCATTGAGCCCGTCATGGTGGTAGTAAGGGGAAGAAGAAACTCGTAATCCAGAGGCCTCCCAGCTGAGACCATCATCACTGGTAGGCAAGGTTTCGAAGAACCAGACCTCCCCGTCAAAATCTTGCGCAGCATAGGTCAGCTCGCCGTAAGGCCATAGATCGAGCCCATTGCTCAGAATCTCCAATAGCGTCATGAGAGGTCCTTCTTCGCAATATGACGTACCATTTGCGCTTGGAAATTACGGCTGGCGCCCTGCAGCGTTAACGCCTTAAAGGCCCCAAATTCCACTTCTACTCGTTGGTCCTCGAGAACCACATAATCAATTTCTGTCTCCAATGTCAGCCGTTGGAGCGTGGCGTTTACATATTTACCATTCACTTCAAATCCGTTCAGCCACAGCTGATCGGCTATTTCAGCTACCCGAAATAACGTGGTCTTAAATTTCATATTGTTTTTCTCACTGTGCAGTCCATCAGCGCCAGCCGCTTTTTTGCGTAGGGATTAATGAAAACGATGCTCATTGAGTCCGGTTCAGTCGGTCAGAAAGTCGGAACCTGATCCCGTTGTGCGGGGCGAAGCCCGTCGGATACGCGATTTACGAAACCCGCCATGGGAGGTGAAAAATCCCGTATCGCCAAAGAAACTGAAGCGGGTCGCTCGATATCCGGCCTGCACAGCTGAGACATGATAGCTACGTGCTTTTCGGTAGGCCCAACGCCAGTTTCTCTTTGCATTACTGCTTTTCCTGTCCACTACTAACTCCATGATCGATTGCACCGATCAAAATGATCTTCTGACGCAGGGAGGTGATTGCGAATTATTATCAAGGTACTGCTGTCCTCATCACTGATGTCCCTGCGTCATCTCGAATGCCTGATATTCAGCGCCGGCCGGCTCAGATACCGTGCTTTGAGTCCTTCTCACTTAAGCTGGGAGTAGCCAGAGCGCCTATCCAGAAGGCGGCTCTAGTTTCATTGCATAGCAGTCCTAATGAGCGGTATGCCGATTGCGTATTCCGGCGAGCGTGACCGGTCATTCCGGGCATCGTGACCGGTTTGCACA
>NZ_JABUYN010000030.1:0-4217 GCF_014897305.1 Pseudomonas sp. FME51 | reverse complement strand
GAACAGGCGGTCACGTTGAAACGGAATGGGTGGTCACGATGGCGCGGAATACGCACGTTCATTATTGTACGTCCAGAGCCAGCGTGTAGCGAAGTCCTGAACCTGCTCAATCGAATCAAACAGATAATGCGATAGCCAGTCATAACGCACTGTACGGTTGTAGCGTTCGATGTAGGCATTCTGTTGCGGCTTGCCCGGCTGGATAAAGCTCAGACGGATGCCACGCTTTTCAGCCCACGCAGCCAGCTTGCCGCTGATATATTCAGGGCCGTTGTCACAGCGAATGGTGGTCGGCTTGCCCCGCCACTCAATGATTTGATCCAGTGACCTGATGACCCGCTCTGCTGGCAGCGACAGATCCACTTCGATACCCAGTCCTTCGCGGTTGAAGTCATCCAGCACATTGAACAGGCGGTAACTGTGCCCATCACCAAGCTGATCATGCATGAAGTCCATTGACCAACACTCATTGACCGTGGCTGGCACAGCCAGAGGCTCAGGCTTCTCACGCATCAACCGTTTCCTGGGCTTGATCCGTAGATTCAACTCCAGCTCTCGGTAAATGCGGTAGACGCGTTTGTGGTTCCAGCCAAAGCGCTTCACATTACGCAAATACAGGAAGCACAGACCAAAGCCCCAGTTGCGCTGATTCTCGGTCAGACGCAGCAGCCAGTCGGCGATCAAGGCATTCTCGCCGCTCAGCCTGGCCTGGTATCTGTAGCAGGTCTCACTGATTCCGAACAGACAACACGCCAGCCGGATACTGACCGCTTTGTCTGCGACTGCCTTTTGCGCCATCTCACGGCGGCGAGACGGCTTCACCACTTTTTTTCAATGGCTTCCTTGAGTATCTCGGCCTTGAGCCGCTCCTCGGCATACATCTTCTTCAGGCGCCGGTTCTCGTCCTCAAGTTCCTTGAGTCGGGCCATCATGGATGCATCCATGCCACCAAACTTGGATCGCCACTTGTAAAAGGTCGCACTGCTGATGCCGTGCTCACGGCACAGCTCAGGCACCGGAACCCCGTTCTCGGCCTGCTTCAGGACGGCCAGTATCTGGCTGTCGGTAAAACGTGATTTTCTCATGCAGAATCTCCCTGCGTGCAGCTTACGGAAAATTCTACTTATGAGCACCGTGGTTTTTAGGGGGGATTACCTCTTGAGTAATGCGATTCTGGATACTGTCATCGTCCAGGTACTTCGCCAGCTTGTTCACGACGCTTACCGTGTATCGTTGCAGCTCATCGGCAATCTAGTTGGATAAGGCAGGCATAATCGATCATGTCGCAAAACGCTTCATCAATTAATAAGGGGTTTAGCCTTGTTACATATCTGATCTGATTGGCGAATTAAAATTAGCTACAAAATTATTTTCCCAATAGTTTTTCAACCCAGACAACACTTTACTGGCTGTGGGGGGTGGATTGACCCTCATCTCTTGATAGGCTTTTTCTAGCTCTTGTAGAAAACATTCCGACGGCGGCCGTCCTGAAAAATCGTCAAGGCTTGGTGAAAACTTGAGGCCCACAATTTCACACATGGCTTTTTCTAATCCTTGTGGCCTCGCTTCAACTTCTTCAAAACGCTGCTGCTCTTCAGTTGTTCGTCCGCACGGGGCATACCAGTATCCGAAATCATCTAAACCTCTTCGCCGATCACCCGCTAAACAGTAGTGAGAAATCTCATGTAAGAGGCTGCGTGGGTAGTTGCTTCTAAAATATAGGATGGCATGAGTATTTGCTGTCGGAGCTTCGTAAAACGGCTCTTCTGCGTCACCTTTTATTGTTAAATTGGGGATAATGTCCGCAAAGGCATTTATCAAATTTTGACAGTATTCATCATCGCTACTGCATACTCTCATTTATTCATTTCCTAATATGAGCTGACAACTCGAAAACATTTAAAAACAGAGATATAAAAGCCATTCCATTTTCAATAAAAGCACTTAGCGCACATTGGGCATTCTAATAATTTTAACATCCTTAGCTTCTACCAGCCCTGTTTCTAACTCAAAATTGCGCCTCACTACATTGAGGTATTCCGTCATCAACAGGTCGTATTCTTGTTTTAGCTGGTTATAGTCACCTATCGCTTTTTGCTTTAGCGCTTTCTGTTGTTCAATCCTAGCTCTCGCCGTTGATTTTACTGGTTCATTTTGCTGTCTAGCTTCCTCTGCATCTGCGATGGCTTCGCACAGTAAAGGATACCTTTCATAACGCACGTACCCTTTTCCTCTGCCAGCCTCACGCCCCACTGCATCTTTAGTGAATTTAAATCGAGAAGACTTGGTATCGACAATCTTGGTTGTGCCATTTTTCAAGCGCTCAAGGGCACGCCAATACTCCTCTTCTATTTTACTGCGTGTTTTCAAGTGACCTCCTCTGTTTCAACAAGTCTCTGCAAAAAGCTATCAATGTGCTTAATATTGGTCTCGTACTCTTGTCGCGCACGCTTTGGGGCACCTTCGGCCAGCTGTGCCTCATAAAACTCTTTTGTCTGCTCTAGCGCGGCTCTTGAGCCTGGAAGAAATACGGCATTTTCGCAACTGATACAGGCGGATGCGAGCACGCCAGCGCCTTTATTACAGGCCGCAACAGATATACACCCTCCAACCAATGTGGGCCGATAACGAAATTTTCCCTTTTTTACCGCTTGCTTGGTCGACGCCCGGCTTTCAAAGAAATGGGGCAATTCATTTCTGTCTTTTTGGGCTTTCAACCTTCTACCCGCGATACCCTCTAATGGTTGAGAGCTTTCTAGAAGCGTATAGATGCTATCCGCTTCAGTGCGTGCTTTGGCATCTAACCACTCAGCACGCAAGGATTTGATCTCAGCGTCTTCACCTAGAATATTTATAGCTCTTGAATTGGAGTCTGAGTAATATACTGTCATCACCATGCTGATATGTTTAAGTTGTGCCTTGAGCACTGGGTATGACACCATTCCGCTAGCTGCTGCATAGACTGCCATTGACCGCCTAAACTGGTGAAATGTTAGGGGCCAGACTTTACCTACTTTGATAGCCTCGGGCACACCATCCCCATACAGAAACCAACTTATTTCTGCTACATCCTTATCTGTGACTGTTAGTTCTTTACTGTAGAGATCTTCATTAATACGTTTTAAGCAGAAAGTGGTTGTTGTAAACCGAAACTGTCGGTGTGGAATACCACTTTTTCCGTGTTCAATTGACAAGAAAAGAGGTATTTCTTGTTCTTGGATATCCATTATTCGCCTGTCGCCAGACCATTCAAGCACACCTTCAGTAATTATCTTTGCAACCTTAAAAGCAGCTTCGACTGCTGAGCATGTCACCCATTTCGTAAACCGAGGAGCGCCATTGGCTTCAAGCTTTGTTGTTGTCGACCAAACAACAGGAATAAGGCCATTTTCGGTATTTATTGTCTTTAATCCGTTAAGGGGAATGGCCAACAATTCACTCTTGCGCATGCCAGTAAACGCAGATATTAAAATGGCACACCGGAGCTGCCAGCGCTTCAGGTTTTCGACAAGGCCTGCCCAACTTTCACTTTTTGAGATACCTGCTTTATAAAGCTCTTTCAGTGCTGTAGAAACATCCATGTTCTCACGCAGTAGCTTTTTCCAGTAGTATTGGATACGCCCATCCTGGCCTCTTGTTGTTGTGGTAGGAACCAAGCTCCTATCCAGCGTAACTCCTTTATCTCTTGCGAGGCCTCGCAATGAAAAGACAAGCTTTATAGCTTTCTCGTGTCGCAAGAAACAATCCAGATCTTCAATAGTTTTCTTGAGTACACTTTGATAGATATCTGAAGGAATAAGTAGCGTCTGTACTGAGTCCGTGGTTTCTGGGAACTTTTTTCGGGTTCTTCTCAATCTACTGAGAAACTCAACCGAGGGCCTTATTTCTTGCCAGAATCTGTTATTGCTGAGTACCGTTGCGGTATCAGCTATGCGCTGAATCTTTCCAAGAAAAAGCCCTACTTGTTTTGTTGTAGAAGCTCGGCTCGTTAAGAAATCGATTGCGTCGGGGGTAGAGAAAATATTTTCCGGGGGTATCTCTCTGTCTGAACAGTATCGCACCAAAAACGAAATTGCCGTCACATCGCCGTTAAGCTTTGACATAGAACAGCCACCCAGCGCACTTATCCAATGTAACGTAAGAGTTTTAATAAACACATTAGTGAATCACACCGGGTTTTATGGAGGCCATTCCGTTTAAGTCAGGCCGCCACGGCC
>NZ_JABUYN010000029.1:0-4596 GCF_014897305.1 Pseudomonas sp. FME51 | reverse complement strand
ATCGATTGCCAAATGCCACACTGCCAAGATCCGACTAAGTCTGACTTCACTCAACTGATCGAAGTGTCTCTTTCTTATCGCAAAATTGATTGGGAACACACCGTTGCAGGGACATCAGGCTCTGATGACTGGCGTGCACCACTCGAAGGTTAATTCTTCACACTTTATTTATGGGCTCTGTCATGAGCCCATTGTTCTCTGCATTTTTTGTCTTTTTTATTGCGTGTTTGTCACAGTTAAATGGGAGCTTTTATGTCAACGAATGACGCTAACAATACCCCTAAACCCCGTTTGGTATTAGATGATCCGACATCATCACCCTCTTTCAAAATAGGGATGACATTCTCTGAACAACAAGCCCGCATTAAAAAATACAGCGAATTACTTGAAACCCTAGGAAAGGGGTTACTTCATACGGGGTTAGTGTTTACTTGCCAAATTGGCGATTTACCTGAAAGCACTTTTCAAGTCACACAGTTTGATTTAAATGAAGAGTTATCAGCGCTTTTCACACTTTCGATACAAGCAGTAAGCGAGCAAAGTGATATTGATTTCGCCAACCAATTAGGCGTGGCTTCATCATTAACCGTCAGTCGTGACGGTAAAACAATCCGTACGGTTCAAGGCTTACTGGCGAGTGCCGAACAAGGCAACACCGACGGCGTTAAAACGGGGTATCAATTTGTTATTCGCCCTGAAATGTGGGTGATGACGCTTAATCAAGATAGCCGTATATTCCAACATAAAACGGTGCCTCAAATTCTTCAGCAATTGCTAGATGAAGCGCATATCAAATATGACAACCAATTTTATCAACCTGAACTGCATCAAACTCGTCGTTATATCACGCAAAAGCGCGAATCCGCTTATGCCTTCTGGTGTCGCCTAGCCTTTGAAGAAGGGATCAACTTTTGGTTTGAAGAAGGGCCAAAACTGTTTTATAGCGACAATCATTTAGGGATGACGGCGGGGATCACGCTGACGTATAACCCACAAGCGGAAACGGATATTACCGATACCACAGCAACGACATGGCGCTATACCGAACGTTTATGCAGTGATGTACGCATTGATAAAGATTATAACCCAACACGTCCTTCTTATCCGTTATCGCAAAACACAACGGGTGACGTCCATCAGCAACACCCTGTTTTTGAAAGCTATGGCCGTTTTCAAGAAGAGGAAGAAGCTCAGCCATTGAATCAATTGCGTTATGAGCAATCTCAAAATTATCGTCAAACCGGCTCGGCAAGCACTAACTGTTTTGCATTAATGCCGGGCAAAGTGTTTACCTTAACCCATCACTCAAGTGCGCGTATGAATTCGCGTTGGCAGGTGATCAGCGTTTCGCATCATGGCGTACAGCCCTCTGCGGATAATGGCGGTGGTGAGGGAACTCAACTTTCAAACAATGTCACTTTTATTCCCGGTACGCAGGAATGGCGACCGCCTTTTCATTATAAACCGCTGGCGGATGGTGATGAGTTGGCGACAGTCGTTGGTCCAGAGGGTGAGGAGATTTACACCAATGAACAAGGTGCGGTAAAAGTTTATTTTCATTGGGATAGACGCGGAAAGCCTGATCATAGTGGCTCGTGTTGGTTGCGAGTGGCACAAGGGTGGAATGGTGATGGCTTCGGCTTTATGGCGATCCCTCGCATTGGGCAAGAGGTGATTGTTTCTTATTTAAATGGCGATATTGATAGACCAATTATCACCGGTTGCACCTATAACGGTCGTAATGCTCCCCCACTTGATTTACCCAAAGAAAAAACCCGAACCACCTTTCGTACCAAGACCCATAAAGGCACAGGGTTTAATGAGTTGCGATTTGAGGATGCCGGCGGACGCGAAGAAGTGTATTTACATGCGCAGAGGGATTTAAATATTCATGTGCAACATGATAGTCATTGGCATACTCAACATGATTTCAAGCATCGCATTGATAATCAACGTTTTACTGAAATTTTAGGTGATGATCACCTTATTATGCAAGGAACACAGAAATCATTAATTGAAGGTGATGTTTCATTACAAATTAAAGGTGCTAAACATAGCAAAATTGATGATGAATTAATTGTCGAAAGTGGTATGGAAACGAGCTTTAAAAGTGGTGGAAAAATTATTCTTGAAGCAGGAACAGAAATCACACTAAAAGTAGGAAGTAGCTTTATCCGTCTTACTCCAAGTGCAATTTTTACTTCTGGTAATTTAGATATCGGCTCTAGTGGTCCGGGGAATGGGCAATCTCCAATTATTCAACTTCCAGATGGTGTTATACCTTTCGAGCAACCCCCTTATGCAATTAAGAAGTATTGTGCTGTACAAGCACAAATGTTAGGAAGTTGGATAATCAAGGAAGGTAGCCAAAAATGAGAAAAATGACTTGGGTTCAATGGATTATTTCATCATCAGAGCCAGTTTATTTATTAATAAATACATTAGCTAAGCCTAATCCAATTAATGTCATGTATGCCAATGATTGGATAGAAAAAGCATTCCCTTTGTATTATAAAACACCCCTTGCTCACCTAATTGCTCAAAGCCCATGGCTAGTACAAATAAAACCTGAATCATATATTCCTTTAAGTCAGTTGCTTGATAGCAAAACGTTTAGTGATGATTCTTGGGGATGGGCTTATCGAAGCCAGCTATCATGGGATAAACAATTATTACATTGGCAGGTTAAGCAGGTCGTTCACTTATCTAATGAATCTGTTTTATTAAGACTCGCTGATACTAGAATTGCTCGTATCCTTATTCCTGAAATGATCTATTCCGATTGGCGTAGTTTAATGATGCCAATCAGAGATATCCTGATTGATTTGGATGAACCAACTCAAATTATTTCTCTTAATAAAGAAATTGAATTTCTTGATCCGATATTACAACAACGTCCTTTTATATTAGATACACATTTGATTCGAGCATGGCAAAACTCCAAGTACGCATTAACACTTTATATCGAGAATTTATCTTGTGAACTTTGGGAGAATATCCCCCAGCAGGCGCAATTATTAGACACACCAGAAGGAATTTTAAATAAAAGAATATCTGACTGGCTTCAGTATCAGCGTAATAAATTAGCTGATTTAAATTTTCTTACTTATCAGAAATTTCAGCAATATGCTGAATCTCAAGGATGGTTAGTTACTCAAAGGAATGAAAAATGAGTGAGCTAAGAGATTGTTTACAGTGTGATAATTATAGGTTTTACCTTGAAATTCAATTAATCGATGATAAAGGATATCCATTAAATGATATACCTTTACTTTTACTCGAAAGAGGAACTAAAAAACAGCATCAAGGTATAACTGACCCCTTCGGTCTCCTTAAAATAGAGGGGTTGAGTAACAGACCACTTCAATTAATTATTGATGCACAAAAATTAGCAGATAAGTTGACAACAGAGCCACAGGGTTCAGTTATCCATACTAATTATGCTTCTATGGAGCAATATTGTTCTATAGAGAATTACATTCTAAGTTCACATCATCTTGCTGGCGATTTTAATCAGCAATTGCCCGATACTGTGCATGAAATGTCTCAAGGACAAATTCAACGATCGTCTCATTATAGAAATTGCCAAAAAGGTTATTCTATATTTCCACCTTACAATCAACGAATAGTTATTTCTATTCAATCTATTGCTGAACCTGTATTTGCTAAATCAGAATTGAGAGGTTTAGGAAATACACAAGCAGGTACACAAAAAGAGCCAGTGTGTCACTTTGGACGATGCAATTTAAATGGGCTAAAAGAAGGTGAATTTGTTCAAGCCATGATGTTCCCATTTCCTGTACCGAGTTTATTTCCAGCAGGTGGTAGCGGAGTAATGGCTGGAGCGGGTATTAGTGCTGCTTATCAATCGATGGATCAAGATTTTGCTAATATATCAACTAGGCCTATTTTCCCTAAATTTAGAAATCATGAGCCGTTAATTAGTACATCATTTGTAATGGCAGGGGGATTATTTTGGGTATCAACAGGCGTTTTTATTCGCCAATTATTTAATGATGACACTCTATCCTATGATGATTTACTCGAAAAGGCAGAAAATAATGAATTGGTACCAACAAGGATAAGAATTGCAGTTAATGATCAAGGTATTGCTATTCCTTACCATACTGCAAAAGGAAGTGGTAAAGAGTATGTGCCTATTATTAAAGGGGAATTAGCTTATGAATATGAAGCAAATGAAGTCCGTTCTTTAGGAGGATATCAATCAAATGATGGATTACCTTCTGAAGTTACACAGGCAAATATTTACCGTTTTATAACTCAATATGGTGTCACATATTACTTGGGAGTCACTTCATCAGGCAAAATCATTAATTTATCAGTTAAAGCTGATGATCAAGGAATACGATTAGTTAATCCTGGTTTCCCAATACAAAATCCAGATGAGTTGCCACCGCCACATACAGGAACACCAGCACAAGATTTATCAGAATTTAATTCTAATTCAGCAGGTGGATACCAGATCTATGATGAAGAACCAATAATTACCGTAACCCCTGTACCACCTGATATTGATTTTAGAGATTTTATTTTTATTACTCCAATTGCAAATGTACCTGCAATTTATGTGTATTT
>NZ_JABUYN010000028.1:0-5181 GCF_014897305.1 Pseudomonas sp. FME51 | reverse complement strand
AGTACGTCCGGGGCCACGCCCAACTCACGCAGCTTGTGTGCCAACTGGTTGGAGCGTTGATTCAACTGTTGATAGTTCAGCTCTTGAGTACCGAATACCACTGCTACTGCATCCGGTGTCTTCTCAGCCTGTGCCTCGATCAACTGGTGAATGCATTGATCGCTTGGATAGCTTGCCTCGTTGTGGTTCCAGTCATAGATGACTTGTTGCTGTTCTTTCTTGTTTAGCAGAGGCAGCTCCGAGATACGTTGCCCTGGTCGCTGTACTATAGCCTGGAGCAGCTTCAGCCAATGGCTGGCCAGTCGCGTGACGGTATCCACTCCAAACAATGTCTTGGCGTAGGTCAGGGAGGCGCCGATACCTTCGCTGTGTTCAAAGGTGTCCAGCGTCAGGTCGAATTGGGCAGTGTGCTTTTCCCGGGAGAGACCTTCAACCTGCAGGCCTGGTAATTGTTGTATATCGCTATGCATCACCGCTTGATGATTGAACATCACCTGAAACAGCGGACTGTGGCTCAGACTACGCTCCGGTTGCAGCGCCTCGACCAGTTGCTCGAAGGGCAGATCCTGATGGCCTTGCGCTCCGACCACTGCTTGTTGCACCTGTTTGAGCAGTCCACTGAAGGTGGTGTGCAGATCAAACTCCGCCTTGAGTACCTGGGTATTGACGAAGAAGCCAATCAACCGCTCGGTTTCCACCCGGTTACGGTTGGCGATCGGTACGCCCACACGGATATCGTTCTGCCCTGAGTAGCGATGCAGCAGAGTCTGGAAGCTGGCCAGCAGTAGCATGAACAGGGTCACGCCCTGCTGCTGGGCCAGCTGTTTGAGCGACTGAGCCAGCTCACCGTTCAGCTCAATGCTCAGGCCGGCACCCTCTTGACTCTGGATTGCCGGGCGCGGACGGTCGGTGGGCAGTTCCAGTACCGGCTGCTCGTCACCGAGTTGTTCTTTCCAGTAAGCCAATTGGCGTTTCTGTTCGCCGGCTTCCATCCAGCTGCGTTGCCAGATGGCGTAGTCGGCGTACTGGATTGGCAGCTCCGGCAGAGTCGCGGGCTGACCTGTGCGATAGCCCTCATAGAGCTGGATAAGCTCATCGACCATAATCGGCATTGACCAACCGTCGGAGACAATATGGTGCAGGGTCAGCACCAGTATCTGGTCATCCTCGGCCAAGCGCAGTAGTTTCACTCGCAGTAGCGGGCCGTATTCCAGATCAAAAGGCTTGGCAACCTCTTCTTCGACTCTGGATTGGATCAGCGCTTCATCCGCTGCCTTCAGAGTTTCCTGATCCAGCACGAAGTCGATCTGCGGATGAATAATCTGCAGCGCCTGCCCCCCATCCTGACGAAAGGTGGTGCGCAGGGTCTCGTGGCGAGCGATCAGCGCTTCAAAACTGGAGCGCAGTGCCTCGATACTCAGTTTCCCCTTGAGTCGCAGCGCGGCTGGCATATTGTAGGCGGCACTTTCCGGCTCCAGTTGCCAGAGGAACCACTGGCGTTGCTGGGCGTAAGACAGGACCAGCGGCTGCTTGCGATCCACTTTCTCGAAGGCCGGTGCTGTACTGGACGTGCCCTGCCCTGTCTGGGCAGCAAATTCACCTAGAACCGGGGTCTCGAACAAGGTGCGCAGCGACAGTTCAATATCCAGCGCCTGGCGGATGCGGGAGATTACCTGGGTGGCCAACAACGAATGGCCACCCAGTTCAAAAAAGTTGTCGTTCAGGCCGACCTTTTCCACCTTCAGCACATCAGCCCAGATGGCCGCAATCTGCTGTTCAAGCACGCTTTGCGGTGCAACATACTCCTGCTGCAACTGGCTGGCGTCGGGTTTGGGCAGCGCCTTGCGGTCCAACTTGCCGTTGGGTGTCAACGGCATCGACTCCAGAAAAATCAGATGGGCCGGAATCATATAGTCCGGCAGGCTGGCTTTGAGATCGTCACGCAAGGCTGTGCGCAGGACTGCTTGCTGCTCAGGCTCAGCACCAGCACCAGCACCAGCACCAGCACCAGCAACCAGATAGGCTGCCAAGTGCTTACCACCCGGTCCGTCAATATCGATGACTGCCGCTTCGCGAACCGACTCATGCTCCTGCAGACGTGCTTCAATCTCACCCAGCTCAATGCGGAAGCCGCGGATCTTCACCTGATGGTCGATACGGCCGACATACTCAATCACTCCGTCAGCCAGATAGCGGGCCAGGTCTCCGGTACGATAGAGGCGCCCTCCCCCTTGCGTACTACTGTCGAAAGGGTCAGGTATAAAGCGCTCTGCGGTCAGGGACGGGCATAGGTGGTAACCACGCGCCAGACCATCCTGCCCAATCAATAGTTCTCCCGCAGCACCAATGGGCAGTGTTTCAAATCCCGCATCCAGCAGGTGCATCGAGGTGTTGGCAATGGGTCTACCCAGCAGTGGTTGGGAGTGCTCTGCATCAAGACAATAAGCACCTGACCAGATGGTCGTTTCCGTCGGACCATATAGGTTCCAGACATGACCGGCTCGCTGCAGCATTTGCTCAGCCAAGTCAACCGGCAGCGCCTCACCACCGCTGATAAGCCGGCAGTGTTGGAAGGCGCCGGCTGGTGCTGCGTCCAGCAGCATTCGCCAGGTTGAAGGCGTCGCCTGAATGGTATTGGCTGATTGCCGCTCTATCAAAGCCAGCAATGCCTGCGGATCCCTGTTCTCCTGATCGGCCAGCATGATCAGCGATGCCCCGGTCATCAGGGGCAGATACAGCTCCAGAGCGGCGATATCAAAAGACAGTGAGGTCAGGGCCAACACCCTGTCGCTGGCATCCAGGCCGGGTTGCTTTTCCATACTGACCAGGAAATTGACTAAGGCCCGATGGCGTACAGTGACCCCCTTGGGTTTACCCGTCGAGCCGGAAGTGTAAATGCAGTACGCCAGGTTTTCCGGATCAGCTGCGGAATCAAGGTCGGTCTGTGGATAGTGCGTAATCTCCTGCCAATCACTATCCAGACACAAGGTAATGGCATTCGCTGTCGGAATATGGCCAACGAGGCGCTTCTGAGTAAGCAAAAGCCTGGCTTCGCTATGCTCCATCATGTAAGCCAGCCGCTCTTGCGGGTATTCCGGGTCCAACGGCACATAGGCACCACCAGCCTTGAAAATAGCCAGCAGGCCAATCACCATCTCCAAACTGCGTTCCACCGCGATACCGACCAGCACATCCGGCCCAACACCTAACTCACGCAACTTGTGAGCCAATTGGTTGGAACGCTGGTTTAACTCCCTGTAGGTCAGTTGCTGGTCGCCATAGAGTACCGCTACCGCGCCGGGTGTCTTCTCAGCCTGTATCTCAATCAATTGGTGAATACATTGATCGGTCGGGTAGTTCGCTGCGGTGTGGTTCCAGTCGTGGTTGATCTGCTGATACTCTTCTGAACTCAGCAGCGGCAATTCAGCAATACGTTGTAAAGGTGTCTTGGCTATGCCCTTCAGGAGATTGAGCCAGTGACTGGCCAGCCGTTCGATGGTCGACTTGTCGAACAGAGCCTTGGCATAGCTCAGCGAGGCGCCAATACCTTGATCACTCTCATGGGTATCAAGAGTCAGATCGAACTGGGTTGTGCCCTGCTCCCAGAACAATCCCTCGACCGTCAGCCCCGGCAGTCCATGATTCCCACCTTTTACCTGGGTCTGATGATTGAACATCACCTGGAATAGCGGACTGTGGCTCAGACTACGTTCCGGCTGCAGTGCCTCGACCAGTTGCTCGAAGGGTAGGTCCTGATGAGCTTGCGCGCCCAGCGCGGTTTGCTGCACCTGCTTGAGCAACTCGCTGAAAGTGGTGTGCAGATCGAACTCGGCCTTGAGCACTTGAGTATTGACGAAGAAGCCAATCAACCGCTCGGTTTCCACCCGGTTGCGGTTGGCGATCGGTACACCCACACGGATATCGTCCTGCCCTGAGTAGCGATGCAACAGGGTCTGGAAGCTGGCCAGCAGCAGCATGAACAGGGTCACGCCCTGTTGCTGGGCCAGCTGCTTCAGAGAGCGGGATAACTCTGGAGTTATCTCGATGGGCAAGCTTGCACCCACATGGTTTCGTACCGCCGACCGAGGATAATCGACAGGCAATTCAAGTACCGGCTGCTCGCCACCGAGCTGTTCTTTCCAGTAGGCCAGCTGGCGCTCCTGCTCGCCCGCGTCCATCCAGCTGCGTTGCCAGATGGCGTAGTCAGCGTACTGGATCGGCAGCTCCGGCAGGCTGATGGTTTGGCCATTGCAATGGCCTTCATAGAGCTGGATCAGCTCATCAACCATGATCGGCACTGACCAGCCGTCAGAGACGATATGGTGCATTGTCAGTACCAGAACATGGTCATCCTCGGCCAGGCGCAACAGTTTCACTCGCAGTAGCGGGCCGTATTCCAAATCGAAAGGCTTGGCGACCTCTTCCTCGACTCTGGACTGGATCTGCACTTCATCAGCCGCCTCCAGAGTTTCCTGAGCCAGCGCAAACTTGATCTGTGGGTGAATGATCTGCAGCACCTGTTCCCCGTCCTGACGGAAGGTGGTGCGCAGGGTCTCGTGACGCGCGATCAGGCTCTCGAAGCTCAAGCGCAGCGCCTCGATATCCAGCTCGCCCTTGAGCCGTAGTGCTGCCGGCATATTGTAGGCAGCACTCTCCGGCTCCAGTTGCCAGAGAAACCACTGGCGCTGTTGAGCATAGGACAGGGGGACATTCTCAAACTCCTGCCGAGCAGGCACTATGGGCAAAAGCCTAAAGCTCTGTCCGGCCTCGGCCATTTTTCCGAGAATCTGCCGGCGCTGCTCCAAGGTCATTCTGACGAAGCGTTTGGCGATACGTTTCTCTGCTGTCTTGTCCATCTCAGGTCTCCGCCATTTCGTTCATCAGTTTTTCGATATCGCTCAGGCCTGCTTCGTTTAGCATCAGGCCGTGTTGTTCCAGACTCATGGAGAAGTCATTCAATGTTGAGCTCTCAAAAATCGTTCGTAGTGGCAGATCAATACCGAGTTGAGCATTGATCTGGTAAATAACCTGAGTGGCCAGCAACGAATGCCCCCCCAGTTCGAAGAAGTTATCGGTCAAGCCAACCTTTTCTACCTTCAGCACATCAGCCCAGATGGCGGCTATTTGCTGCTCCAGGTCGCTCTGCGGTGCAACGTACTCTCGCTGCAACTGGCTGACATC
>NZ_JABUYN010000027.1:0-7311 GCF_014897305.1 Pseudomonas sp. FME51 | reverse complement strand
TGGACAAGGCCCAGCCTCTGTCACTGCGTTACATCATTTTCGGTGGTGAGGCGCTCGATGTAGGCAGTCTGGCTCCCTGGTTCGATGCCTTTGGTGATGGCCAGCCGCAACTGATCAACATGTACGGCATTACCGAGACCACGGTACATGTCACGTATCGCCCGATCCGGCAGGCTGATCTGGATAAAGAAGCGGTCAGCCCAATCGGTGAAGTAATCCCTGACCTGTCTTGGTACCTGCTGGATGGAAATCTTGGTATTGCGACCCCAGGATGCCATGGTGAATTGCATATCGGACGTGCTGGGCTGGCTCGTGGTTATCACCAACGGGCAGCATTGACCGCTGAGCGCTTTATCCCCGACCCATTCGATAACAGTGAGCAAGGTGGTGGTCGTCTCTACCGCACCGGCGACTTGGCTCGTTACCACAGCGATAGCGTCATCGAATACGCCGGTCGTATAGACCACCAGGTGAAGATCCGTGGCTTCCGTATCGAATTGGGCGAGATCGAGGCCAAGTTGCAGGAGCATGCTGCGATTCGCGACACCCTGGTTGTCGACATTGACGGACCAAATGGCAAGCAGTTGGCTGCCTATCTGGTGGCTGACGTCGAACCGGAACAGCAAGCCGAACTGCGCACTGCCTTGCGTGACCATCTCAAGGCCAGCCTGCCGGACTACATGGTGCCGACGCATCTGATCTTCATGCAGGCGATGCCGCTGACGCCCAACGGTAAGCTGGACCGCAAAGCACTACCCATACCGGATGTCAGCCAGTTGCAGCGAGAGTACGTTGCACCGCAGAGCGACCTGGAGCAGCAAATAGCCGCCATCTGGGCTGATGTGCTGAAGGTAGAAAAGGTTGGCTTGACCGATAACTTCTTCGAACTGGGCGGCGACTCGATCATCTCGATCCAGGTGGTCAGTCGTGCTCGGCAAGCGGGTATCCGTTTTACCCCCAAGGAGCTGTTCCAGCACCAGACGGTGCAGGGTCTGGCCACGGTAGCACAGCTCGGAGAGGAGGGTGGCGTGCAGATTGATCAAGGGCCGGTCACAGGCGAAGCCCAGCTGTTGCCGATCCAGCAAAGCTTCTTCGAAGAAGACGTTCCTGAACGTCACCACTGGAACCAGGCATTGTTGCTCAAGCCCGGCAAGGCGTTGGAAGCAGAGAAGTTGGAGCAAACACTGCAGGCACTTGCTTGTCACCACGATGCACTGCGCCTAAGTTTTGTTCAGGGGGCCAACGGTGGTTGGGTGGCTCACTATCGTTCAGTTGATGGGCGACAACAGATTCTGTGGAAGTCCGCAGTCAAGGATGCCGCAGAACTGGAAGCACTGTGCACTGAGGCCCAGCGTAGCCTGAATCTGCAGGATGGGCCGTTGATCCGGGCTGTTTTGGCAAAGTTGGACGATGGCAGCCAGCGACTGCTGCTGGCGATTCACCACTTGGTGGTGGACGGTGTGTCCTGGCGGATTTTGCTGGAGGATTTGCAAACCGCCTACGGCCAGTTGGGTTCCGGTCAGGAAGTGACACTGCCCGCCAAGACCAGTTCAACCAAGGTCTGGGCTGAGCATCTACAGGACTATGCCAATAGCGAAGCGCTGCAGCAGGAACTGAGCTACTGGCAGGATCAATTGAGTGATGTGAATACCGACCTGCCCTGCGATAACCCTGAAGGTTCGATGCAGGGCCAGTATGCGGCCAGTGCCCAGACCCGACTGGATCCGACTTATACCCGTCAACTGCTGCAGCAGGCACCTTCGGCGTACCGCACTCAAGTTAACGACCTGCTGCTGACCGCCTTGGCCCGAGTCATCTCCCGTTGGACGCAAAACGACGATGTTCTGGTGCAACTGGAAGGTCACGGTCGCCAGGATCTATTCGAGGATATCGACCTGACCCGCACCGTGGGCTGGTTCACCAGCATGTTCCCGGTGAAGTTGAGTCCAATAGAAGCTGTAGATGGCTCAATCAAGCGCATCAAGGAACAGTTGCGGGCGATCCCGGAGAAGGGGATTGGCTTTGGTGCCCTGCGTTATCTTGGTGATCAGCAGGCACAACAGGTGTTGTCTGCACTTCCAGAACCCCGGATTACCTTCAATTACCTGGGGCAGTTTGATGGCAGTTTTGCTGCAGAGCGGGAAGGAAGCGAAAGCGCATTCCTGGCGCCTGCTGCAGAAAGTTCCGGACAAAGCCAGAGCGAGCAGGCTCCGCTGGGCAACTGGCTGTCGATCAACGGCCAAGTTTATGGTGGTGAGCTGAATCTGGGCTGGAGTTTCAGCCGAAAGATGTTCAAGGAAAAAACCATCCAGCGCTTGGCGAATGAATACGCCGAAGAGTTGAAACTGATCATAGATCACTGCCTTGGCAATGACGCTGGCGGCTTGACCCCATCGGACCTTATTGGTGTGAACATGGACCAGCATACTCTGGACAGTTTGCTAGATGAAATTCTGTAAAAATCTTGGAGATCGGTAATGAGTAAGCAGTCTGTTCGCAATAAGAATGATGTGGAAGTTATATCGAAAATGTCCGCGTTGCAGCAGGGAATCCTGTTCCACTCCCTGCAACTGGAGGGGGCTGATCCGTATTTTTATCAGTTTGGCTTCGAGATCAAGGGTCATTTCGATGAGAAGCTGTTTTACCACGCTTGGGAGCAGGTAGCCCGCCACTATCAGGTGCTGCGCTCGAACTATCGTTGGGAAGAAATAGATGCTCCTCTACAGATCGTGTTCAAAACACCCCGTCTCGCTGTTGATGTGATAGATATCGCCTCGTTGCCGACGGAAGAGGTGGACGCCTTTATTGAAAAGCACCTCGCGGAGATAAAAGAGCGAGGCTATGACTTTCGGCAAGGCTTACCTGTCACTGTCAGCGTGTTTGTTCAGGGAGACAAACACTGGCGATTTTATTGGTCGCTCCATCACATATCACTGGATGGCTGGAGCGTCAGCAAGGTGCTCGGCGACCTGCTGGGAAGCTATCAAGCATTGTTGCGTAATGAGATTTACTCGCTACCTTCGACATTACCTTTCACTTCGTATATCCAGTGGGTCCACGGGCAGAATACGTCCATGTTGGAGCAGTATTGGTCTGAAGTGCTGGCAGGGGTCGATGAGAAGACGCCGCTACCGTTGCGCGGTGATTACGATGACGCTCGCTATGCTGAGCGCATGTTGGTATTTTCTCGTTCTACCAGTGATCAGATGCGTGCTGCAGCACGCGATATGGGTATAACAGTAAACACCCTGGTGCAAGGAGCTTGGGGCTTGCTCCTGGCAGCTTATTCCGATCGTGATGAAGTGCTGTTTGGCGTCACGACTTCCGGGCGTTCTGCTTCGCTGCCGGGCTTGCACACTGTAGTTGGGCTGTGCATCAACACATTGCCGTTCCGCACCTTGATTGATCCGCAACTGAGCGTGGCTGAATGGTTAAGACGTGTCCAGGAAAAAAGCGTGGCTAGCCGTGAGTTTGAATATTCATCGCTGTCAGAGCTAAGCAAGTATGCTGATTTACCCGAGGGGGAAAATCTGTTCGATAGCATCCTAGTATTTGAGAATTATCCGATTGATGAGGCGCTGAAGAAAGCCCCAGCGGATATGCGCATAAGCTCGATAGATGCGGAGCAGTCGCGGGAGGGTGATATTCTATATTGCAATGGCCGCAATAATTACCCGTTGAGCGTTATCGCTGCGCTGAATGATCGCCTTGAATTAATACTTGCCTATCATTGCAAGCAGTATTCGCACGAAGATATTGAAGAATTGAGTCGCCAGTTGGAGCATCAACTGCTTTCTTTGGTGGGTTCAGGCTCTCAGCCGCTCGGCAACGTACTTGCATTGTTGCCGACAGCGCAACCATGTCAGGAAGAAACACAAACGCAGGTTGCTATTCAGCAAGAGCTGTTTTCAGAAAATGACTTTCTTGCTCTTTGGCAGCAGTCTGTTATTAAGCATCCCCAGCAAATTGCGGTAGCCGCAGTCACCCAGCAGCTCAGCTACGCCGAACTGGAACGTGCCTCCAACCAACTGGCGCACCACCTTCAGGCACAAGGCATAGGTACTGGCGCCGTTGTCGCCCTGTGTCAGGAGCGCTCCCCAGACTGGGTCGTCAGCCTGCTGGCGGTGCTCAAACTGGGGGCGATCTACCTGCCGCTGGACAACCAGCAGCCAGTCGAGCGCCTGCAACAACTACTGCACAACAGTAACGCCGCCCTGTTGATCCACCCAGCTGTGGATACCGCACTGGCAACCGCAACACAGTGCCCAAGCCTGACCTACCAGCCAGAGCAATGGGCCGATCAGAGCGACGCAGCGCTGGCAACGGTCATTGAGCCACAGCAGCCGGCGTATATCATCTACACCTCCGGCTCCACCGGGCAACCCAAGGGCGTAGTGGTCAGTCACAGTGCACTGGCCAACTACCTGCAGGCCGTCCTGCAACGCCTTGAGCTGCCCGAGAACGCGAGCTTGGCTCTGGTCTCCAGCATCGCCGCCGACCTCGGCCACACCATGCTGTTCGGCGCGCTGGCCTCGGGCCGCAGCCTGCACCTGTTGTCCCATGACCACGCCTTCGACCCTGACCGCTTCGCCCAGTACATGGCCGAACAGCACATTGATGTGCTGAAAATCGCCCCCAGCCACTTGCAAGCGCTGCTGCAGGCCGGCAAGGCCGCCGACGTGCTGCCCGCGAA
Source organism: Pseudomonas sp. FME51 (assembly GCF_014897305.1). Lineage (NCBI taxonomy): Bacteria > Pseudomonadati > Pseudomonadota > Gammaproteobacteria > Pseudomonadales > Pseudomonadaceae > Pseudomonas > Pseudomonas sp. FME51. Next base: position 2,618 of record NZ_JABUYN010000027.1, on the reverse strand, counting down.
GATGCTGATCCTCGGTGGTGAAGCCTGCCCTTGGGGGCTGGTGGAAAAAGTCCGGGCACTCAAGCCCGAGTGCCGGATCATCAACCACTACGGCCCCACCGAAACCACCGTCGGTGTGCTCACCCACGAAGTGAGCGAGCGACTGCAAGACAGCCACAGCGTACCGGTAGGCCTGGCACTGGCCAATGTACGCGCTGAGCTGCTGGATGCCTACCTCAATCCGGTGCCGCAGAGAGTCGCCGGTGAGCTCTACCTGGGCGGCGCAACCCTGGCCCAGGGTTACCTTGGTCAGGCAGCGGCTACCGCCGAACGCTTCATTCCCGCCGAGGGTGGCGGGCGCCTTTACCGTACGGGCGACCGTGCACGTCTGAGCAAAGATCAGTTGCTGGAATTCATCGGCCGCACCGACGACCAGGTGAAGATCCGCGGCTACCGGGTCGAACCGGGCGAAGTCGGTCGGGTACTGGCCGCCCTGCCCAGCGTACAGGATGCCGTGGTGCTGGCCCTGCCACTGGACAGCGATGAAACGCGGCTGCAACTAGTGGGCTATGCGGTTGCCGATAAAAATACCAGCAGCGAAGCCCTGCAGCAGCTAATGAAAGAACGCCTGCCGGATTACCTGGTACCGGCCCAGGTCATGCTGCTGGAGCAACTGCCACTGACGGCCAACGGCAAACTGGACAAACGCGCCTTGCCCAAACCGGGAGCGATCAAGCAGGCCTACGTGGCACCGGGCAATGAGATCGAACGCATTCTCGCTTCCGTCTGGGCTGATGTGCTCAAGCTGGAACAGGTTGGCACCACCGACAACTTCTTCGAGCTGGGTGGCGACTCCATTCTCAGCCTGCAGATCATTGCCCGAGCCAAGCGCCAAGGCATCAAACTCACGCCCAAGCAGGTGTTTGAACAGCAGACTATCGGGCAATTGGCCAAGGTGGCGCAGGTGATCGAGGCCAAGCCACAGGCAGCGATGCCTGTCAGCGAGGCAAAGAAGCGCTCGCCGTTGATTGTGCTTAGCCCGGTGCAACTGGCTAATCTGCCGATACCGGCGGAAGAGATTGAGGATATCTACCCGCTCTCACCGATGCAGCAGGGCATGTTGTTCCATACCCTGCTTGATACTGAGGCCGGGCATTACATCAATCAGATGCGGGTGGATGTGCAGGGACTGGATGTCGAACGCTTCAAGGCCGCTTGGCATGCTGCGATCAGCCGGCACGAAGTTCTGCGTGCGAACTTTGTTACCGTAGAGACTCCCTTGCAGGTGATCCGCAAACGGATAGACGCACCCTGTACGTTGCTGGATTGGCGCACTGAGGCGCAGCTGTCGCAAAAACTGGATGCACTGGCACTTGAGGATCGCAGCAAGGGCTTTGATCTGGCCAGCGACCCCATGTTGCGTCTGACCTTGATCCGGACCACTGACAACACCCACCACCTGATTCACACCACGCATCATATCCTCCTGGATGGCTGGAGTAACTCGCAGCTGATGGGCGAAATTCTGCAAAACTATGCAGGCGTTGCGCCGACGCCGGTCACCAGTCAGTACCGGGATTACATCGAGTGGCTGGGTGAACAGGATACATCTGCCGGCGAGGCTTTCTGGAAAGAACAACTGGTAGAGCTTGATGGGCCGACGCGACTGGCTAAATCGATCAGACAGCCAGACCTGCAGTCTGAATCCGGGTATGGATATCAGCAGGTCGTGTTCGATAAACAACAGACCGAGGCACTGAACAACTTTGCCCAGAGTCAGCGAGTCACTCTCAATACCCTTGTGCAGGCAGCCTGGCTGATACTGCTGCAACACTATACCGGGCAGGACTCTGTGGTCTGTGGAGTCACGGTCTCCGGCCGGCCTGCCGACCTGGACGGTATCGAGCAGCAACTGGGCCTGTTTATCAACACCTTGCCGCTGGCTGCCCGACCGCTGCCCGAACAGAGCGTCGGGCAATGGCTGCAGGCACTCCAGGCGCAGAACCTTGCTCTGCGTGAGCATGAATATACGCCACTGTATGAAGTGCAGCGCTGGGCTGGCAGCAGTGGTGAAGCACTGTTCGACACCTTGTTGGTATTTGAGAACTACCCCATTTCCCAAGCGCTGGAACAGGGGGCATCATACGGGCTGACCTTCAGCGGACTATCTGGTGAGGGGCAAACCAACTATGAATTAACAATTGCTGCTGAAGTAAGTGAAACCCTATCCGTCAACTTTATCTATAGCCGGACCGCGTTTCACGACAGAACCATTGAAAGTGTGACTGCCGGATTCGAACGCCTGCTGCTGGCGATGAGTAACGATGCGGACGTATCGCTGGGCGAATTGACATTGCTGGGCAGCGAAGAGCTTCGGCAGGTCATCGGGGAATGGAACCGTACTGAAGCCAGTTATCCGGTCGAACGGTGTCTCCATCAGCTCATCGAACAGCAGGTGGTGAAGACTCCCGAGGCAACTGCGTTGGTCTTTGGTGATCAGTCACTGAGCTATTCCGAGCTTAACCAGCGAGCAAATCAACTGGCGTACAAACTGCGTGAACTTGGCGTCGGCCCCGATGTACTAGTCGGCATCGCCGTAGAGCGCAGCCTGGAAATGGTGATTGGCCTGTTGGCCATCC
>NZ_JABUYN010000026.1:0-9183 GCF_014897305.1 Pseudomonas sp. FME51 | reverse complement strand
TGATATGAAAATCATAAAATAAACCTCAAAGGTGATACGAAAATCATAATATTCACAAAAAAAAACAAAAAAGTGATTGATTATAAATTAATATCACCTTTATGATTGGTGATATTAATTTTTCCAATATAACCGAGGTGTTGATGTCTGAGCTTGTTGTGTTCAAAGCAAATGAATTGGCAGTTAGTCGCTATGACCTAACAGAGCATGAAACTAAATTGATATTATGTTGCGTTGCTCTATTAAATCCAACGTTAGATACCCCGTCGAGAGCAGATAGAACAGTGTCTTTCACTTATCAGCAATATGCAAAGATGATGGGCTTATCACCAGATAATGCATATCACCGCTTAAATAAAGCGACTAGTGAGTTAATGACAAGAACCGTAGAAATAATCTATCCAACTGGAAGGATATCTAAGCGCATATTCCAGTGGGTAAATTACGCTGAGTTTGACAGAGAAACACAATCCTTATCTTTGGTTTTTAGTGAAGATATATTGCCTTATTTGTTTCAGTTGAAAAAATTCATAAAATACAATCTGGAACACGTCAAAGCCTTTGAAAATAAATATTCCATGCGTGTTTACGAATGGATACTCAAAGAATTAACTCAACGTAAAACTCACAAAGCAAATGTTGAAATTAGCATTAATGATTTTAAATTCATGATGATGATCGAGAAAAAATATAAGGAATTTAAGATCTTTAACCGAGACGTGCTAAAGCCTGTAAGTAAAGATTTGAATACCTACAGCAACATGAAGTTAGCAATAGAAAAGCGCGGTCGTCCTGCTGACACCCTGATATTTCAAGTTGAACTGGATAAGCAAATTGACCTTGTGACAGAGCTAGCTAAAGATCCAGTATCAAAAAAAGAAGATAAGGCAATCCGTTTAACGCCTGAAAATCGTCTTCATGAGGGACTAAAAACAACATTGCATGATGCTTTAACTGCAAAAATTCAGCTTACCGGCTTTGAAGCTAAATTTCTGAGTGACATGCAGAGCAAATATGATCTAAACGGCTCATTTACATGGCTGACTCAAAAACAACGAGCCACGCTAGAGAAAATTTTAGCTAAATACGGACGGATCTGAGGTATCTATGGCACTGGTATCAGTTACAGAGGCAGCCAGACTAACTGGAAAAAACAGAACAACAATACATCGCTATATTAAGCAAGGAAAACTGTCGCAAATTTCTGATGCAACAAACACAAAAAAAGTAGATACATCAGAGCTTATTCGTGTATTCGGCTCACTAACGGCGACACATGCAACACTGTCGCAAAGCGATGCAATGCAATGCAGCACGATGCAACACCTAAAACAGATCAATCCGTTGCACTGTTACAACAAAAAATTGCACTTTTAGAGCAACTGCTTGAAAACAAAAATAAAGAATTACAACGTCAGGACGAGCATATAGACAGCCTGAAACAAGCAATGCTATTAATCGAATCCAAGCTGCCGACAACACCGGAACCCATTGCACCAGTACCAGCCAAAAAACCGTGGCAATTCTGGAAAAAATAGCCGTTTGGTGTCAGTTTTATGCTGAACCCCAAATCGTCATTTTGATAACAAATAACCAACATAAAAATGGGGATTTTTATGGGTGGAATATAAGGAATTTCGAGCGACTGAGTGGAATTATTGGTCGAGTGCCTAAGTCGCATTACGCTTAAGCACCTTTATGTTAAATAACCATGTTTTTCCCAACTTTATCACTGTTCAATGATGAGCCTGTTTCTGTATCGTCAACCTTCCCCTATAATCCTTTTCATTTTTCAATCTGTCATAAGGCAATGACATGCAAACTAAATTAATCAGAGAACTGAACAACGTATTAAAAACGTTCCCTCAATTTTGGAATGGTGACGAATTACAACGCTCGAAGGTCGTTGATGCGATCGAAAATAAAAAACCGGACGTTATTAAAGCATTGGTAGCAAACGAAAAAATCAAAACCGTTTATAGTACGGAGATTGACGGTATTTTTATTTTTGATTTTGATAAATTGTGCAAACTTCTGAAATACAAAGAATACTGGGCAAACAGCTTCACTAAATACCGCAATAAAGTGGGATTAACCAGTGAAGGTAAATACCTTGATTACAGCTCTGACGTAGTGCTGGACTTTCCTTTTAAGGATTGCGTGCTTGAAGGTGGTATGACCAAAGAAGAACAGGGGAAGGATGAAATCTACTACAATGAAATCATTGCTCGTGATGAAATTGACACTTTATTTTCACTCAAAGCATTCACCAATGCTAAGCGATATACCAAAGAAGCTGTAAAAGAAAATATCACCCAATTTAACGATAATGAAAATCTAATAATTAAGGGAAACAATCTCATTGCACTACATTCAATAAAAAAAATTTACGCAGAAAAAGTGAAATTAATTTATATAGACCCACCTTATAATACAGGAAATGACAGTTTTAAATATAACGATCGATTCAATCGATCAACATGGCTGACATTCATGGAAAATAGGCTTCAGGTAGCTAAAGAAATACTTTCTGATGATGGGTTTATTTTTATTCAATGTGATGATAATGAATCGGCATATCTTAAAATTTTATGCGATTCAATTTTTGGAAAAGAGAATTACAGGAATTCAATCTATTGGCATAGAACCTACGCAGGGAAAACTGTAAAAAGTAAGCTGCCATGGAATACAGATACAATATTATTTTATTCCAAAAGAGAAAGTTCATTATTAGAACCATACACAGCGGAACTCAGTACTGCTGACATAAAATCCTATAATAAGGATGATTTTGATGGAAGAGGTAAATACAACACTGTTAGCTTACAAAAAACAAGCTCACCAGGGCCACAAACAACTTATGATTATATAGATAATACAGGTAAAAAATGGATCTGCCCTGAAAAAGGGTGGAGAATGAACAAAGAAAAACTAAAGGCTTTGGAAAACGACAATAGGTTATATATTACTGACAAAACAATAAGAGAAAAATATTATCTTAAAGAAAGAAAAGAGATCGGAAAACAAATAGATAATTTTTGGCATGACATTGGAAATTTAAATAGGGTTTCTGATATTGCTTTTATTGATGGACAAAAAACCGAAAAATTAATGCAACGGATAATTAGCCTTGCTTCTAAAGAAAATGATATCGTCTTAGACTTTCATCTTGGTAGCGGAACAAGTGCAGCAGTCGCCCATAAAATGGGACGTCGCTATATCGGCATTGAACAGATGGATTATATCAATGAGATCACCGTGCCACGTCTGCAAAAAGTCATTGCCGGAGAACAAAGTGGTATTTCAAAAGACGTTAACTGGCAGGGAGGCGGCAGTTTTGTCTATGCAGAGCTGATGGAGTTGAACGCCTACTTCGTACATGAAATCCAGAAAGCGCAATCCAATGAAGAACTGGAAAAACTTTTTGCCGTGATGAAAACAGAAGCACACCTCAATTACCAAGTAGCGTTGGAAAACGTGCTGTCTGCTGAGTACGAGATGGACGGCATTCCGCGTAAAGTCGCGTTCAGTGAACTGGAGTTGCACGAACAGAAACAACTGCTGATTGAGATCCTCGATAAAAATCAGCTTTATGTGAACGCCTCCGAGATAGACGACAGTGACCTGAATATCTCAGAGAGTGACAAAACCTTTACCCGCAGCTTCTACGGGATGGAGTAACAGCATGGCGAAGAAACCGAAATCCGCCGGCGGTGAGAAGCTGCTGTTTAACAAACTTAACCAATTTGATGAGCCGGGGCTGTTCCACGACCATTATGAGACGCCGGATTATATTCAGGCAAATCTGAAAGATACCCTGCGCCCGTATCAACACGGCGCGTTGCGTTACCTGCATTACACGCAGCGTAAACGGGATGAGGCGCAACTGCATTACCGTCACCTGCTGTTTCACATGGCGACTGGTGCCGGGAAAACGATGGTGATGGCGGGCACGATACTCTATCTGTTTAAAGAGTACGGGTATCAGAACTTTATCTTCTTCGTGCATACCGACGCGATTATCCAGAAAACCCGTGAGAACCTGCTTAACCCGCAGTCGCCGAAATACTTATTCAGTCAGGAAGTCGAAATCGACGGGGAAAAAATCACCATTGCACCGGTGGAGACGTTCCCGTCTGCGCCGGAGCGCAACACAATTTACCTCAAGCTCTCGACCATCCATAAGATGCACGATGAGCTGAACAGCTACCGTGAAAACAGCATCACCTACGAGGATTTAAAAGAAATTCCATTAGTGCTGCTCGGTGACGAAGCGCATCACTTCAACGCCGGTACGAAAGCCAAAGGAAAAGCGAAAAACTCATCGGAGAACGAGGAGCAGACTTGGGAGCGCACGATTGAGAACATTCTCGACCTGCGACCAGATAACCGCCTGTTCGAGTTCACCGCCACCATTGACCTCGCGAATAAAGACATCGGGCAAAAATACCGTGACAAAGTGGTGTATCAGTATGATTTAAAACAGTTCATGTCAGATGGTTACTCGAAAAAAGTCATGTTACTGGAAGCGAACCAGAACGACACTGACAAGATGCTCGATGCGGTACTGTTAAGCCAGTACCGTAAACTGGTGGCAGCGGATCACGATATCACCGGCTTCAAACCGGTCATTTTGTTCAAATCGAATAAAATCGCCATCTCGAAAGCGAAGCAGGATGAATTTTCGCAACTGATTGCCGCACTGACACCCGAGAGCGTCAGACGCCATCTGGCGAATAAAAAAGTACAACTCAGCTCTGACACCAGTATCTGGCACAAAGTGATACAGCGTTATGCCGACAGCGATTTGGGAACTGTTACCGGACAGATTCAGGAAGATTTTAACGATTTCAACCTGCTGAACGTCAACAAATCAGACCTGCTGGAAGAAAACCCCGTTCTGCTGAACACGCTGGAAGAAGTCGATAATCCGGTAAGAGCCGTTTTTGCTGTGGCGAAAGTCAATGAAGGCTGGGACGTACTCAATCTCTATGACATTGTCCGTATCAGTGAGCAGGCGAGCAGCAGCAAAACTGGCACGGACAGCGAAGCCCAGCTTATCGGACGCGGTGCGCGTTACTACCCGTTTGTTTATGACGGTAAACGCAGCTTCACCCGCCGGTTTGATAACAGCGCAAAAGCGTTAAGCGTACTGGAGCAACTGCACTACCACACCATCAATGAACCGGCGTATATCAAAACGCTGCACGCATCCCTTGAACAAGCAGACATTGACGCGCATCAGGATGGCGGCGGCACGGTTGAGCATGCCAGACTGAAAGCGGACTTTAAAAAATCCGCGGTGTATCAGACCGGGAAGCTGTATTTCAACGAAGTGGAAGAAATCGAGAGCAGCAGCCGTAACTGGGAAACGTACTCACTGGAAACGCGCTTTGAAATACCGTACCAAACTGCCGGTGAAGAGTCGCTGGACAACCTGACAGGAACAACGGGGGGCATTACAAAAGACGAACCGCTGGTATTGGATGCGCGTTTTTACCGCAAGGCGATGCAGAAAATCCGTTTCTACACACTGGATAACCTGCAACGTTTTTTCCCGAAGCTGACCACTATTCGAGAGTTTATCAACAGCAAGGACTATCTAGGCAAACTGGTCATCACTGTCACCGTGCCGCAGTCACTGGATTTCTCCGCCGTACCGGCAAAAGACAAACTGCATCTGCTGGAAACCGTCCTGCTGCGTATTGCAGAGAACATACGACGCAATGACCAGAAAGTGAAAGGCACGTACCGCTTTATCAGTCAGCCGGTGAAAGATGTTATCAAGGACTACAGCCTGCACATTGACCCGTCGGTTATCATTAACCAGAAAATAACTGCCACACAGACGGTCGGTAAAAAATGGTACGTGTATGACAATGCGATACTGAATCAGCTAGAGCATCGTCTGATAAAAACGCTGGAAACCTTTATGCCGAAACTCAAAGCCCGTTACGACGATATTTACGTGCTGCGTAACGATGAGCAGTCAACGCGCTTTAAGCTCACAGAATTCGGCGGTGTACGCGGTTTTATGCCGGATTTCATCATGATACTGACGCGCCATGCGGATAATACTTACTGGCAGGTTTTCCTTGAGCCGAAAGGGGATGATAGGTTGCAGGGTGACGCATGGAAAGAGCGAATGTTGGAAACCCTGAATGACCGTGAACGCATTGTGATTGATGAAAATGAGGACGTCAGACTGGTCGGGATTAAGTTCTTTGCTAACAGTCAGATGGACGCATTCGTCACCGACATGCAGAACAGGTTAAATGAGGGCGAACCACTAGAAACCACCTCGCTACTTTGACGACTTGCACGGGAAAACGGCGTATTCAGCGCCGTTTTTTTATTGTTTGATAATCAGATATGTGTCTTTTTTATCACCATATGACTGCCTTGTATCCACTTTCACACAAGGTTTTCCGTCACACGTGGAGATATCAGCCAGCGGGGCTTTTTTCTGCCAGACCGCTTCCATACGTTGCATTTTTGCAATTCGGTCATAGCCACTGTCGATAAAATAAAACATCCCCCAGAGACAGCCCCCCATGACAGCAACCATTGTCAGGGCGATATAAATCGCGGATTTCCACGTATAACGAGACATTTCACGTCGCATTGCACTCACGGATTCATTAGCTGCTGTAACCACCTGATTGAGTGCATTAACGGCGGGTTTCTGATGCGCCAATCCCGTTTGTTTGAGTTCTTTTTCAACCTGAGTTAAAGCGGTACTCACCGATTGTCTGACCGTGTCGGTCATCTTACCGGAAGCACTGTCCATTTCATGAATCACTTGCGCCAATTGTGCTGTCTGGCGGCTTAATTTAGCTGATTCCGCCTGAAATTCATCAATCAATGCAGCAACGCGTTTCTCTTGTGCTTGCTGATGACCAATCAGCGCGGCAATTTTTTTAATCTCATCGTTCATATTTAATCCTGTCTATCGAGAAAATGACCAGCCTTTATCCGGCTTTTGTCGTTTCTGCTCGGCGAGTCGCTGCCGTTCTTTTTCCTGCTGACGTTGCTTCTCAGCCAGTCGCTCACGCTCCTGTTGCCTGACCAGTTCCTGATGAATATTCTGAAACTCTGCCATCGAGTCATTAATCAAGGATTGAAGGTCAATCTCTTCTTGTATCTCACTCAAGACATCATTGACCAATGGTGTTAGTTTTTCAGGCTCTTTTTCAAAATCAAACGTTCTGCCCTGAGCCTCATCTTGCGTCACATCCCATTTAGGAGTTTCAGTGACGCTCTCCCGCTCTGCGAGGGCTTCCCGTAATGACGTTGTCACATCAATCACGCTGTCGCGTTCATCACGGCAGTGCTGAGCCTGTCGCTCCGCTTCTCTGCGCTCCATCACCGCGTGTAACTGCTCAGGTTCAAACTTCCTGACCTGTCCCGCGCCAAAATGTCGCTCCGGCTCACGCTCAAGCCCCTGTTCTTTCAGGGAACGCGCATCCACACGGTCAGGATGCTGATAACGCTCAAGATGGTTATTTTGTAATGTTGCCCAGCGTTCCCGCTGCGCGATAAGGTATTCCTTGCGTTCTGTCGGCGTTTCGCCGAACCGCACCTTTTTCGCGCCGCCGCGCTCAGGCTCTTTACTGTTCGCCCGTTTAAAATACTGCTGCGGGTCACGCTCGATACCGTCATTAAGCCGTTCAGAAAACATAATATGCGCATGCGGTTGTTCACCGCCCTCAATCGCCGCTCTGGGGTTATGAATAGCAAATTGATAGACGTGCCGGTCGCCAATTTCCTGTTGAATAAAATCACGAACAAGCTCAAGGCGTTGTTCAGGTTTCAATTCACGCGGCAGGGCAATTTCAATTTCTCGGTAGGTACAGCCGTTGGCACGTTCAAACGTGTCCGCAGCTTTCCAAAACTCGGACGGTTTATGCGCTGCCCACGCGGGCATATTACCGGATTCCTTATGTTCAAGGTCATTGTCTTTTTCACGGGCATATTTTCCCTCACGCGCAATATAATCGGAATGGGAAGCGGCTTTGCCTTTCCCGCCGATTTTAACGCTGAGATGATAAGATGCCATGCTGTTTTCGCCCGCTGCAAGCGCGCACCGTTTCTAAACAAAGTGAAGAAACGTCTAAGTGCGCCCTATCAATAAAAAGGATGATAGGGATTGTAGTGGAATTTGACCTGAGTTGCCAATCATGAGCATAATTATTTCATTCTAAAAACAGCATGAGTGGTAAAGATGAAAAACGAAAAACAAGCAAAATGGCTCACAGACAGAGTGCAATATATCCGTGGTTTAAAAGCACCGAATGAGCAACAACGCTTATTGGTGATATTGCACGATAAAGCGGATAAAACCGCCCAAGAAATAAAAACGCTCTCATTGTTAATTCAGGCGGAGCGTGCAGCAGAAAAAGCCCAGGAAGCCCGCACGAAGGTGATGAATCTTATTCAGGCAGAGAAGCGTGCAGAAGCCAAAGCTGCCCGTAAAGCGCGTGACCATGCCCTTTATCAATCAGCGGGGTTACTTATTATGGCGGGGTTAGTGGACAGTCAAACGGGTAAGCCGGTAGATGACCCTGCCAAACTACTGGGGGCATTAGTCAGCTTGCATGAATTACCCCGTGAGAATCCCAAATGGGCAGAATGGAAAATAAAAGGGCAAGCATTACTCAATCAGAAAAAGGAAGATTAGAACAGGGTGTTAATGCCCTCTAAAACGCCACAGGAAGTTCGTGGAGAGGTTTTACTGGCTCGGTAATGGATTTCATCGCCTAATACTGAAAGCGTAGCACAGAAGCGCATACAACCACTTTCCTGATTGAGCCGTGAGCGAAGCGAACTCAATGACACGGGAAAAACAGCTACGCAGTGGCTGGATGGTCGGAGACAAAAGAAAGGGTCAGCGAGTTGCCCGAGCAAAGCGAGGGAGCTACTGAGGTGTTTTAGGTTTGTTTTGAAAAGGAGCAAACCTTGTTTGCGACATCCTTTTAACTACTGCAAATCGACGGCAGTTTTCTGATTTATCCACAGGGCTGGGATCTATTCTTTTTTATCTTTTATTCTTTCTTTATTCTAGCGTTTTTATTTCATTGATTTTAAACATAAAAAAAACACAAAGGTGATACGAAAATCATAAAAGGTGATATGAAAATCATAAAATAAACCTCAAAGGTGATACGAAAATCATAATATTCA
>NZ_JABUYN010000004.1:0-382218 GCF_014897305.1 Pseudomonas sp. FME51 | reverse complement strand
GAACAGGCGGTCACGTTGAAACGGAATGGGTGGTCACGATGGCGCGGAATACGCAGGCGGTAAGCGATGTTGCTACTTGGTCCCACGGGCCCATATGTATAGTCAGCATTTCTCTTCGTGCGAAATGCCATTTCCCGGCCAAACGCACATATTCGTCTTGGTACCGCACAGCCCCAAACAGACTCTGGCCGCTCATGGCAATTTCGAGGTGGGCGCCAACCAAGCCGGTTGCGCTATTCTCACCAGTGAAAGAGACCAGGCTGTAATCAGGAGTATGGATAGTGACGCCCATATTGGCCCTTGCATTACGCAAAAACGTCATGATCGTTGAGCGATCAGTTCCCCCTGTGAATTCACCCGCACAGAAGACGGCATCAGGAGAGAAAAGCGCCTCCATCGTTGCGTAGTCATCATCGTCTGTCGCAACAAAATAGCGGACGGCTAGATCCTGTAACTCAGCGCGATCTTCCAGTGCTTTGAGCCTGCGTTCGACATCTGACATGATGCATTTCCTTTCTTTTTTGGCTTGCAATAATCCTGCAGCCTTTATTGGCCACAGTCAACACCAAGGTTGACTGCATAGCTACAAAAGCAAACCTGTGAGCCAACTCCAGTCAACGAAATGGTTGACTAAACCCCCTCATCGGCGTCAATGTTTTATCTGTCTTGCTCTCCCCATCCAACTACAGGAGGCCACCATGCGGGCCATCATTTGCAGAAAATACGGTCCGGCCGAGACGCTGATACTTGGCGATATGGATAGTCCGGGCATAGGGCCTAGTGATATCCGAATCAGGGTGCATGCTGCTGCGATCAACTTTCCTGACAATCTCATCATCCAGGGGCAGTATCAGGCCAAACCGCCCATGCCCTTCACTCCGGGGTTTGAAGTCGCTGGCGAGGTCATTGAAGTCGGCTCTGATGTCACCTCCTATAATGTAGGTGACCGGATCATGGCGCTAACCCGCGACGGCTATGGCGGTTTTGCCGAAGAAGCCGCCGCTCGTGCTGAACTTGCGGTTTCAATACCCGAGGGCATGGATTACATCATGGCATCCGCATTCTACTCATCCTATGGCACTAGCTACTACGCGCTAGTCCAACGTGGCCGGCTACAGCAGGGTGAAACGCTCGTGGTCCTAGGTGCGGCAGGCGGGGTCGGCCTAGCCTGCATTGAGATTGCCAAAGCTCTCGGTGCCAAGGTGATCGCTGTCGCCAGCTCTGCCAATAAGCTGGGGGTTGCTCAAGAGCATGGCGCTGATCATCTGATCAATTACAGTCGAGAAGATTTGAAACAGCGCGTGCTCGAGCTGACCGATGGCCGGGGTGCTGATCTATGCATGGATACTGTTGGTGGCGAAGCCTTCAACAGCATGTCGCGCTGTATGAACCATGATGGCAGGTTGTTGATTGTCGGCTTCGCCAGTGGACAGATTCCAGAGATTCCGGCCAACTTGCTATTGCTGAAGAATTTTCAAATGGTTGGCATCTTTTGGTGGCCCGCGGTTCAACGCAATCCGGATCAGCATCAGGCCAGCTTTAGCCATCTATCGGATATGTACAGGGCAGGCAAGCTGAGCCCCCTGATTTCAAGAACCTATCCACTGGAAAAAACCCCGGAGGCACTCCGGGCCATATTATCCCGCAACCTGACCGGCAAATTGGTAGTCACGCCAACTAGCCAGTCTTTCTAGTAAAGCATCAGTAGCCTCGCTCAGCCAGACTGCTTTGTTGCCATGAGTTGATATACCGGATCAGTCGGGAAACGGGCGCCCCGCGTGAAACCATCCAAAGGAATTGGTGCTTCCGTTTCAGCCCAGGCGTCAACCTTGTGCCAATCCAGCACTACGGTGCGTTGGTCAATTTTCCATTCATCATTGCGTCTGGATAAACGGTCCAGATAACGCGCTCCCATTACATCCGCCAACCGCGGGCGATCCTTACGTATCAACGTCGCCACGACCTGTGACTCGGAACGTGCACTATCTCCGTCAACCTCGATCAGTACGTTGCTAATAGAGTGCGTGGTCGCCACGTTGGCCGCAGCCAGGCGAGCGGAGACGAAGCGTGCAAAATCGCTCCCCGATCCTCGCCAGTAACCGTGGTCATCATAAGCGTCATCATGATAGACGGAACGAATTAACGTCTCGTCGCATCGATCCGCGCCACGACAGTAGCGGACCAGCACTTCATAGATAGCTTGTTTATCCAGCAATACGTGCATTGCTTTATCCATACCTTCCTCACGCTCTGATTGTGATTTCTTCCAGTCAATTCCGCCCGGCTCAAATACTATTGAGGCTGTCAAACACCCTTTCGCACCTCGAATATCAACACAAATGTTGACCCAGATAAAGCAGGAATGTTATTGATAGCGTAAATATGCAGGAAACCAGAACCTGCCTGGCTGCCCTGCGACCAGGCTACTGTCGGTATAACCCAAGGCATAGGAGTAATTCAGTGAACGCACCCAACGACCTACGCGAACACAACAAAGAGGTAGTGCGCCACTTTCTGGATGTTTTTTCGACCGGCAACGTAAATGCGATTATCGAGTGCCTGGACGATGAATGTACCTGGTGGGTATCTGGAAATGTACCCGGCATTTCAGGCAGTTACAGCAAGCATGAGATGGGCCAACTGTTGGGCGGCATCGTTAATGTATACAAGCGGGAAGCCCTACCGATTACACCCAACGGATGGACCGCGGAAGGCAAGCGTGTTGCGGTGGAGGCAGAGTCTTGCGCGGAGCTGAACAATGGGAAGGTGTTTAGAAACACCTACCACTTCCTGTTTGAAGTAGACGGCAATCACATCACCGGCATCAAGGAATACAGCGACACATTGCATATGTATCAGACCTTCATTGCCGAGTAGTCCATAGCATTACCCCGACAAGGGGATAACTAACACAGTACCCAGCATAACAACAAGAGGGCAAGATTATGGGAAGATTAGGACGCAAAGTGGCGCTAATTACTGGCGCAGCCAGAGGCATGGGCGAATCCCATGCTCGGCGCTTCATTGCTGAAGGGGCAAAGGTAATTCTGACCGATATTTCAGAGGATGCTGGACGGCCCCTGGCCCTGGAACTCGGCAGCAACGCGCTATTTCTGAAGCACGACGTGACATCTGCGTCGTCCTGGAAATCTGTCATTGCCTCCGCTGAAGAAGCCTTTGGGTCACTCAATATATTGGTTAACAACGCTGGCATCCTCGGGCCCGTAGCAAATACCCAGCAGCTCACGGAAGATGATTACCTGAAAGTCTGCAATGTAAATCAACACTCCGTATTTCTGGGTATGCAGGCGGCTATTCCTTCCATGCTCAAAGCGGGCTCGGGATCCATTGTGAATATTTCATCTATTGCCGGCATGGCCGCGAACTATGGCTTTCCGAACCTTGCCTATGTGGCGAGCAAATTTGCTGTCCGGGGGATGACGAAGGCAGCCGCAATTGAATATGGCAGAAAAAACATCCGCGTAAACTCAGTGCATCCAGGGTTTATTCAGACTCCGATGATGGTTGAGGCAACCGATGAAAGCGGGGGCGATGCCTTGGATCTGATACCTCTAGGGCGTATTGCCGACCCTGCTGAAGTATCCAACCTGGTGTTATTCCTGGCATCTGATGAAGCATCCTACATCACTGGCAGCGAATACCTTGTAGACGCGGGCATGCTCGCCCAGTAGTTCGACTAACATGCCCATCATTTAGATAATTAATAAAACCTGCTTGCGCAGCGCAATAGGAAGATAAAAAACCATGGCACAACGTCAAATATATGTTGTAGGAGCGGCCCGTACGGCCATCGGCAGCTTCGGCGGCAGCCTGAAAGACCAACCCTTGACCGAAATTGCAACTACAGCAGTCAGCGCCGCGCTGAGCCGCTCTGGCGTTGACCCCGCGGCGGTCGGCCATGTGGTCATGGGTAATGTCATCCCCACCGAGCCAAAGGACGCCTACCTCAGCCGGATAGCCGCCATGGACTCGGGCATCCCCAAGGAAACCCCGGCGTTCAACGTCAATCGCCTGTGTGGCTCGGGGCTGCAGGCCATTATTTCAGCAGCCCAATCGATTCTGTTGGGCGATACCGATATTGCCATTGGTGGTGGCGCGGAAAGCATGAGCCGCGGTCCTTTCATCATGCCAGCCATGCGCTGGGGTGCCCGCCTGGGCGATGCCCAGGCAGTAGATTATATGAACGGCATTCTGCATGACCCCTGGCAGGGCATCCATATGGGCGTCACCGCCGAGAATGTTGCCAAACGCTACAACATCAGCCGCGAAGCGCAGGACGAACTGTCTCTGGAAAGCCAGCGGCGAGCCGCCCGAGCCCGGGACAAGGGCTATTTCAGCGAGCAGATCGTGCCGGTGAGCATCCGCACCCGCAAGGGCGTGATCAGTTTCGACACTGATGAGCACATTCGTGAGGATGTCAGCCTGGAACAACTGTCCGGCATGAAGCCGGTGTTCCAGCGGGATAATGGCAGCGTCACCGCAGGCAACGCTTCGGGTCTGAATGATGGCGCCGCTGCGCTGGTACTGGCGGAAGGGGATGCGGTCAAGCGGCACAACCTGGTACCCCTGGCGCGCCTGGTCGGCTATGCCCACGCGGGCGTGGAGCCAGAGTACATGGGCATCGGTCCGATCCCCGCGACTCGCCTGGTGATGCAGCGTACAGGCCTGAGCCTGGCGGACATGGATGTGATCGAAGCCAACGAAGCCTTTGCCGCGCAGGCCTGCGCCGTGGTGCAGGAGCTGGAACTGAACCCCGAGATCGTCAACCCCAATGGTTCCGGCATCTCGCTGGGTCATCCGGTCGGTGCCACCGGCGCGATCATCAGCACCAAGGCCATATATGAATTGCAGCGCACCGGTGGACGCTATGCACTGGTTACCATGTGTATCGGCGGCGGTCAGGGTATCGCGGCCATTTTCGAACGCGTTTGATACAGGACAGGAGAATAACAGGATGATAATCCGCAACGTAGGCGTGATTGGCGCCGGTACCATGGGCAACGGCATCGCGCAGGTCTGTGCCAGCGCTGGCTTTCAGGTCACCATGGTCGACCTCAACGAAGCGGCACTGGAACGTGCCCTGCACACTATCGACCGTAGCCTTGAGCGCCTGGTACAGAAAGAAAAGTTGAATACCGAGGACAAGCAGCAGGCGCTGGGCAATATCCGCACCAGCACCGAACTGTCCGCGCTGGAATCCGCCGACCTGGTGATCGAAGCCGCCTCCGAAGCGGAACAGGTCAAGCTGGCGCTGATCCGTCAGGTCGACGCGATTGTCTCCGAGCAGGCCATTATCGCCAGCAACACCTCCTCGATCTCGATTACCCGACTGGCCTCGGCCAGCAGCCGGCCGGAGCGGGTCATCGGCATGCACTTCTTCAACCCGGTACCGGTCATGGCACTGGTCGAGTTGATTGGTGGTCTGCAGACCAACGAGACAACCCGTCAGGCAGCCACCGAGTTCGTCACTGCCATCCACAAGACCGCCATCAGTGTGCGCAACAGCGCCGGCTTTGCGGTCAACCGCATCCTGGTACCGATGATCAACGAAGCGGTATTCGTCCTGCAGGAAGGGATTGCCAGTGCCGAGGATATCGATCTGGGCATGCGCCTGGGTTGCAGCCACCCGATCGGCCCGCTGGCATTGGCTGACCTGATCGGCCTGGATACGCTGCTGGCGGTCATGGAGGTGTTCTATACCAGCTTCAACGACAGCAAGTACCGCCCTGCCCCGCTGCTGCGCGAAATGGTCGAGGCTGGCTACCTCGGACGCAAGAGCGGTCAGGGCTTCTATCACTACCCGGCCTAGTGCCGGGCGGTTCAATGCAAGGAAATACTCATGTCCGATCTGCCATTAACGGTAGAGCAATCCGGCAAGTTTGTGCAGTTGCAATTCAATCGCCCGACATCCCTCAATGCGATCGATAGCGCCATGGCCGGGGCCTTTCTACAGGCGGTAACCGAGGCCGTAGCGGATGAGCGTATTCGCGTCATCATTCTCAGCGGCGCGGGCCGCTCGTTCATGGCCGGAGGTGATATTGCCCAGTTCAGCCGTGACCCAGAGAGTATTCCAGAAGGCTTGATCGAGCCGATGAATCAGGCCATCCAGTTGCTCAACGCCAGCGACAAGATAGTGCTGGGCAGCGTGCAAGGTCCGGTAGCCGGGGCGGGCATGAGTCTGGCGCTAGCCTGTGACCTGCTGATTGCTGCAGACAATACCCGTTTCAGCTTTGCTTATACCGCATTGGCCGCGAGTGGCGATCTGGGGATCACCTGGACACTGCCACGCTTGCTGGGTCTGCGTAATGCTTTGGCTGTAGCCTTGCTGGGCGACAGCATCAAGGCAGACGAAGCCCAACGGCTGGGACTGGTCAATCGGGTGGTGGAAGCAGAACAACTTGCAGAACAGACCCTCAATCTGGCCAATCAGCTCGCGGAACTACCGGCACTGGCCAGCGCCAGCATCAAACGGTTGATGCAAGCCGCACTGCAACAGGATCTGTGCAGCCAACTGGCCGCCGAGAAGCAGGCTTTCAGCCAGTGCATCGAACAGCCCGAGTTTCATGCAGCGGTTGCCAGGTTTCTGGTCAAGCGTAGATAGTGGTGGCTGGTCTAGCCCAGGCTCATGCAAGCGGGTTATTCTTTACAGCCCCATCAACCGCCCCCTCTCCCGCTCCGCCCTCTCCCTCAGAAAATCCCAGGTCACCCGCATCCGCGCAATGTCCTTCAGCTCAATTGGCATCAGCATCCAGAAGGTACGGATGAAGCGGATCTGCGCCGGCATGATCAGGCTCAGACGCGGATCCTGATCAGCAGTGAACGCCGGCAGAATGCCCAATCCGGCGCCAGCGGCGATGGCTTCCTGCTGGGCCAGCACGCTGGTACTTCGCACCCCGACTGCGCCGGAACCGGCGATTTCGTCAAGAAACAGTAGGTCCTTACTGAATACCAGATCATCCACATAGCTGACGAAGCGGTGTTTTTCCAGGTCGCTGCGGCTGGTGATCGGGCCGTGCTGCTGCAGGTAATCCTTGCCGGCATACAGGCGCAACACATAGTCGGTGAGCTTGGTAATGATGAACGGCCCGCGCTCTGGGCGTTCCAGAGTGATAACAATATCGGCCTCATGGCGGGACAGGCGCACGGCGCGCGGCAGCGCCAGCAAATCGAGGTGCAGGTGCGGATGGCGGTGACTGAGCTCACTCAATTGGCCGGCCACCAGCATGGTGCCATAACCCTCGGTAGCACCGATGCGCACCTGGCCGGACAGGGTTTCACCCGGATTGGGCAGCGCCTGCTCGATACGCACGCTGGCCCCTTCCATCAACTCGACTTGCGGCAACAGGCTGCGCCCGGCTTCGGTCAGGGTGTAGCCACTGGTATCACGGAGAAATAGCGCCACGCCCAGGCTTTTCTCCAAGGCCTGCAGCCGTCTGGATACCGTGGTGTGGTCCACGCCGAGGCGCCGCGCCGCTGTGGTCAGCCGCCCTGCTCTGCTTAATTCGAGAAAAAACCGCAGGTTATCCCAGTCCATACCCACCCCCTGTGCAAAAACGCAGACCCAACTTGCGAATGAGCCAATTGTTTATGGGAAAAACGCACTGCTACTATCCATGACATCTTCCAAGACGACAAGGGCCGCGGCCCAGAGGACAACAATGAGCAATAACAACATCCCCACCGTCAAACTGCTGATCAACGGCGAATTCATCGAATCAAAGACTGATCAATGGCGCGACGTCATCAACCCCGCGACCCAGGAAGTCCTGGCCCGTGTGCCCTTCGCCACCCAGGATGAAATCAATGCGGCGGTAGCCGGCGCCAAGCAGGCCTTCAAGACCTGGCGCAAGACGCCGATCGGCGCCCGGGCGCGCATCTTTCTCAAGTACCAGCAGCTGATCCACGAGAACATCAAGGAGCTGGCCGCCATCCTCACTGCCGAACAGGGCAAGACTCTGGCCGATGCCGAGGGCGATGTCTTCCGCGGCCTGGAAGTGGTCGAGCATGCCTCCGCGGTGGGCAACCTGCAGCTGGGCGAGATAGCCAACAACGTGGCCGGCGGCGTGGATACCTATACTCTGATGCAGCCGCTGGGCGTCTGCGCCGGCATCACGCCGTTCAACTTCCCGGCGATGATCCCGTTGTGGATGTTCCCGATGGCCATCGCCACCGGCAACACCTTCGTGCTCAAGCCCTCCGAGCAGGACCCGATGGTCACCATGCGTCTGGTGGAACTGGCGCTGGAAGCCGGTATTCCAGCCGGTGTCTTGAACGTGATCCACGGTGGTGTGGACGCAGTGAACGGCATCTGTGACCACCCCGACATCAAAGCCGTGTCCTTCGTCGGCTCCACCCATGTCGGCACCCACGTATACAACCGTGCCACCCAGGCTGGCAAGCGTGTGCAGTGCATGATGGGCGCCAAGAACCACGCCATCGTCATGCCCGACGCCAACAAGGAACAGACCCTGAACAACCTGATCGGTGCCGCCTTCGGCGCAGCCGGTCAGCGCTGCATGGCCTTGCCGGTAGTCATTCTGGTGGGCGAGGCACGCAACTGGTTGCCGGAGCTGGCACGCAAGGCGCAAACCCTGAAGGTCAGTGGTGGTGTCGAGCCGGGCACCGATGTCGGCCCGGTCATTTCTACCGCAGCCCTGGAACGCGTCAACGGCTTTATCCAGAAAGGCATCGACGAGGGCGCCGAGCTGGTACTCGACGGCCGCAACCCCGACGTACCCGGCTACGCAGACGGCAACTTCGTTGGCCCGACCATCTTTGCCGGCGTCAAGCCGGGCATGACTATCTATGATGACGAAATCTTCGGGCCGGTGTTGTGCGTGATGCAGGCGGACAATCTGGATGAGGCCATCGACATCATCAACGCCAACCCGAACGGTAACGGCACCGCCATCTTCACCCGCTCCGGTGGCATAGCCCGCCGCTTCCAGGAAGATATCGACGTTGGCCAGGTGGGTATCAACGTGCCGATTCCAGTACCGGTCCCGCTGTTCTCGTTCAGCGGCTCACGCGGCTCCAAGCTGGGTGATCTGGGTCCCTACGGCAAGCAGGTAATCCTGTTCTACACTCAGACCAAGACCATTACCGCGCGCTGGTTTGATGACGACGAGCAGGCCGCGGCGGTCAACACCACCATCACGCTGAAGTAAGTCTTATAGGCCGGCTACCAAAAATGGACCGGCCTCTTTTTGTTGGAGTAGCGACATGAGTTTTGAAACCATTCTGATCGAGACCCGCGAGCGTGTGGGCCTGATTACCTTGAACCGCCCCCAGGCGCTGAATGCGCTGAATACCCAGGTGCTGGATGAACTGAACCAGGCGCTGGACCAGTTCGAGAACGACCCGAAGATCGGTTGTGTAGTCCTGACCGGCTCCAGCAAGGCCTTCGCTGCTGGTGCCGATATCAAGCAGATGGTCGATCTGCAATACCCCGGCGTGTTCATGGATGACTTCTTCTCCCCTGCCGACCGCATAGCCAACCGCCGCAAGCCGTTGATTGCCGCAGTGGCTGGCTACGCCCTGGGTGGCGGCTGCGAACTGGCAATGATCTGTGACTTCATCTATGCCGCCGACAATGCCCGCTTCGGTCAACCCGAAATCAACCTGGGCGTACTGCCCGGCATCGGCGGCACCCAGCGCCTGACCCGCGCCATCGGCAAGGCCAAGGCAATGGAAATGTGTTTGACCGGTCGCCAGATGGATGCCCAGGAAGCCGAGCAGGCTGGCCTGGTCGCGCGCATCATTCCGGTCGACCAACTGCTGGAAGAAACCCTGAAGACTGCTCAGGTCATCGCCAGCAAGTCCCTGCCGAGCGTGATGATGACCAAGGAGTGCGTCAATCGGGTATTCGAGAGTAGCCTGAGTGAAGGTGTGCGTTTCGAGCGCCGGGTATTCCACTCGATCTTCGCCACTGCCGACCAGACCGAAGGCATGCAGGCGTTTGCCGAGAAGCGTAAACCCAATTTCAAGCATGCTTGAGCATCAATACAACTAGCTGACAAGAATAAGAGGTAGCTCATATGAAAATCGGATTCCTCGGCCTCGGCAACATGGGCGGCCCCATGGCCCACAACCTCATCAAGGCCGGCCATCAACTGACCGTATTCGATCTGTCCCAGCCCGCCGTTGCCAACCTGGTAGAGGCCGGCGCCAGCGCCGCGCCCAGCATTGCCGCGCTGGCCGGCAGCGATGTGGAAATGATCATCACCATGCTGCCCGCCGCCCAACATGTGAAAGGTGTCTATTTGGGTGAAGACGGCCTGCTGGCCAAAGTGGCACCCGAGGTGCGGTTGATCGACAGTTCCACCATCGACCCCATGAGCGCCCGGGAAGTAGCTACTGCCGCGGCGGCAAAGGGCAACCGCATGATTGATGCGCCGGTTTCCGGCGGCACCGGTGGTGCCGCGGCGGGTACCCTGACCTTCATGGTCGGCGGTGAACAGACCGACTTCGACGCCGCCCTGCCGGTATTGCAGGCCATGGGCAAGAACATCGTCTATTGCGGGCCGAGTGGCAATGGCCAGGTCGCCAAGGTGGCCAACAACATGCTGCTGGGCATCTCCATGATCGGCGCGGCCGAGGCCATGAACCTGGGCGTCTCCCTGGGCATGGACCCCAAGGTACTGGCTGGCATCATCAACACCTCCAGCGGCCGCTGCTGGAGTACCGATACCTACAACCCCTACCCCGGCGTGCTGGAAAGCGCCCCGGCGTCCCGCGGCTACACCGGCGGCTTCGGCACCGATCTGATGCTCAAGGATCTGGGGCTGGCCACCGAGGCCGCCAAGCAGGCACGCCAGCCAGTAGTGCTCGGCGCCCTGGCGCAGCAGTTGTATCAGACCTTCAGCGGCCAGGGTAATGGCGAGCTGGATTTCTCCGCCATCATCAAGATGTACAACGGAGCGATCGAATGACCGAGCAGAGCGTACTGGCCGAAGTGCGTAACGGCGTCGGCCACCTGACCCTCAACCGTCCGGCCGGGCTCAATGCCCTGAGCCTGGAGATGGTCCGCGGCCTGCGCCAGCAACTGGACGCCTGGCACAACGACCCGGCCGTGCATTTAGTCGTGCTGCGGGCCAATGGCGAAAAGGCCTTCTGCGCCGGCGGCGACATCCGTGGTCTGTATGACAGTTTCAAGGCAGGCGATGGTATGTACGTCACCTTCTTTGAAGAGGAGTACGCCATGGATCAGGTACTCCATGGCTACCCCAAGCCCGTGCTGGCACTGATGGACGGCTTCGTGCTCGGCGGCGGCATGGGCCTGGCCCAGGCTGCCTCGCACCGCGTCGTCACCGAGCGGGTGAAGATGGGCATGCCGGAAACCGGTATCGGCTACTTCCCGGATGTCGGCGGGAGTTATTTCCTGCCCCGCCTGGAGGGCGCCATCGGCCAGTACCTGGGTGTGACCGGCTCGCATATCCGCGCTGCCGATGCCCTGTACTGCGGCCTGGCCGATCATTGCATCAGCAGTGATCTCGTCGCGGAGCTGGATCAGGCGCTGAACAGCCAGAGGTGGTCGGATGACCCGGCCCGCGATCTGGATCAGTTGCTGCACAAACGTGCCTCGCAGAAAGTCCCCGGCTCGGAAGTCAAGGCGCTGCGCTCGGCCATTGACCGACACTTCAGCCATCCGGACATGCTCAGGATTCGGGCTTCCCTGGCTGCCGAAGATTGCCCCGCCTATCAGGACTGGGCCGAGCGCACCCTGGCAGCCATCGATAGCAAATCACCGCTGGCCATGAATGTGACCCTGGAACTGCTGCGTCGCGGCCGCGAGTTGGATCTGGCAGATTGTTTCGCGCTGGAGCTGCACCTGGACCGCCAGTGGTTCGCCAAGGGCGACATCATGGAAGGCGTACGGGCGCTGATTGTCGACAAGGACAAGAGTCCGCGCTGGAACCCGCCCACGCTGGCCGAGGTAAAAGCAGAACAGGTCGCGGAGTTCTTCGCCGGCTTCACCGCACACAGTACCAATGAACGGCGCCAGGCCTGACGGATAGGGAGACGGAACACATGCACGATATCGAACTTAACGAAGACCAGCGCATGATCCGCGACATGGCCCGCCAGTTCGCCCAGAGCGAGTTGGCGCCGCGTGCTGCGGAATGGGACAAGTCCGGCTGGATCGATGATGCCGTGGTACGCCAAATGGGCGAGCTGGGTCTGCTGGGCATGGTGGTGCCCGAGGAATGGGGCGGCAGCTACGTCGACTATGTCGCCTACGCCCTGGCCGTGGAAGAGATCGCCGCCGGGTGCAGCGCCACGGGGGCAATGATGAGCATCCACAACTCGGTGGGCTGCGGCCCGTTACTCAAGTTTGGCAACACCGAGCAGCAAGAGACCTGGTTGCCGGATCTGGCTACTGGCAGGGCGATTGGTTGCTTCGCCTTGACCGAACCCCAGGCGGGCTCCGAAGCCCACAATCTGCGCACCCGGGCGGTATTGGACAATGGCGAATGGGTGATCAACGGCGCCAAGCAGTTCGTCAGCAACGCCAAGCGGGCGCAGCTGGCTATCGTCTTTGCCGTGACCGACCCAGAGCTGGGCAAGAAAGGTCTGTCGGCATTTCTCGTACCCACCGACAATCCCGGTTTCAAGATCGAGCGCATGGAGCACAAGATGGGCATCCGCGGCTCGGATACCTGCGCCGTGACCCTGGATGACTGCCGCATTCCGGAAGCCAATATGCTCGGACCCCGCGGCAAGGGCTTGGCCATTGCTCTATCCAACCTGGAAGGCGGCCGTATCGGTATCGCCGCCCAGGCCCTGGGCATCGCCCGCTCGGCCTTCGAGGCGGCGCTCACCTACGCCCGCGAGCGCACCCAGTTCGGTGTGCCGCTGACCGAGCACCAGAGCATCGCCAACATGCTGGCCGACATGCACACCCGCATCAATGCCACGCGGTTGTTGATCCTGCATGCGGCCCGCCTGCGCACCGAAGGGCTGCCCTGCCTGTCGGAAGCCTCCCAGGCCAAGCTGTTTGCCAGCGAAATGGCCGAGGATGTTTGTTCCAAAGCTGTGCAAATTCACGGCGGCTACGGTTATCTTGAGGATTATCCGGTGGAGCGGCTGTATCGTGACGCGCGGATTACCCAGATCTACGAAGGCACCAGCGAGATCCAGCGGCTGTTGATTGCCAGGGAGTTGAAGAACTACGCATTGTGAGGGCGAAAACGGCCGGGCCACCACCCGGCCGTTGATAAAAAATACCGTTCGGATTGTTTATCAACAGAAACTCGACTAGCATCCATAATAATAAAGCTCGCAGCTGATACATTCAGCTGGCCCAAGACAAAATAAGAACAAATAGAGCAGGACCCTGATGCCATGCATAAACACTATGTCAATGCCGTTACCATCGTTGCCTTCTTCATTGCCCTGTTGACGGTGCTATCCATTCTCGCCGTACACCGCACCAATGTAGCCCATGCCAACCAGTCGACCAGTATTCCCTGCCATACCATGAGCTGCCACGCCATGAACCCAGCCCACTGGCTGTAAGCTCATCTCGCCTGTAGTTTGAACGGCTCGATCAGCCCCACGCCGATCGCCATACCTACCAGCGCCGGCAGGCTCGTGGCCTGCATCCGCTTCATCACCCGTGAGCGGTATAAATCCACGGTCTTGACGCTCACGCCCAATTGCTCGGCAATTTCCCGGTTACTGTAGCCCTGCACCAGCGGCAGCAGTACGTCGCGTTCACGGGAGGTGAGTTGGGTGAGGCGTTCCTGTACTTCTGCGGTTTGTGGGCTGCTGGCGGAGGGGCGCTGGTTCAGGCGCAGCGCGCGCTGGACGCTGTCGAGCAACAGCTGTTCGTTGTAGGGCTTTTCGATGAAATCCACGGCGCCGCCGCGGAAGGCGCGCACCACAATGGGCACGTCGGCGTGGGCGCTGACAAAAATGATTGGCAGTTGGCTACCCCGCTCACGCAGTGCGTCCTGCACGGCGAGGCCGCCCATGCCGGGCATGCGGATGTCCAGCAGGACGCAGGCAGGCAGTGTTTCGCTGTAGTTGTCGAGGAAGGCCTGGCCTGAAGTGTAGGGGATGGCCTGCAGGCCGACCGATTCCAGCAACCATACAGTGGAGTCGAGCATGCCCTGGTCGTCGTCCACTACGTATACCCGCTGCTGTTGCATGTCCATATTCAGTTCTCCGTTGTTTGTTCTTGTAGGTCAG
Organism: Pseudomonas sp. FME51; assembly: GCF_014897305.1. NCBI lineage: Bacteria > Pseudomonadati > Pseudomonadota > Gammaproteobacteria > Pseudomonadales > Pseudomonadaceae > Pseudomonas > Pseudomonas sp. FME51. The sequence goes on along the minus strand of NZ_JABUYN010000004.1, from coordinate 368,004 downwards.
GCAGAGTCGGTAGCCAGCCGTGCAAGCAGAGCCCGCCCTGCTCGGCGGGGCGTGCCTCCAGTCCGCCATCGAAACTTTCGAGAATGCTCTGGCTCATCGACAGCCCCAACCCGAGTCCGTTGGCCTTGCTGGTATAGAAAGGAGTAAAGAGCTTACCCAGTTGCTCGATACTGGCGCCGGGGCCTTGATCAATCACCATCAGGTTGACCCGGCGCTCACTAGCGCTCAGCCGCAGAGATATCTGCGATGGACTGTCTGGATGAAGGTCGCGGTTGGCCTCGATGGCGTTGCGCAGCAAATTAAGCAGTACCTGTTGTACCAGTATCGGATCCACATGCACATCGGGCAGTTCTGGTGGAATCTGCTGGATGATGTCCACCTGTTGCTGCTGGGCTTCCCAGGCGCACAGGCGCAGAGCGTCCTCTACCAGTTGCGCCGGGCTGACCCGCTGGGCCTTGCGCGGCCCCTTGCGCAGAAAGGCACGCATGCGCTTGATCACTTCGGCGGCATGTTGAGCATGGCCAGTGATGCGCTCCAGTCCCTGAGTGAGGCGCTGGCCAGCTTCGCCCTCCGGTTGCAGTGCCGTAAGATAGCGCTGGCTGGCATTGGCGTAGTTGACGATGGCGGCCAGCGGCTGGTTGATTTCATGGGCGATGCCGGAGGCCAGTTCACCCAGCGCTGCCAGCCGGGTGGCGTGGGTCAGCTCTTCCTGCAGGCGCCGGCTACGCTCCTCGCTCCGCACCCGTTCGGTGATGTCTCGGGACACACTGATGTACTCCACCACGTTGCCGGTATAGGTTTCCCGGATCGCCCGACTGGCCGTTTCAAACCACAGATAATGACCGTCGCGATGGCGGATCTGGTAGCTGACAGTCAGATAGCCGTCCTGCTCCAGAGCCTTGGCGTAGCGCTGCATGAGGCCGTTCCGTTCCTGCGGATGGATCAGTTGCTCGATCCCGCGGCCGCGCAATTGCTCCGGCCAGTAACCCAGCAGCGCCCAGGCTGCCGGGGACGCGTCGAGAAATTCGCCAGCAGGTGTGTGCCGGGAGATGAGGTCGGTAGTGTTCTCGATGATCAATCGATACAGGCGGCGGGCCACCTGGGCCTGCTGATAGGTTTGCAGATTATCGGTGGCGTCCTGCGCGCGGCCCAGCACATGCCCTTCCACCAGCGGAAAGAATGTCCATAGCAGCTGCCGCCGATCCGGGGTTGCCACCTGCACCCCGTCAATGGCGCGCTGCTGTTCCAGTACGGCTTTCACCAGATGCCTGTGATTCTGCGGCAGCAGCTCGTCCGGCGCCGTGCCGGCTGCCAGCCAGGCGTGCATGGCTGGGTTCCAGTCGCACAAGCGTGCCTGGGCATCGAAGACCGCCGCTGGCAGGGGGTCGGCGGCGGGGAGTAGCCAGCGTGCTGCTGGCTCGGCTTTGTTCTTGTTTGGCACCCAATCACCTATAGTAAAATTACTATATTACTTTAGTAATACTTCCAATATCGAACGAGATAACCTATAACTAGCCTCAAGCAATACAAGGGAATGCCCAAAAGATAACGCATTCTCTCTAAACAAGAGCTAATAAAACGCCATACAGGATACGACCCATGTCCATCTTTCAGGAAGGCCTCCCGGCCACCGCTGTCAATCACACTGCCCTGTCGCCGCTGACCTTCATCGAACGCACGGCCAGTGTCTATCCGAGTTACCCTGCCGTTGTGCATGGCGCAGTGCGCCGCACCTGGGCCGAGACCTATACCCGCTGTCGCCGCCTGGCATCGGCGTTGAAGAACCGTAACATCGGCAAGGGCGATACCGTCGCGGTGATGCTGCCGAATATCCCGGAAATGCTCGAAGCGCATTTCGGCGTACCGATGATCGGAGCGGTGCTCAATACCCTGAACGTACGTCTGGATGCCGAAGCCATTGCGTTCATGCTGCAGCATGGCGAAGCCAAGGTGCTGATCGCTGATCGCGAGTTCAGCGATATCGTGCACGCGGCCATTGGCATGCTCGACCACCCGCCGCTGGTGATCGACGTCAACGACCCCGCATATGGTGAAGGTCAGGCCACCAGCCCCCTGGATTACGAGGCCTTTCTGGCCGAAGGCGATCCCGACTTCGTCTGGCAGTTGCCCGATGACGAGTGGGATGCCATCAGCCTGAACTACACCTCCGGTACCACCGGCAATCCCAAGGGCGTGGTCTATCACCACCGCGGCGCTTTCCTCAATGCCATGGGCAATCAGATGACCTGGAACATGGGCCAGCACCCGGTGTACCTGTGGACGCTGCCGATGTTCCATTGCAACGGCTGGTGCTACCCCTGGACGGTCACTGCCATGGCGGGTGTACATGTATTCCTGCGCCGGGTAGACCCACAGAAAATCCTCAATCTGATCCATGAGGAGCAGGTCACCCACATGTGCGGCGCCCCCATCGTGTTGAACGCGCTGGTAAATATGCCGCCGGAAGCCAAGGCAGCCATCGATCACCCGGTACACACCATGGTTGCCGGCGCTGCACCACCGGCCAAGGTGATTGGTGCCGTCGAGGAAATGGGTATCAAGGTCACGCACGTCTATGGTCTGACCGAGACCTATGGCCCGGTTACCGTCTGCGCCTGGCATGATGATTGGGATCAGTTGCCACTGGATGAGCGCGCCACCATCAAAGCTCGCCAGGGCGTGCGTTATCCGACCCTGGAGGGCGTCATGGTCGCCGACCGCAAGACCATGCAGCCGGTCCCGCGTGACGGCGAGAGTATTGGTGAGATTTTCATGCGCGGTAATACCGTGATGAAAGGTTACCTGAAGAACCCCGCCGCCACCGCCGAGGCATTCGACGGCGGCTGGTTCCATACCGGCGACCTGGGCGTCTGGCATGCCGATGGTTATGTGCAGATCAAGGACCGCCTGAAGGACATCATCATTTCCGGCGGCGAGAACATCTCCACCATCGAGGTCGAAGGTGTGCTCTACCGTCACCCAGCGGTGCTGGAAGCGGCGGTGGTGGCCAAACCCGATGACAAGTGGGGCGAAACGCCCTGCGCCTTCATCACCCTCAAGGCCGGACAGACGCTCCAGGAAGCAGACATCATCAGCTTCTGTCGCGACCATCTGGCGGCCTTCAAGGTGCCCCGGCATGTGATCTTCACCGAATTGCCGAAAACCTCCACCGGCAAGATTCAGAAATATGTTCTGCGGGACTGGGCCAGTCAACCCGAAGTCAGCTGATCGAGCTTCCAGAGAAACACTGAAGTAAAGCTGCAATGCGCCCTGCAGGTACCGCAGGGCCGCCGACCTGACCGGCGGATATTTCCTGTTTCACAACAACAATAAGCCAGCGGACAGCCAGGCCACGAGGCTCTGCGCCTGCCGTTTGGCCAAAGGAGTATTACATGCAAGTGTACAAACGCGTCGATGGTACCGAACAACCTTACTGGCCCTGTGGACCATTCAAGGTCCGCCTGCCTTTCATTCACTACCGCTGGGAAATGGCAGAAATGCTTCAGGCCCTGATCATGTTTGTGGTCAGCCTCGGCATGATCCCGCTACTGCAGGCCTATCTCGGCCTGCCCTATGATGTAGCGCTGGCCTATGTGGTGGTCTGTGGTGTTGGTTTCATGCTGCCGGCGCTACTCGGTGTGCCTTTTGTACCCGGCTGGATTACGCCTGGCATTCCCGTGGTTCTGCTGTTCCTCGGTGATTTCGAACCCGGCCCGGAAGCCATTCAGGCATTGTTCGCCTTGCAGTTTCTGGTGTTTGTCATCTTCCTGTTCCTCGGTATCACACGCCTCGGTAGTGTACTGGTCCGGCTGATTCCGAACTCGATGAAGGGCGGCATCATCATTGGCGCCGGTATTGCCGCACTCATTGGTGAAATCGAGACCGGTGGACGGCTGGCTGCCACACCCTTTTCTCTGGTAATCGGCAGTCTGGTCTGTCTTTACTTGATGTTCTCAGTGTCCTTCAAGGGGTTGACCGAGCGGGTTCCATTTGCGCGCAAAGTGGTCAACTACGGCATGGTACCTGGCATGCTCGTGGCCATCTTCGTGGGTATCATCACCGGCGAATATGAGATGCCGGATGTCCGCTTCGGCATCACCGCACCCGCATTCGCCGAGATGTGGAACTACCTGCCATTCACCCTTGGCTTCCCGGATGCCAAGGTGTTCATGCTGGCCATACCCACAGCGGTTATCGCCTACATCATTGCCTTTGGCGACATCATTGTTGGCCAGTCTCTGATGCAGCGCGCTGACGAGCTGCGCACCGACGAAGTGATCGAGAACAACATTGACCGGGTGCATCTGGTGACCGCCCTCCGCAATGCGATGCATGCCTTCTTCGCGCCCTCTCCCGGTCTGGCCGGCCCCTTGTGGACGGCCGTTGCTGCCACCATGGCGGAACGCTACAAATATGGCCGCCATGCCATGGAGTCGATCTACAGCGGTGCCGGCACCTTCTGGATTACCGGCTTTCTGGCGCTGTTTCTGCTGCCGCTGGTGAGTTTCTTCCAGCCGGTCCTGCCGATTGCCCTGTCGCTGACACTGATTCTCACCGGCTATATCTGCCTGATGGTCGGTTTCGAGCAGCTCAACAACAATACCGAGCGCGGCATTGCCGGCACCATGGGCGTGGTACTGGCCGTATACGGTGCTGGTTGGGGGCTGGCCGCAGGTGTGGTGCTTTACATCCTGGTCGAGCGCACTCATCTGCTCAAGTTCCGCAGTATCAGTAAGCCAGCCAAGCCAGAACAGAATCAGAGCTGATCGCCTCAGCGTTTCTTTGCAATCATCCCTACGCCGGTCATTGCACCGGCGTAGGGATACAGGGGAGTTCCTTATGCGTACTTTCACCACCCTCGAAGGCAATAGCCAGCGACTGGACGGCGGCGCCATGTTCGGCAACGCACCCAAGGCGCTGTGGTCACGTTGGGTTGAAACAGATGAACACAACCGCATCGCCCTGAGCTGCCGCGCCTTGCTGGTACAGGAGGACGATCGCAACATTCTCATCGAAACCGGGATCGGGGCTTTTTTCTCTCCGGAAATGAAAGAACGTTACGGCGTGGTCGAGCGTCAACACGTTTTGCTCGACAGTCTGGCTGAGATCGGCCTCACCCATGAAGATATGGATGTTGTGATACTTACTCACCTGCACTTCGATCATGCCGGCGGCCTGTTGAGCGCCTGGCAGGAGGGCAAACCTTCCGAGCTGCTGTTCCCCAACGCCACTTTCATCACCGGCCATCGCCACTGGGCACGTGCGCGGCGGCCACATCCGCGGGATCAGGCCTCCTTCATTCCGCAACTGCTCGGTTTGCTTGAAGCCAGCGGGCGCCTGGAGCTGGTTAAGGACGGTCAACACTCTCCCACCCTCGGGCCAGACTGGCGCTTCCGCTTCAGTGATGGTCACACGCCGGGACTGATGTTACCTGAATTCGATATGCCCGATGGTCCTGTGGTATTTCCCGGTGATCTGATCCCCGGCGCGCCCTGGGTACATCTGCCGATCACCATGGGCTATGACCGTTTCCCCGAGATTCTGATCGGCGAGAAGGAAGCGCTGCTCAATGACATGGTTGCCGATAATGGACGCCTGGTATTCACCCATGACGCGAAAATTGCCGTGGCACGCATCGGGCGCGATGAGGAGTCGGGACTCTACCGGGTTCGCGATACCAGCGATAATCTGCAGAAAGCAGATCATTGAGCTATCAATGGAAGTCCCTGCTACGAGTAGCCAGGCCATTCAACATCGGCGTCAGGTCGACCAGACGAGAGGCAATGAGATGACGAACACCCTCCTTGGTCTCCAGCCGGCCATGTACCTGAAGCATGCTCGATAGCACCAGCTCCTTGCGCTGGCGCTCGGCCAAGGCGCGCCAGACCACCACATTGATCATGCCGTGTTCATCTTCCAGGGTGACAAAGGTCACTCCACTGGCAGTGCCGGGGCGCTGCCGGCCAGTCACCAGCCCAGCGACCGTCACCGGACGACCATGCTCAAGCGCCTTTAACTCCTTCGAATCGCGGCAGCGCCGAGCACGCAGTTGCGGGCGCAAAATGGCCATGGGGTGGCGTCCCATGGTGGTACCGACCAGCGCATAGTCAGCCTGCATTTCTTCCGCTTCCGACGGCAGGGGTAATGTTACCGGAACCTCGGCCAGCGCTGGCTGTCCGGCAAACAACGGCAGCTGAGGTTCAATACCGGCCATAGCCCAGCGAGCGCAATAGCGGTTGCCAGCCAGCCCACGCAACGCCCCGGCATCAGCCAACAGATCTCGGGCACGAGCATTCAAGCCCGTTCGCAGGCTCAGGTCACTGACATCGGTAAAAGGCTGCTGCTGGCGGGTCCGTTCGATCAGTCGAGCATCTTCGATATGAAAACCAGCCACCATGCGCCATCCCAGACGAATACCGAGCTGACCATCGCCGCAGCGCTCCAATGAACAATCCCAATCGCTGTAACGCACATCCACCGGAAACGTCTGAATGTCATGCCGGCGGGCGTCCTGCAGCAACTGATCGGGACTGTAGAAGCCCATCGGCCAGCTGTTGATCAAAGCGCAGGTGAAGGCGGCCGGTTCATGGCATTTCAGCCAGCTGCTGGCGTAGGTCAGCAAGGCGAAACTGGCCGAGTGGGATTCTGGAAAGCCATACTCACCAAAGCCTTTGATCTGCTCGAAGAGGCGCTCGGCAAACTCGCGGTCGTAGCCGCGCTCAAGCATGCCGTTGGTGAGCTTTTCCCGGTGTGGCTCCAATCCGCCGCGACGCTTCCAGGCGGCCATGGCGCGGCGCAGTTCATCTGCCTCGCCTGCGGTATAACCCGCAGCGACAATGGCCAGTTCCATCACCTGCTCCTGGAACAGCGGTACACCCAAGGTGCGCTTCAGCACCTTTTCCAGTGCTTCTGATGGATAGGTGACCGGTTCTTCCCGGTTTCGCCGGCGCAGATACGGATGCACCATATCGCCCTGGATCGGCCCAGGACGCACGATCGCCACCTCGATCACCAAATCATAGAATTCCCGAGGCCTGAGTCGCGGCAACATACTCATTTGTGCCCGCGACTCGATCTGGAACACGCCGATGGTGTCAGCCCGGCCGATCATGTCGTAGGTCGGCCCGTCATCTGCCGGAATGGTCGCCAGGGTCAGTTCGCGGCCCCGGTAATGACGCACCAGATCGAAACAGCGGCGCAGCGCGGTGAGCATGCCCAGTGCCAGGATATCCACCTTGAGCAGGCCGACGGCGTCCAGGTCATCCTTATCCCACTGGATGATGGTGCGCCCGTCCATGGCGGCATTTTCCACCGGTACCAGGGTATCCAGCGGTTGCTCGGAGATGACGAAGCCGCCTGGATGCTGGGACAGGTGACGGGGGAAGCCAATCAGTTGCCCACTCAGGGTCAGAACCCGGTGCAGTATCGGACTGTCCGGATCGAAACCAGCCTCGCGCAGCCGCTCCGGCGTGGGAATATGATCGCTCCAGCGTCCGCAACAACGCGCCAGAGTATCGACCTGCTCGGCTGGCAGCCCCAGCGCCTTGCCCACATCCCGCACGGCACCGGCGGTATGATAGCTGCTGACCACGGCGGTCAGCGCGGCGCGGCGGCGGCCATAGCGGCGGAACACGTACTGGATCACTTCCTCGCGCCGCTCGTGTTCGAAATCCACATCGATGTCCGGCGGCTCGTTGCGCTCGCGGGACAGAAAGCGCTCGAACAATAGATTGCTGTGCACCGGGTCGATCTCGGTGATGCCCAGGGCAAAGCACACCGCCGAGTTGGCCGCCGAGCCGCGCCCCTGGCAGAGGATATGCTGGCTGCGGGCAAAACGGACGATGTCATGCACGGTCAGAAAATAGCTTTCATATTCCAGGTCGGAAATCAGCGTCAGCTCTGTCTCGATCTGCCCGCGCAGCTTGGCGGAAATACCGGCGGGCCAGCGCCAGGCGATACCCTCCTCGGTCAACTGCCGCACCCAGGACGCCGGGGTATGTCCTGCCGGTACCAGTTCGCGGGGGTACTGGTACTTCAGCTTACTGAGATCGAATTGGCAGCGTTCGGCAATACGCAGCGTTTCGTCCAACAACGCCACCGGATAGATACCGACCAGCACCTCTCGACTGCGCAGATGCCGTTCGCCATTGGCGAACAGGCGGTGACCGGCTTCGTCCACCCGACAGTGGTGTCGGATGGATGTAATGGTGTCCTGCAATGCCCGACGCCCGCGGGCGTGCATGTGCACACCCCCGGCGGCCACCGCCGGAATATCCAGGCTGGCAGCCAGCGCCTGCAGCCGGGCCAGACGCTGAGCATCATCGACGCCCTGATGCAGCTCGATAGCCAACCACAGGGACGCGGGAAACCGGTCTTTCAGCCAGACGCCGGTTTTGCTGACGTCCTCATTATCCGCAGGCAACCATAACGCCAGCAACCCGGACATATCAGCGCCGATATCCTCACGCAGCAGCCGATAGCATCCCTTTTCCGCACGCCGCCGGGCCAGGGTTATCAACTGGCACAGCCGTTGATAGCCCTGCAGGTTCTCCACCAGTATCACCAGCTTCGGCCCGTTCTCCACCTGCATTTCACTGCCGACGATCAACGGCAACTGATGTTCCTTCGCCGCCTGCCAGGCCCGCACGATCCCGGCCAGGGTACATTCGTCAGTGATCGCCAGAGCCCGATAACCGTGCTGATGCGCCCGGGCAAACAGTTCATCGGCACTGGAGGCGCCCCGCTGAAAGCTGAAGTTGCTCAGGCAATGCAACTCGGCATAGGCCGCGTTCATGCGAACCAACCCTGCAGCATGAACGGCCCTGAGCCGTCGGCCGCGCGCCAGACCCAGGCCCGACGCCCGTCCCGGGTGCGGACCATATAATAGTCCCGCCGCAGATCGCCGGCATCCCACCAGCCCGACTCGATACGCTCGGGGCCAGCGATAATCTCGGGCACCAGGTCATTCAGCAGCTGCGACTCGGTCAACAACCAGCCAGGGCGCGGTCGCTCATCGTGCTGTCCTGCTCTGCCGCCCGCCACATCGGTACACCAACTGCGCTCCGGACGGTGATCAGCCACAGCGGCCAGCCCATACACGGTCTGGTCTCCCAGGCGGGCACGCAACCGTTCACGCAGTTGCTCCCAGGGCTGGGATTGCTGCGGCCGTTCGACAAAGAGCGCCTGTGATTGCGGTACGAAATCCGGCAGGTTCGGCGCCGACAGGCGCAGCGCCAACACCGGTGCGGGCAGTTGTAACTGCTCCAGGCGGCCACGCGCCACATCGAACAATAATTGAGTATCGCGCTCCGGCGTCAGCAGGCCCACCGGCAACGGGGTAGCTGCCAGACTGCGGTGTTCCAGCGCCAGCATGAGTTGCTGCACGCCACAGTCCCGGCCGGCAAGAAAAGCATGCAGATCGGCGATCAGCCGGCGCAGCGGGAACAGCAGCGCCTGATGGTTGTTGACCTCGAAGTTGAATTCGATCCGTGCAGCAAACTCATCTGCCGGCTGGAAGTTGCCAAGCGCCAGCGGCTGATGGCCCAACAGCGTATCCAGATGCCACAGCACATCCTTGGGGAAACGTCGGCCCAGGGTATCCCGTGGCAATACCAGCAACTGTTTCACCTGCCGCAGCCCCATGCGGGCCAGGGCGGACACTGTGTCGGTCGGCAAGCCACAGCGACTGATGGGCAGGCGTTCGATTTCTCTCGGCAAGGCGGCATCGTCAACTGCCAGGCCATCATGCACATTGGCCAACGCCCGCGCCGCCGCCGGGTTCGGCGCCAACACGATGCGGTGCTGAAAGCCCAGCTCGGTCAGCTCGGTGCGCAAACGCTGTTCGAAACGCGGCCAGGGGCCGAACAGTCCCAGACTGGACTCGATTTCCAACAGCAGAGCCCGAGGATAATCCAGACTGACATGGGAACTAAAACGATAGGCCCAGGCGGCCAGGAAATGCTGCCAGTGATCAATCTGTTGTTGATCATACTCGGCCACGGCAAAACCACTGGTCAGTGCTTGCGCGGCAATCAGCGTCTGACCGGGCTTGAGCCCCAGCTGACGAGCTGCGGGATTGGCTGCCCGGATAACCCGGCGCTGCGCCGGGCCGGCTACCAGCACCAGCGGCTGGGTCTGATCGTCACGGCTGCGCGATACGCCATCCAGCGCCAGTTGAGTGAGCAGAATACAAGCCCAGCGCATGCTCAGAGCGCAACCGACTGACCCGGCACCAGCGCGCCCCGGCATTTGAGCACGCGCACCTGTCGTGGCTGGCAATCCACTGCCAGACGCAGGGCGGCTGGCGACGGATTGACCGCCTCGCGCAGAGAACGGCAGGCAAACCCCAGGGTCTGACCGGTGGCCGCCGCCAGTTGCAGACGGCGCAATCCACGATCATTGATGCGTTGCGGCCAGCACAGCACTGCAGCGCAACTGCCCGAGCGCAGACATTGCTCAGCCGCCCACAACGCTTCCCGGTCGGGCGCATCGATCAAGGTCATCCAGCGCAGATCGACACCGGCCTGGAGCCAGGCGTGGGGATAGGGAATATGAGGCGGCGCCACCAGCACAATCCGCTCTCCAGCCCGGGTCAGCCGCGCCAGGGTCGGCCACAACAACTGCAGCTCTCCCGCGCCCGGCGCCGCCAGCAGAATTTCGCTGAGCGCCGCCTCCGGCCAACCACCGCCAGGCAGCAGCGCATCCAGCTGCGGATGCCCGGTGGGTTGAGCTGCCGCCGGCGCGACCTCGCCCCGTCCTTTCCATACCCGCTGCTGACGCAACAGGGCATCGAGCGACACCACCGCACTCATCGGCCCAGCTCCATGGACAAGGCAGCGGCGGTCTGCGCAAACGGAAAGGAAAAAGAAAAGGAATAGCCAATCATGGGGGGCACCATTACACTGTACAGACATACAGCATATTGAGTCCCCTAACCGCGGTCAATCTGCAGTGGATGAATGGATGCCTGGAGTGGTCATCAACTCAACGCCGCTGCAGAAACTCCAGATCTTCCGGCCGGGTCACCTTGATGTTGTCTGCACGGCCTTCGACCAGGCGTGGTGCCTGACCGGCCCATTCCATGGCCGAGGCTTCATCGGTGATCGCTACGTCGGCCGCCAAGGCGTTACTCAAAGCGGCGCGCAACGCCCCCAGGCGGAACATCTGCGGGGTATAGGCCTGCCAGAACAGTGAACGGTCCGGAGTGGAACTGACCCGGCCGTCCGGCCCGGTCAGTTTCAGGGTATCGCGCACCGGCACGGCCAGCAGCCCGCCGATGGGGTCATTTTGCAGTGTGTGCAGTAACTTGCGCAGATCGGAGTGAGCCAAATTGGGCCGGGCGGCGTCATGCACCAGTACCCAATCCTGCTCGGCTGCGCCCAGCGCCATGAGCGCCTGCAGTCCGTTGAGAACCGAGTCGGCGCGTTCACGACCACCATCGGTCCGGGTAATGCGTGGATCACGCGCGCAGGCTAGCTCCGGCCACCACTCATCAGCCGGCGACAGGCAGACTACCAGGCCGGACAATCCGGGCTGGTCGAGAAAACAGTCAAGGGTATGTTCGATCAGACAGCGCCCATTCAAGGGCAGATATTGCTTTGGACGATCGGCGCGCATGCGCGAGCCGACGCCGGCAGCGGGAATGACCACCCAGAAAGACAGCTGGGTTTCAGTCATTACCGCTCAACTGGAACAGGGTTTCACCTTCCTTGACCATGCCCAGTTCATGCCGGGCACGCTCTTCGATGGTTTCCAACCCCTGTTTCAGCTCGATGACTTCTGCAGTAAGCACGCGATTGCGCTCAAGCAGCTTCTCGTTCTCGCTCTGCTGACTGGAAATGTCCTGCTTGAGTTCGGCGACGTGCGCCAGACTGCCTTCGCCTACCCAGAGACGATATTGCAGTCCGACAAACAATATCAACGAAATCAGCCAGAGCCATTTCAAGTAGGCAACCTCCCCGGAAGTCGACTATCAGCCACGGAACTCGGCACGGCCATTGTAGGGTGCCTTACCCGCCAGCTGCTCTTCAATGCGCAGCAGCTGGTTGTACTTTGACACCCGGTCGGAACGGCACAGCGAACCGGTCTTGATCTGGCCGGCAGCCGTACCTACAGCCAGATCGGCGATGGTGTGGTCTTCCGTTTCACCGGAGCGGTGCGAGATCACGGCGGTGAAACCGGCAGCCTTGGCCATCTGAATGGCTTCCAGTGTCTCGGTCAGCGAACCGATCTGGTTGAATTTGATCAGAATCGAGTTACCGATCTTTTCATCGATACCGCGCTTGAGGATCTTGGTATTGGTCACGAACAGATCATCACCCACCAGCTGGACCTTCTCGCCGATCTTGTCGGTCAGCACTTTCCAACCAGCCCAGTCGGACTCATCCATGCCATCTTCAATGGAAATGATCGGATAGCGCTGGCTCAGACCCGCCAGATAGTCGGCGAAACCGGCAGCGTCGAATGCCTTGCCTTCACCGGCCAGGTCATATTTCCCATCCTTGTAGAACTCGCTGGCTGCGCAATCCAGGGCCAGGGTTACGTCCTCACCCAGCTTGTAACCGGCATTGGCAACCGCTTCGGCAATGGCACCCAGAGCATCTTCGTTGGACGCCAGGTTCGGTGCGAAACCACCCTCGTCACCCACAGAGGTGCTCAGGCCACGGCCCTGCAATACTGCCTTGAGGTGATGGAAGATCTCGGTTCCCATGCGCAGGGCGTCGGCGAAGGTCTTCGCGCCGACCGGTTGCACCATGAACTCCTGAATATCGACGTTGTTGTCGGCATGCTCACCGCCGTTGATGATGTTCATCATCGGCACCGGCATGCTGTACTGGCCGGGGGTGCCGTTCAGATCAGCGATGTGCGCATACAGCGGCACGCCCTTGGCCTGAGCCGCTGCTTTGGCAGCAGCCAGAGATACTGCAAGAACGGCATTGGCGCCGAGCTTGCCTTTGTTATCGGTACCGTCCAGTTCGATCATGGCACGATCCAGACCCGACTGATCCAGTGCATCACGACCCAGCAGCAAGTCACGGATCGGACCATTGATATTGGCAACGGCTTTCAATACGCCCTTGCCCAGGTAACGGCTCTTGTCGCCGTCGCGCAGCTCCAGCGCTTCACGCGAACCGGTAGAGGCGCCGGACGGAGCGCAAGCGCTGCCGAGGATGCCGCCTTCCAGAATCACATCCGCTTCAACGGTCGGATTACCACGCGAGTCCAGTACTTCACGACCCTTGATGTCAATGATCTTCGCCATGATTGCTGCTTTCTCCATCTGAAACATGCTTTGTATTGAAAGGGGGTTGCCTGGCAATCAGGCCGTTTCGAGTTGCGGGAAACCTTTTACCAAATCATCCAGTGCCTTGAGTTGGATCAGGAACGGCTCCAGCTTGTCCAGACGCAACGCGCAGGGACCATCACACTTGGCATTGTCCGGATCCGGGTGCGCTTCCAGGAACAGACCGGCCAGACCCTGGCTCATGCCGGCCTTGGCCAGATCGGTAACCTGGGCACGACGACCACCTGCCGAATCACTGCGACCGCCAGGCATTTGCAGAGCATGGGTCACGTCGAAGAATACCGGATACTCGAACTGCTTCATGAGACCGAAGCCGAGCATGTCCACCACCAGGTTGTTGTAGCCGAAACTGGAGCCGCGCTCGCAGAGAATCAGCCGGTCATTGCCGGCTTCTTCGCACTTGCTCAAGATGTGCTGCATCTCATGGGGCGCCAGAAACTGCGCCTTCTTGATATTGATCACAGCGTCGGTTTTCGCCATGGCCACCACCAGATCGGTCTGCCGGGACAGGAACGCCGGCAGCTGGATGATGTCGCACACCTCGGCCACCGGGGCAGCCTGATGCGGCTCGTGTACGTCGGTGATGACCGGCACATTGAAGGTCTGTTTGATCTCCTGAAAGATCTTCAGACCTTCTTCCATGCCCGGCCCCCGGTAGGAATTGATCGACGAACGGTTGGCCTTGTCGAAACTGGCCTTGAACACGTAGGGGATGCCGAGCTTCTCGGTCACCGCCACATATTCTTCACAGATGCGCATGGCCAGATCACGGGATTCCAGCACATTCATGCCGCCAAACAACACGAACGGCTTATCGTTGGCAATCTCGATATCACCAACGCGAACAATTTTCTGGGCCATGACGTTTCCTCAGGCTTTCTTGCCGGCGCGTTGCTGCAGCGCCGCGTTGACGAAACCGCTGAACAGCGGATGGCCATCACGTGGTGTGGAGGTGAATTCCGGGTGGAATTGGCAAGCCACAAACCAAGGGTGATCTGCCACTTCGACCATTTCAACCAAGGCACCATCCATTGACCGGCCAGACACATTCAAACCGCTCTTTTCCAGTTCGGCCAGCAGGTTGTTGTTGACCTCATAACGGTGACGATGACGCTCGACAATCACGTCCTCGCCATAGCATTCACGGGCCTTGCTGCCTGCCTCCAAGGCGCACTCCTGAGCGCCCAGGCGCATGGTGCCGCCCAGATCGGAGGACTCGTCGCGCGTCTGCATTTCGCCGGTCGCGGTCTGCCACTCAGTGATCAGACCCACCACCGGATGCTTCGAGGTCTTGTCGAATTCAGTGGAGTTGGCGTCTGCCCAGCCGAGAACGTTGCGAGCGAACTCAATGACGGCCACCTGCATACCCAGACAGATGCCCAGATACGGGATCTTGTTTTCACGGGCATAGCGAACGGCGGCAATCTTGCCTTCCACGCCACGCAGGCCGAAGCCGCCAGGTACCAGGATGGCGTCCACATCTTCCAACTGGCCAGTGCCATTCTCCTCGATGGTTTCCGAGTCGATATAGCGCACATTGACCTTGGTGCGGCTCTGGATGCCGGCGTGACTCAGCGCCTCGATCAGCGACTTGTAGGCATCCAGCAATTCCATGTACTTGCCGACCATGGCGATGGTGACTTCCTTCTCGGGATGCAGCTTGGCATCCACCACCCGCTCCCATTCGGACAGATCGGCGCTGTCACACTCCAGACCGAAGCGCTCGGCGACGTAATCATCCAGACCCTGGGCATGCAGGATGCCGGGAATACGGTAGATGGTATCGGCGTCGGGCAGACTGATCACCGCACGTTCTTCGACGTTGGTGAACAGCGCAATCTTGCGCCGCGAGGCCAGATCGATCGGATGATCGGAGCGGCACACCAGCACGTCAGGCTGCAAGCCGATGGAGCGCAGTTCCTTGACCGAATGTTGAGTCGGCTTGGTCTTGGTTTCACCGGCAGTAGCGATGTAGGGTACCAGCGTCAGGTGCATCAGCATGGCACGCTTGGCGCCTACTTCCAGGCGCAGCTGGCGGATGGCCTCAAGAAAAGGTTGCGACTCGATATCACCCACGGTCCCACCCACTTCGACCATGGCCACATCGGCATCGCCGGCACCACGGATGATGCGAGTCTTGATCTCGTCGGTAATGTGCGGAATCACCTGAATGGTGGCGCCCAGATAATCACCCCGACGTTCCTTGCGCAGCACGTCTTCATAGACGCGACCGGTGGTGAAGTTGTTGTTCTGGGTCATGCGGGTACGGATGAAGCGCTCGTAATGGCCCAGGTCCAGGTCAGTCTCGGCACCATCATGGGTGACGAAGACTTCACCGTGCTGGAACGGGCTCATGGTTCCCGGATCCACGTTGATGTAGGGATCCAGCTTGAGCATGGTGACCTTGAGGCCACGTGCTTCGAGAATCGCCGCCAGGGATGCCGAGGCGATGCCCTTGCCCAAAGAAGATACAACACCACCCGTGACGAAGATGTAGCGCGTCATGAAAAATCCGTAGATTGAAGTTAGGCGACCGTAGCCGCAGGGAACCGAAGGGAGACCAAAGTCTCGTCAAGATGGGAAGTCAGGATACCAGACAGCCTGGATTTGCTCAATCCAAAACCGGCATCAAACCCGGCTCCCATGTCACCGCCCAGCCAGTATCATCCGCCCCGGCGTCCGCCCCTTCGGCGTTCCAGCGTCCGGCCACCGAAATCAGCCGATCGTCGCAGTATAGCAACGGGATTGCCGGGCGTATCCAGGCCGGAATACCGGCTTCCTGAAACAGTTTTTTCAACATCTGGTGCGGCCGACCGGGCAGTTTGATCTGCTCGCCGCCTCGGCGATAGTCAATTCGCCAGGCACCCTGCCGCGCGGCAATACCACCGCCACCGGGCGCCATGCGCAGCCAGCCATTACCGGCCACCAATGCCGTATCGGCAAAGTGCGTCAGCTGCTGTTCGATACCGGCGGGCACACCGCCCG
This sequence comes from Pseudomonas sp. FME51, assembly GCF_014897305.1. Taxonomy (NCBI): domain Bacteria; kingdom Pseudomonadati; phylum Pseudomonadota; class Gammaproteobacteria; order Pseudomonadales; family Pseudomonadaceae; genus Pseudomonas; species Pseudomonas sp. FME51. Next base: position 351,716 of record NZ_JABUYN010000004.1, on the reverse strand, counting down.
TCGGTAATAACCACAGCCGACCTGACGAACGGTATAGCTGTGCCTGGCCCAGTTGCACCACCGGCTGAGTGTCCTGCGCAGCGCCCAGCTGAATCATCAGGCTGTGCAGATGCCGCTGATCAGGCAGCCGCATGCCATTGGCGTGCAACCAGTAGCGCAACAGATTCTTTTGCCGTGCCGGAGTCAACGCAGCGACTGCCGCCACATCCAGACTGGGCCAGGCCGTCAGCCAGATATCCGTCAGCATGCCCTGGGCCAGCTGCAGATCCTCGCTCGCCCGCTCGTCCAGCAACTGATTGGCCTCCTCCGCATGCTCGGCCAGCCTCAGCAGATGCTCGGGCATTGCCGGCCATCGCCGACGCAGATCAGGCAACAACGCATGACGCAATGCGGTGCGGGCATAACGGGGATCGGCGTTGGCCGGGTCTTCAATCCAGCTCAGCGGTTGCTCGCTGGCCCAGTCGTATAACTCTCTCCGCTCCCAGGACAACAGCGGTCGCAACAATTGCCCGGCGCCCAGCGCGCGACTGCGCGGCATGCCGGCCAGACCTCTCAATCCGGTACCGCGCAGCACGCGAAACAACAGGGTTTCCAGCTGATCATCGCGGTGGTGTGCCAACAGCAGACAGTCGTCACGGCCCATCAGCCGCTCGAATACCGAGTACCGCGCGTCCCTTGCCAGCTCTTCGATACTGCCCGCCGACGCCAGACACACTCTTTCGACATGCAACTCCACACCGCGAGCCGCGCACTCACGCGCGCAATGCTCCGCCCACTGATCTGCATCGGTATGCAGGCCGTGATGTACATGGATGGCTTTGAGGGGAGGAAGAGAATGTGATTGATGCAGTTGCACCATGGCATCCAGCAGCACCATGGAGTCCAGACCGCCGGACAGCCCCAGCCAGCAGACCGGGGCATCCATGCAGGGTGCCAGCTGTTCAAGCAGCCCCTGCAGATTGAACACTTACTGGATACCGAAGGCCATCAGTCGCTCGTAACGGCTGTCCAGCAGCTCATCGGCAGACTGACCTTCCAGCTTGTCCAGCTCAGCCAGCAACTGCGCCTTGAGTCGGGCCGCCATCTCTTCCGGCTCGCGATGCGCGCCCCCCAGCGGCTCGGGGATCAGATTATCCACCAGACCCAGTTCCTGCAGCCGTGCGGCAGTAACACCCATGGCTTCGGCCGCATCGGAGGCTTTCTCCGCCTTCTTCCACAGAATCGAGGCACAGCCTTCCGGGGAGATCACCGAATAGATGGAATACTGCAGCATCATCAGGCGGTCACAGACGCCAATAGCCAGCGCACCACCGGAGCCACCTTCACCGATAACGGTGGAAATGATCGGGGTCTTCAGGCGCGACATGACCTGCAGGTTCCAGGCAATGGCTTCGCTCTGTCCGCGCTCTTCAGCGTCGATACCCGGATATGCACCGGGGGTGTCGATAAAGGTCAGGATGGGCATTTTGAAACGCTCAGCCATCTGCATCAGGCGGCAGGCCTTGCGATACCCTTCAGGCTTGGGCATGCCGAAGTTGCGACGCACCTTTTCCTTCACATCGCGGCCTTTCTGATGACCGATAACCATCACCGGACGACCATCCAGGCGCGCGATGCCGCCGACAATGGCAGCATCATCGGCGAAATGTCGATCACCATGCAGCTCTTCGAAGTCGGTGAAGATATGGCGGATGTAATCCAGCGTGTAAGGGCGCTGAGGATGCCGCGACATCTGCGTCACCTGCCAACTCGACAGGTTGGAGAAAATGCTCTCGGTGAGCGAACGACTCTTGTCCTTCAGACGAGTGATTTCTTCAGTGATGTTCAGCGAATTGTCACTGCCCACCAGACGCAGCTCTTCGATCTTGGCCTGCAAGTCGGCAATCGGCTGTTCAAATTCGAGGTATTTCTGGCTCTTGCTCATAAGCGTCGATTATCCGCGTGGCCCCAATCGGGGCATCCTGTTTTTTGCGTTACCTTACGGGATTGCCATGCCTGCGTCGAGCAGGCGCACCCCGTGAGAATGTCCAAATTCTGCTTTACCTGTAATGCAGAGAGACGCTGCCTTTGCCCAGCTGGTCACGCAGCGTCTGCACCAGGTCATCGGCGGGCTCGACCCGCCATGCTTCACCCAGACGCAGCAGGGCTTGCGCATCGGGGCGTTGCAACTCGATGGTTACCGCGCAATTACCTTTGTATTGCTGCAGCACCCCAGCCAACCGGCCCAGACATTCCGGACCGTGTTGGCTGGTATCCAGATTGATCCGCACACTGTCCAGCAGTGAGGTGCGGGCTTCCTCCAGACTCATTACCCGCTTGGCACGCACGCGCATGCCGCCGGAAAAATCATCCACCGCCACCTCGCCTTCCACCACCAGCAAGGCATCCTTCTGCAGCAGCGATTGCGCAGCCTGATAAGCCTCGGCGAACAGCGATACTTCAACGCGCGCCGAACGGTCATCCAGCGTCACGAAGCCGACCTTGTCGCCGCGCTTGCTTTTCATCACCCGCAGGTCGAATACCAGCCCGGCAATGGTCTGCGAATCCCGCGAGGGTTTGAGGTCGATGATGCGCTGACGAGCGAAACGCCGGACTTCCTTTTCGTACTCATCGATGGGATGGCCGGTCAGATACAATCCGAGCGTTTCCTTTTCGCCGCGCAAACGTTCCTTGAAGGTCCATTCACGCACGTTGCGATAGACTTCAAACACATCCCGCTCGGCCGCTGGCCCGAGCAGGTCGCCAAACAGATCCTCATGCCCACTGTCCGCGCTGCGCAGGGTTTGCTCGGCCGCCGCAATGGCTTCCTCCATGGCGGCGGCCAGGGCCGCACGGTTGCGATCCACCTTCTGCAAATAGGCCTGAGGTTCGGTATCGAAGAAGGGCCCCATGGCGTCCAGCGCGCCGGAACGAATCAGCGCTTCCATAACCCGCTTGTTGATCCGCTTGAGGTCCACTCGCGCACAGAAGTCAAACAGGTCGGCAAAAGGTCCGCCCTGCTGCCGAGTCTGCACTATGGTTTCCACCGGGCCCTCGCCCACGCCTTTGATGGCACCAAGACCGTAGACCACACTGCCACTGTCATCCACGGTGAACTTGTATTCAGAAATATTCACATCCGGCGCCTTCATCCGCAGCTTCATGCTGCGGCATTCCTCGATCAGCGTCACCACCTTCTCGGTGTTGTGCATATCTGCCGAGAGCACCGCCGCCATGAAGGGCGCCGGGTAATGCGCCTTCAGCCAGGCGGTCTGATAAGACACCAGACCATAGGCCGCCGAGTGCGACTTGTTAAAACCGTAACCGGCAAACTTCTCCACCAGATCGAAGATGTTGCCCGCCAGATCAGCGTCGATATTGTTACCACTGCAACCCTCAAGGAATATCTGCCGTTGCTGAGCCATTTCCTCGGGCTTTTTCTTGCCCATGGCGCGGCGCAGCATGTCCGCACCGCCGAGGGTGTAGCCGCCCATCACCTGGGCGATCTGCATCACCTGTTCCTGATACAGGATAATGCCGTAGGTCGGCTTGAGGACGGGCTCCAGTCCCGGATACTGATAATTCGGATGCGGATAGGAAATCTGCTCGCGGCCGTGCTTACGGTTGATGAAGTCATCAACCATGCCTGACTGCAGTGGTCCCGGACGGAACAGGGCCACCAATGCAATCATGTCTTCCAGACAGTCGGGCTTGAGCTTCTTGATCAGCTCCTTCATACCGCGCGATTCGAGCTGGAACACCGCCGTGGTCTCGGCCTTCTGCAGCATGTGATAGGTGGGCGCGTCATCCAGCGGGATGAAGTTGATATCCAACACATCCTTGCCTTCTTCGGCACGGATACGATTGATGGTCTCCATCGCCCAGTCGATGATGGTCAGGGTGCGCAGACCGAGGAAGTCGAATTTCACCAGACCGGCAGACTCGACATCGTCCTTATCGAACTGGGTTACCAGCCCTTCCCCCGCCTCGTCGCAATACAAGGGCGCGAAGTCGGTCAGCTTGGTCGGCGCAATTACCACACCCCCGGCATGCTTGCCGACGTTGCGGGTGATACCTTCCAGCTTCAAAGCCATATCCCAGATTTCCTGGGCTTCCTCATCGGCGACCAGAAAATCGCGGAGGATTTCTTCTTGCTCGTGGGCCTTGGCCAGGGTCATGCCGACTTCGAAGGGAATCATCTTCGACAGCCTGTCGGCCAACCCGTAGGATTTACCCTGCACCCGCGCCACATCACGCACCACCGCCTTGGCGGCCATGGTACCGAAGGTGATGATCTGGGATACCGCATTGCGACCATAGGTCTCGGCAACGTACTCGATGACCCGGTCACGGCCTTCCATGCAGAAGTCGATATCGAAGTCCGGCATGGAAACCCGTTCCGGGTTGAGGAAGCGTTCAAACAGCAGATCGTATTGCAGCGGATCAAGGTCGGTGATCAACAGGCAATAGGCGACCAGCGACCCCGCTCCCGACCCCCGGCCCGGCCCCACCGGCACGCCGTTATTCTTGGCCCACTTGATGAAGTCCATGACGATCAGGAAGTAACCGGGAAAGCCCATCTGGATGATGATATCCAGTTCGAACTTCAGCCGGTCCAAGTAGACCTGGCGGCGTTCTTCATAGTTTTCCGAGTCCGGCGGCAAGACCACCTTGAAGCGCTCTTCCAAGCCTTCCAGCGAGACCTTGCGGAAATAGTCATCCATGGTCATGCCGTCAGGGACGGGAAACTCAGGCAGAAAGTAGGTACCCAGCTGCACGTCGATATTGCAGCGCTTGGCAATTTCCACACTATTGGCCAGCGCTTCCGGAATATCCGAAAACAGTTCAGCCATTTCCTCGGGTGATTTCAGATACTGCTCTTCGCTGTACTGCTTGACCCGACGTGGATCACCCAGTGCGCGGCCTTCACCGATGCAGACGCGAGTTTCGTGAGCTTCGTAATCCTCACGATAAATGAAACGCACATCGTTGGTCGCCACCACCGGGCAACTGAAGCGACCCGCCAAGGCCACCGCAGCATGCAGGTGCTCTTCATCATTGGGACGCTTGGTGCGCTGCAGTTCCAGATAGAATCGCCCCGGGAAAACGCCCATCCAGTACTGCAGCAGTTCATCGGCGTGCGCCGGATCGCTGGACAGCAAGGTCTGACCAATCTCCCCCTCCTTGGCACCGGACAACGCGATCACGCCTTCACTTGCCTCGGCCACCCATTCGCGGCGAATGGTCACCTGGCCGTTGCGCTGGCCATGCGTGTATCCACGGGAAATCAGTTCAGTGAGGTTGCGATAGCCTTGTCGATCCATAGCCAGCAGGGTCATTCGGCTCAGATGGTTTTCATCTTCCGCATCGGTCAGCCAGATATCCACACCGGAAATCGGTTTGATGCCGGCACCCATGGCAGCCTTGTAGAACTTCACCAGGCTGCACATGTTGTGCTGATCGGTCACCGCCACCGCCGGCATCCCAGCGCCACCCACCGCCTTGATCAATGGCTTGATTCGTACCAGGCCATCGACCAGGGAGTATTCGCTGTGGACACGCAGATGGATGAAGGAAACGCTCATATCTATCCTGATTCAGGGGTGGGGAGTTAACCGATTGATTGTAACGGTGGGGCAAGCTCGGGGCCAGTGATGAGATTTATTGCCCGCGTCGAGCAATTGCCCTCTTCGATCGTTCCCACGCCCCGAATACTACTGGGACGCTCTGCGTCCCGCTCTTGCCGTGGTGCAGGCTGTTGGCCCGGACGCTGGAGCGTCCACGGCGCAGGCTCCCACGCAGAGCATGGGAGCCATCGACAACCGAGTACGGGCTCCGGCCTCGATCGTTCGTGCTCCGCTTACTGTACTTCGACTACCCGCAGTTCCTTCGGCATGCTGAAGACGATATTTTCTGCCCGCCCCGCCAGCTCCTCGACACTCTCGGCACCACTGTCGCGCAAGTGCTGAATAACCTGCTGCACCAGCACATCCGGAGCGGAAGCACCGGCAGTGACGCCGATATTGCGCACATTCTCCAGCCACTCAGGACGGATCTCATCAGCACCGTCAATCAGATAGGCCGGGGTACCCATGCGGTCGGACAGCTCACGCAGGCGGTTGGAGTTGGAACTGTTCGGGCTGCCGACCACCAGCACCAGGTCACATTCGTTGGCCAACTGTTTGACCGCATCCTGGCGGTTCTGGGTGGCGTAGCAGATATCGTCCTTGCGCGGGCCGTCGATAGCCGGGAAGCGTTCACGCAAAGCATCGATGACCCGAGCGGTATCATCCATGGACAGCGTGGTCTGGGTGACGAAGGCCAGTCGTGACGAATCTTCAACCTGCAGTCGGGCAACATCCTCCTCGTTTTCCACCAGATAAATGGCGCCGCCACTGCTGGCGTCATACTGCCCCATGGTGCCTTCCACTTCTGGGTGGCCAGCGTGTCCGATGAGGATGCACTCCCGACCATCACGGCTGTAGCGCACCACTTCCATATGCACCTTGGTGACCAGCGGGCAGGTAGCATCGAACACTTTCAAACCGCGGGCAGCGGCATCATCACGCACTGCCTTGGATACGCCGTGAGCACTGAAGATGACGATCACGTCATCGGGGATCTCATCCAGCTCATCGACAAAGATCGCCCCGCGATTACGCAGGTCTTCAACGACGAACTTGTTGTGCACGACTTCATGGCGCACATAGATCGGCGGACCGAACACCTCCAGCGCTCGATTGACGATTTCGATGGCACGATCGACGCCGGCACAGAAGCCGCGCGGGTTGGCCAGTTTGATCTGCATGGGAAGCCTCGATTGAGTCATGGATGTAGGTCGGCTCAGGCCGCCTTCACCCCGATGATTTCCACTTCGAAGGTGATGACCTTGCCGGCCAGCGGATGGTTGAAGTCCACTTCGACGACGCTGTCATGAATAGCTTTGACCACGCCAGGCATTTCGCCGCCAGCGGCATCCTTGAAGATGACCAGCAGGCCGGGCTCCAGTTCCATTTCGTTGAACTGGTTGCGAGGCACGGTCTGAATGTTCTGCGGACTGCCAGGGCCAAAACCCCGTTCCGGCTCGATCTCGAACGTACGCTGATCACCGGCCTTGAGGCCGAACAGGCTGCTCTCGAAACCCGGCAACAGACTGCCATCCCCCACCTTGAAGGTGGCCGGAGCCTTGCCCACGGTGGAATCGACTACGTCACCACCTGGCAATTTCAGAGTGAAGTGCAGGGTAACTTCGGTGTCGTGGTTGATGCGAATATCAGTCATGGTTCGAATCTCTAGATTGAATATATCCGGTGTTGCGGCGTTCCGGTCACTCCTCCTGCAACAATGCAGGCTGCCGAATTTACGCGACTTTCGCCTTGGGCCGGAACATGTCCAAGATCATCAGCGCCGCCCCTACAGTGATTGCGCTGTCGGCGATATTGAATGCTGGGAAGAACCAGCTCTGCTGCCAATGCACCAGAATGAAATCCACCACATGGCCGTGCACCATGCGGTCATACAGGTTACCCAGCGCGCCACCCAGAATCAGGCTCAGCGCCATTGCTTCCAGCCACTTATCCCGGGCCAGCCGGGACAGCCAGACCAGCAGCATGATACTGACGCCCACCGCGACCGCGGCAAAGAACCAGCGCTGCCAGCCACCCGCATCCGACAGAAAACTGAAGGCGGCGCCAGTATTATAGGCCAGCATGAAGCTGAACAAACCGTCGATCACCGGCACCTGCTGATACAGGCTGAGGCTCGACTCGGCAACCCACTTGCTCAGCAGATCCAGCGCGATGATCACGGTACTGAGCCATAGCCATACCAAGCCGCTGCGACGCGCCTCAGGCATGCTGGCGAACCTCGCCCTGCCCTTCGATATTCTCTACGCAGCGACCGCAGATTTCCGGGTGCTCAGCATGGTTGCCCACGTCCGGCAGGAAATGCCAGCAGCGTACGCATTTGCTATGTGCTGACTTGACGATGCTGAGCTTCAGCTCCGGCAGCTCGGTTGCCACAGCATCTTCACCGGCGTCGGCTAGCGGTGCGACCCGAGCGGCAGAAGTGATCAGAACAAAACGCAGCTCATCACCCAGCCTGCCCAAAGTGGCACTGAGCTGATCGTCCGCATACAGGGTCACTTCAGCCTGCAGGTTGCCACCCAGCACCTTGGCGTTGCGCAGGTTCTCCAGTTCCTTGTTGACGGCGATCTTCACCGCCAGCACCTGATCCCAGAAAGCACGATCCAGTTTGCTGTTATCTGGCAGCGCGGTCAGGCCGTCGTACCAGGTGTTGAGCATCACGGACTCGTTACGCTCGCCCGGCAGATACTGCCAGAGCTCTTCGGAAGTAAAGGCCAGGATCGGCGCGATCCAGCGCACCAGCGCCTCCGCAATGTGGTACATGGCGGTCTGACAGGAGCGCCGCGCAGTGCTGTTGGCACCGGTGGTGTACTGGCGGTCCTTGATGATATCCAGATAGAAGCCGCCCAGCTCCTGCACGCAGAAGTTATGCACCTTCTGGTAGACGTTCCAGAATTTGTAGGTGTCGTAGGCTTCGCTGATTTCCTGTTGCAACAACAGCGCACGATCCACTGCCCAGCGGTCCAGATCGAGCATCTGCTCGGGTGCCAGGGCGTGCTGCTTGGGGTCGAAACCGTTGAGATTGGAGAGCAGGAAGCGCGCGGTATTGCGGATACGACGATAGGCATCGGCGCTGCGCTGCAGAATCTGCTTGGAGACAGCCATCTCACCGGAGTAGTCGGTCGAGGACACCCACAAACGCAGAATGTCGGCGCCCAGGCTGTCGTTGACCTCCTGCGGAGCGACCACGTTGCCCAGCGACTTGGACATCTTGCGGCCATTCTCATCGACCACGAAGCCGTGGGTCAGCAGGCCCCGATAAGGCGCGTGCCCGTCGATCATACACCCAGTCAGCAGGGACGAATGGAACCAGCCACGATGCTGGTCGGAGCCTTCCAGATACAGGTCGGCACGCGGACCTTCATCGTGACCCATGGGGTGCGAGCCACGCATGACGTGCCAGTGGGTGGTACCAGAGTCGAACCAGACGTCCAACGTGTCACTGATCTTGTCGTATTGCGCCGCTTCATCACCCAGCAGCTCTGCAGCGTCGAGCTTGAACCAGGCTTCGATGCCCTCCTGCTCGACGCGTTGCGCCACCTCTTCCATCAGCTCGGTGGTACGCGGGTGCAGCTCGCCGCTTTCCTTGTGCAGGAAGAACGGGATAGGCACACCCCAGTTGCGCTGACGGGAGATACACCAGTCCGGGCGACCGGCAATCATGCCGTGCAGGCGCGCCTGACCCCAGGCGGGGACAAAGTGCGTGTTCTCGATAGCATCCAGAGCGCGACGACGCAGGGAACTGCCATCATGCGCAACCTTGTCCATACCGACGAACCACTGCGCTGTGGCGCGGTAGATCAGCGGCGTCTTGTGGCGCCAGCAATGCATGTAGCTGTGCTCGATCGGCTCATGCTTGAGCAGCGCACCGACTTCTTCCAGCTTGGCGACGATATTGGCGTTGGCTTTCCAGATAAACTGGCCGCCGAAGAACGGCAGGTCACTGACATAGACACCGTTGCTCTGCACCGGCGTGAGAATGTCATCATTTTCCATGCCGTACTGTTTGCAGGTACGGAAGTCTTCCTCGCCATAGGCCGGGGATGAGTGGACGATACCGGTACCAGCACCGGTCTCAACGTAATCCGCCAGGTTCACCGGCGAAAAGCGCTCATAGAACGGGTGGCGGAAGCGGATGCTCTCCAGCGCCACACCTTCACAACGGGCGATGATCTCACCGCTCAGACCGTAGCGCTGCAGGCTGGACTCAACCAGCTCTTCGGCCAGTACCAGCAGCTTGTCGCCGGTATCAACCAACGCATAGATGAATTCTGGATGAACGTTCAGCGCCTGGTTGGCCGGGATGGTCCAGGGGGTGGTGGTCCAGATGACGACGCTGGTGGCCTTGGGCAAACTGTCCAGACCAAAGGCGGCGGCCAGCTTATCGGCATCCTCGACGGCAAAAGCCACATCGATGGCGTCGGATTTCTTGTCCTGATATTCGACTTCCGCTTCGGCCAGCGCCGAGCCGCAATCAAAGCACCAGTTGACCGGTTTCAGCCCCTTGAACACATAGCCGCCTTCAACCATTTTCGCCAATGCACGGATTTCGCCCGCTTCATTGGAGAAGTCCATGGTCTTATAGGGATTGCTCCAGTCACCCAGCACGCCGAGGCGGATGAAGTCGTCCTTCTGCCCCTCGATCTGCTTGCTGGCGTATTCGCGGCTGCGTTCACGGGTCTTGTCCGCCGGCTGGTTCTTGCCGAAGGTGGTTTCAACCTTGTGCTCGATCGGCAGGCCGTGGCAATCCCAACCCGGGACGTAGGGCGCATCAAAACCGGACAGGGTCTTGGACCGGGTGATCATGTCCTTGATAATCTTGTTGACCGCGTGACCGATGTGAATGCTGCCGTTGGCATAGGGCGGGCCATCATGCAGCACAAACTGCGGGCGACCCTGGCTGACTTCCCGGATTCTCTGGTAGAGACCGAGACTGTCCAGACGTTTCAGGGTTTCCGGCTCGCGGACCGGCAGGCCGGCCTTCATCGGAAAGTCCGTGGCGGGCAGGTTCAGCGTCGCTTTGTAATCAGTCATCTTGTCCTGGCTCATTTGTTCAGTTCGGCGGCCCACTGGGCCCGTGCGGTGGCAAAATCGGCCTTGATGGCAGCTTGCAGATCATCCAGCGAGCCGAACTTCTGTTCGTCACGCAGTTTTTCATGGAATACCACGGTAATACGGCGCCCGTAGAGGTCACCATTGAAATCCAGCAGGTGGACTTCCAGATGCGCCTGACCATCCCCATTCACCGAGGGACGGGTACCAATATTGGCCACACCGATCTGGTTGATACCGTCCAGCTCGACGCTGACCCGATATACCCCGCTCAGCGGCGCACTGAGGCGCTTGAGCTGGACGTTGGCAGTCGGTGCGCCCAGAGTCCGACCCAGCTTCTGGCCATGCAACACCCGGCCGGTAATACTGAACGGGCGACCCAGCAGGCGCTCGGCCTGGGCAAAGTCACCTTCAGCCAACACCTGGCGTACACGACTGCTGCTGATACGCTCACCACTTTCGGCAACGGTATTGGCCGACTCGACGGTAAAGCCGCTGCGCTTGCCGCTGGCTTTCAGCAACTCGAAATCACCGGCGCGATCACAGCCAAAGCGAAAATCGTCACCGACTTCGAGGTGCTTGACGCCAAGACCTTCGATCAGCACCTGCTGGATGAATTCATCGGCGCTGAGCTCTCGCAAGCGACGGTTGAAGGCCAGACACAGCACCCGGTCGACGCCCTGCTCTTCCAACAGCGCGAGCTTGTCGCGCAAACGCGTCAGGCGTGGAGGCGCACCGTGCGGAGCGAAGTACTCTCTGGGTTGCGGCTCGAAAATCACCACGCAACCCGGCAACCCCAGGCGCGCAGCATGACGACTCAGGCGCTTGAGAATTGCCTGATGCCCGGCATGTACGCCGTCGAAATTACCAATTGTCGCCACGCACCCACGGTGACGGGGGCGCAGATTATGCAGGCCGCGGACCAGTTCCATAACACTCGTTATCGGCAGATGAGTCAAAGCCGTGAAGTATACAGGGTTACGAGGGCTGGCGTCATTGGGGAAGACTGGCAGTCTCCTAAGACCGCAGATGCCTCATTCGCAACCCACTCACTACAAGAGTGGCGACAAAGACGCCGATACCTGCCGCCACCAGAATGGTCATCTGCCAGACCTTCTGCTGCCAACCCCAAAGGAACCATTGCTCCACGGCCGGTGCCAACCACAGCACCACCACCGCCAACGCCATACAAGCCAGGACCAGCCGCAGCATGAACAGCGGCCAGCCGGGCTGAGCCTGATAGATACCCGCCTTGCGCAGCCCCCACCAAAGCAACCCGGCATTGAGCAGAGCCGACATCGACGTTGCCAGCGCCAGCCCGGCATGTGCCAGCGGCCAGACCAGAATCAGATTGAAGACCATATTTGCACCCATGCAGAAGATGGCAATTTTCACTGGGGTTTTCATATCCTGACGAGCGAAATAACCGGGCGCCAGCACCTTGATCAACATGAAGGTCATCACTCCCACCGCGTAGGCCCGCAGGGCGTTGGCCGACTGCACTACGTCACGCTCGGTCATGGCCCCGTAGTGAAACAGGGTTGCGATCAATGGCTCAGCCAACAGCAGCAATGCCAGGGCTGCGGGAACCCCCACTAACAAGACCATGCGCACAGCCCAATCCAGGGTGGCAGCAAAGGCCCTGGGGTCTTCCCCGGCATGCTGGCGGGACAGGGCCGGCAGAATCACCGTGCCGATGGCGATACCAAAGGCACCCAGTGGCAGCTCCGACAGCCGGTCGGCGTAGTACAACCAGGAAATACTGCCGGTCTGCAGAAATGACGCCAGAACCGTATCCAGCAGCAAGTTGATCTGGCTTACCGAGACACCGAACAACGCCGGCACCATCAGCGTCATGATGCGCTTCACACCTTCATGATGCCGGTCCGGACGCGGCACCGGCAGCAATTTGATCTGCGCCAGGAACGGCAGCTGGAACAACAGCTGCGCGACGCCAGCAATAAATACACCCCAGGCCAGCGCCATGATCGGCCGATCGAAATACGGCGTCATGAACAAAGTCGCGCCGATCATGCTCAGGTTAAGCAATACCGGCGTAAAGGCCGGCACCGCAAAACGGCCATAGCTGTTGAGAATGGAGCCACACAACGCCGTCAGCGAAATCAGAAACAGGTAAGGGAAGGTGATGCGCAGCATGTCCGTGGCCAGCGCGAGCTTTTCCGTCTGACCATGAAAACCGGGTGCAAACAGCATGATCAGCAGCGGCGCGCCGGCCACCCCGAGCAGCGTTATTCCCGCCAGCGTCATACCCAGGGTACCGCTCACCCGGTTCACCAGATTCTGCACTTCAGCAAGAGTGAAGCGGGTGCGGTACTCCGACAGCACAGGTACAAAGGCCTGGGCAAACGCACCCTCGGCAAATAAACGTCGAAGGAAGTTGGGAATCTTGAAAGCGATGAAAAAAGCGTCCGCTTCGGACTTTGAACCGAAGTACGCTGCCACCACCACATCACGCACCATTCCCAGCACGCGAGAGAGCATGGTCATGATGCTGACCACCATGCCGGATCGCAGCAGACTGGGCGCCTTGCGCTCTGGTGCGGCAGGGGGAGTTGTATCAGTCATGTATTTCGCCAGATAAAAGCGCGATGATAGCGCTAACCGGGTAGAATTGGACACTTCGACGGGGAGACCGATGTTTGATCACTCCGGCGCTTGACATTATCCGAGGTCTGCGGCACAGTACGCGACCTTATTTATACCCTAATTCACTGATTTTCTGAGGAGCACGACGGTGGCCAACTCACCTCAAGCCAAGAAACGCGCCAAGCAGGCCGAGAAGCGCCGCGATCACAATGCAAGCCTGCGCTCCATGGTTCGTACGTACATCAAAAACGTAGTCAAGGCGATTGACGCCAAAGACCTCGAAAAAGCACAGTCTGCCTACACCGCTGCCGTTCCGGTCATCGACCGCATGGCTGACAAAGGCATCATCAACAAGAACAAGGCCGCTCGCCACAAGAGCCGTCTGAACGCACACATCAAGGCCATGGCTACCGCCGCCTGATTCGCGTTCTGCGTTGATGCAAAAAAACCGACTCACTGAGTCGGTTTTTTTATGCCTGGGCCGTGGCGTGTCGAACTCCATCTCGACACAAAACATACCAGAAACTACACCAGCACCAGATTCTCCCGATGCACCAGCTCAGGCTCATCGACGTAACCCAGCACCCCGACGATCTCTTCACTGCACCGACCAATGATGCGCGCCGCCTCCTGGGCGCCATAATTGACCAGGCCGCGGGCAACCTCCCGCCCATCGAGCCCGACACAGACGACCATCTCGCCGCGACGAAAATTACCCTCCACCGCCTTGACGCCAACCGGCAGAAGACTGGAGCGCCCACCCTGCAGGGCACGCACCGCACCCTCATCGATCAGCAAGCGACCACGCGTCTGCAGATGACCAGCCAGCCACTGCTTACGCGCCGCCAACATACCTTTCTCGGGCAGCAACAGGGTCCCCAGCTGCTCTCCCACCTTCAGTCGGGCGATCACCTGATCGATGCGACCACCAACAATGATGCTGCTGGCACCCGAGCGGGCCGCCAGCCGGGCCGCACGCAACTTGGTCTGCATACCACCACGCCCCAGCGCACCAGAACTGCCACCCGCCATCGCATCCAACCTGGGATCATCAGCCATGGCCTGAGAGATCAGCTCGGCATCAGGATCGCTGCGCGGATCAGCAGTAAACAGCCCATCGCGATCAGTGAGAATCACCAACAGATCCGCCTCGACCAGATTAGCCACCAGCGCACCGAGAGTGTCGTTATCACCAAAGCGGATCTCGTCGGTGACCACAGTGTCGTTCTCATTGATCACCGGAATCACACCCAGATCCAGCAATCCGCGCAAGGTACTACGCGCATTGAGATAACGCTTGCGGTCTGACAGATCATCATGCGTGAGCAACACCTGAGCGGTCGTCAACCCATGGGCTTCAAAACTTGCCTCCCAGGCCTGAACCAACCCCATCTGACCCACCGCTGCCGCCGCCTGCAACCTGTGTATGCTTTTGGGCCGCTCGGTCCAGCCCAGCCGCGTCATGCCTGCGGCCACGGCGCCAGAGGAGACCAGCACCACGTCCACGCCACTGTCACGCAACGCAGCCAGCTGGCGAACCCAGACTGTCATGGCCTCACGATCCAGAGCGCGACCATCTCCCGTCAGCAATGCACTTCCGATCTTTACCACCCAACGCTGGGCAGCCACTACCTTGTCACGCATGCCTGTTCAGCTCCGCTGCTTCACTGCACGTAGATAATTTCCGGACCATCTTCATCATCGTCGTCGAAGTCATCGTCATCACCCTCTTCGGCAAGACCTGCCTTGCGGCGCGCCCGACGATCGTCCAGCTCCTGGATGTGCGCACGCGCCTCTTCTTCGATCTGCCGATCCAGTTCAGCCACCTGCGCAGCATACTCCTCATCTTCCTGCATCCGCAGTCCGCGCTCATCAAGCCAGTTCATGACCGCCTTGGCCAGCTCCTGAGTGCCCTGGCGCTCAGCTGCGGAAATGACGAACACCGGACCTTCCCACTCAAGGCGCTCGACCACGTCATCAAGAATTGCCTGCTGCTCATCTTCCAGCAGCTGGTCGCACTTGTTGAGCACCAGCCAGCGCTCACGCAAGGTCAACGCCGGACTGAACTTGCCCAACTCGTGAACGATGGTCTCGACCGCCTCAACCGGATCAGCCTGATCCAACGGAGCCATATCCACGAGGTGCAGCAACAGCCGGGTGCGCGACAAATGCTTCAGAAAGCGCGTTCCCAACCCTGCCCCCTCAGCAGCGCCGGCAATAACCCCCGGAATGTCAGCGATAACAAAGCTGCGCAGCTGGCCGACATCCACCACACCCAGGTTTGGCACCATGGTGGTGAAGGGGTAGTCAGCCACTTTGGGCTTGGCTGCAGAAACAGCACGAATAAACGTACTCTTGCCGGCATTGGGCAGTCCCAGCAGACCTACATCCGCCAGCACCTTCAACTCCAACTTGAGGTCACGCAGCTCACCAAGACTGCCGTTCGAGGTCTGCCGGGGAGCGCGATTGACACTGGATTTGTAACGGGTGTTGCCGAGACCATGAAAGCCACCCTGAGCCACCAGCAAACGCTGGCCCGGCTCAGTCAGATCACCGATGATCTCCTGGGTTCCGGCATCGACCACGGTGGTACCCACCGGCACTGCCAGGACCATCTCTTCGCCCTTGGCACCAGTACAATCGGAACCACGACCATTCTCACCACGCCTGGCGTTGAAACGCCGCGTATAGCGATAATCGACCAGGGTATTCAGATTCGGATCGGCTTCCAGAAAGATGGAACCGCCATCGCCGCCATCACCACCATCGGGACCACCTTTGGGAATGAACTTCTCCCGCCGAAAACTCATGCACCCGTTACCACCATCACCGGCCTTTACCGTAATGGATACTTCATCTACGAATTTCATTGCGCTCCCCCTGAAGGGGTTGATTGAGAGGCCATAGAGCCTGACCCTAAGCTACAAACAAAAAAGCCCCGTCGCAAGACAGGGCTTTCTGAAACCGGGAAACTATCAGCCGGCTACGACACTGACGTAGCGACGGTTGAACTCACCCTTGACTTCAAACTTGATCACGCCGCCCGCCTTAGCAAACAGAGTGTGATCCTTGCCCATACCAACGTTCTTGCCGGCGTGGAACTGAGTGCCACGCTGACGGACGATAATATTGCCGGGTACGATGGTCTGGCCGCCGTACATTTTCACGCCAAGGCGTTTGGCTTCTGAATCGCGACCGTTACGTGTGGAACCGCCTGCTTTTTTGTGTGCCATGAGTCTTTACTCCTCAATACTTAGGCAGAGATGCCGGTGATCTTGATTTCGGTGTACCACTGACGGTGGCCCATGCGCTTCATGTGGTGCTTGCGGCGACGGAACTTGATGATGCGGATCTTATCGCCACGGCCATGAGCGCTGACTTCAGCAGTCACCTTGGCACCTTCGACAACCGGCGCACCGATAGTGACGTCATCACCGTTACCGATCAGCAGTACGCGATCGAATTCAATGCTGGCGCCGGTTTCGGCTTCCAGCTTCTCTACTCTCAGGTATTCGCCTTCGGCTACCTTGTACTGCTTGCCACCAGTAACAATTACTGCGTACATGTTGCTTTCTCCGTAATCCTGCTCACCCGGCGCTTAGGTATAATCGTTAGTGGCCGGCATGGCTGCAAGTGAACCCGCCATCGGGCCCGAGCTTGCCATTGTCAAAACAGGGATGCTATAAATCGGGTTTTCAGGGGCGGGGATTCTACCGACAATTCATCTATAGCGCAATGCCGAACTTCGCTTTCAGAAAGGCCCATCGCACTTATTGCGCATGCAGATCCGCGCACTTCCTTGACAGCACGCAAGCCGCCGCCTAGCATGCCGCGCAACCCTTCTGAAAGCGTGCTGTAGATGACGACCCTGCCTTTTTACAATGCAGTCGCGGATGATTTCGAGGCTGTAAACCAGTTGATCATGCATCAACTGCACTCCCGCGTCCCTCTCGTCGAGAAAATCGGCAGCTATATCATCAGCGCCGGCGGAAAACGACTGCGCCCCCTGGTGGTGCTGCTGGGTGCTCGCGCCTGCGGCTTGACCGATGCTCGCCCACATACACTGGCCGCCATCATCGAATTCATGCACACCTCGACGCTACTGCACGACGACGTGGTCGACACTTCCGATCTGCGCCGGGGCCGCTCCACCGCCAACGCCCTGTGGGGTAACGCTGCCAGTGTGCTGGTCGGCGACTTTCTGTATTCACGCTCCTTCGAGATGATGGTCGCACTGAACGACATGCGTATCATGCAGGTACTGGCCAGCGCCACCAACGTGATCGCCGAAGGCGAAGTGCTGCAACTGTCCAAGATACGTGATGCCAGCACCGACGAAGCAATCTATATGGAAGTCATCCGCAGCAAGACCGCCATGCTGTTCGAAGCTTCGACCCACACCGCCGCCATCCTGGCCGGAGCACCGGCGGAGCAGGCCGAAGCCCTGCGCCGCTATGGCGACTCCCTGGGTATCGCCTTCCAGCTGGTGGACGACTTGCTGGACTACAGCGGCAACGCAGAAGCCATGGGCAAGAATGTCGGCGATGATCTGGCGGAGGGCAAACCTACCCTGCCGCTGATCTATACCATGCGCGAAGGTACAGCCGAACAAGCCGCCCTGGTACGCAAGGCCATCCAGAAAGGCGGCACTGATGATATCGCGCCGATCCGTGAGGCTGTGGAAAACAGCGGCGCGCTGGAATATACCGCCAATCTTGCCCGCCAGCACGCCGACGAGGCGATCAACCTGCTGCAGACTCTGCCGCCGTCGATCTATCGCGAAGCACTGGAACAGCTGGCCCGGTTTTCGGTAGACCGGTCGTTCTGATTCCGACTCTAATTGCTGTGACCAACCCGGGACGCCTTGGGCGCCCCGGGTAAATCATTTACAGAACCGCAATCAACTCGATATCGAAAATCAGCGTGCTGTGCGGCGGAATGCTGCCAGCTGCGCGTTCGCCGTAGGCCAGATTGGAAGGAATGTACAAGCGCCACTTGGCCCCTTCCTGCATCAGTTGCAGCGCCTCGGTCCAACCAGCGATAACACCACCCACCGGAAATTCAGCTGGCTGACCGCGCTTGTAGGAGCTGTCGAACACCTCGCCGCTGATCAGCGTGCCTTCGTAATGGGTACGTACGGTTGAGCTTGCGGTCGGCGTGGCACCGGTGCCGGCATTGACCACTTCGTACTGCAGACCCGATGGCAGCGTCACCACGCCGTCACGCGCTGCGTTGCGCTCGAGAAACTCCAGACCAGCCTTGCCGGCAGCACGGGCGGATTCTTCGCCAAGCGCCTGCATCTTCTCCTGCAGCGTCTGAAAAGCCGCCTGCATGGCCACTTCGTCAACCTGGCTGGGTTGCTGGGTATAGGCATCACGCAGACCAGCCATGACCAGATCAACGGCCAGATCGGGAATATTACTGGACAGCAGCTGGTCGCCCATCTGGCGGCCAATGCCGTAGCTGACGCGTTGCTCATCGGTGTCGAATGTAGTGCTCATGGCGGCTCTCCGCAAAAAAGGGGCGTAAAGCCTGACACAACAATTGCAAAAATTCACCCTCGGCGCGGCTTCGCCGACAACCACCTCCCCCAGCAATGCTGCGCCGGGCGCTCGAATAGGCTAAAATGCCGCGCTTTTCGGCCCCACCCTAACCGAGATTGCCCCATGCTGGATAAACTGTTCCAACTCAAAGCCCATGGCACCACTGTTCGCACCGAGATAATTGCCGGCGTCACCACCTTCCTGACGATGGCTTACATCATCTTTGTCAATCCGGTGATGATGGCGGATGCAGGCATTGATCCAGGCGCCGCGTTCGTCGCCACCTGTCTGGCAGCGGCCATCGGCTCACTGATCATGGGCTTGTGGGCCAACTACCCGATCGCGCTCGCACCGGGCATGGGCCTGAATGCCTTCTTCAGTTACACGGTGGTCGGCTCGATGGGCTACAGCTGGCAGGTGGCACTGGGTGCGGTGTTCATTTCCGGCCTGATATTTTTTCTGCTGAGCATTTTCAAGATCCGAGAGTGGGTGATCAACAGCATTCCCTTGCCGCTGCGCTCAGCAATTGCCGCAGGTATCGGCCTGTTTCTGGCGCTTATTGCCCTGAAAAGTGCCGGCATCGTGGTCGACAACCCCGCCACCTTGGTCGGCGCCGGTGATATGACCCAACCTGGCCCGATACTGGCCTCACTGGGCTTCGCTGTCATCGTTGCGCTGGCCTACCGCCGGGTGACTGGCGCAGTGATGATCGGCATTCTGCTGGTTACTCTGATCAGCCTGATGCTCGGCCTGACCACCGCCAGCGGCTTCGTCTCGGCGCCACCGAGCTTGACCCCTACCCTGTTGCAGCTGGATATCAAGGGCGCCATGGAAGTCGGTCTGATCAGCGTGATCTTTGCCTTCCTGTTTGTTGATCTGTTTGACACCTCCGGCACCTTGATCGGCGTCGCGCAGAAGGCCGGGCTGGTCGACAAAGACGGCAAGCTGCCACGTCTGGGTCGCGCGCTCATGGCGGACAGCACTGCCACCATGGCCGGCTCGCTGATGGGCACCTCCACTACGACCAGTTATGTTGAGTCCGCCGCCGGCACCGCTGCTGGTGGCCGTACAGGCCTCACCGCCTGTGTGGTTGCCGTGCTGTTCCTGCTTAGCCTGTTTCTTTCACCGCTGGCTGGGGCAGTACCTGCATTTGCCACCGCTCCGGCACTGTTTTTTGTTGCGGTACTGATGACCAGCGGCCTGGTGCAGGTTGACTGGGAGGACCTGACCGAGGCCGCCCCGGTCGTGGTGACGGCACTGGTCATGCCCCTCACTTTCTCCATCGCCAACGGTATCGCTCTGGGCTTCATTTCCTGGACCGCAATCAAGCTGCTGTCCGGCCGCTGGCGCGAACTCAACCCGAGCCTGTATGCGCTGTCAGCACTGTTCATCGTCAAGCTCGGGTTCTTCAGCTGATGGGCCTGGCATTCGATCCCGCCGGCTATGAACGCCAGCTCGAGGAAAAGCGCCAGCAGTTGATTGCACTGCTGCAGCCTTTCGCCGCACCCGCCCCCGAGGTGTTCACTTCACCGCTGGAGCACTTCCGGTTACGGGCGGAGTTCCGCCTGTGGTATGAACAGGGCCAACCGCATTACGCCATGTTCGAGCCGGGCAACAATCGCCAGCCGATTCTGATCGAACAACTGCCCATCGCCAGCAAGCGCATCAACGCGTTGATGATGCCGCTGCTGGAAGCCTGCAAAGCCGACCCGGTACTGGGTCGCAAACTGTTTCAGGTGGAGTTTCTCACCACGCTGTCCGGTGAGGCACTGGTTACCCTGTGCTATCACCGCCCTATCGATGAGCAGTGGGATATCGCCGCCCAGCAACTGGCCGATCAGCTGGATATCCTGCTGATCGGACGCAGCCGCGGCCGCAAGCGAGTACTGCAGCGTGATCACGTATTGGAAGAGCTGACCGTCAACGGGCGCACCTGGCGGTACCAGCAAGCCGAAGGCGGCTTCACCCAGCCCAATGGGCAGGTCAACCAGCATATGCTCGGCTGGGCACTGGATGCGGCCGGCGACAACCCTGATGACCTGCTGGAACTGTATTGCGGCAATGGCAATTTCACCCTGCCGCTGTCCACCCGTTTCCGCCGGGTACTGGCCACAGAGCTGTCCAAGAGCTCAGTGCGCTCCGCGCTAGAGAACATTGCCCTCAATCAGGTGGATAACGTCACTCTGGTACGCCTTTCCAGCGAAGAAGTCACCCAGGCATTGACCGGCGTACGCGAGTTCCGCCGCCTGCAAGGCGTCGATCTGAGCGGTTATGAGTTCGGCACCGTATTCGTCGACCCACCCCGCGCCGGGCTGGATCCGGCTACACTTGAGCTGGTCAAGGGTTACCGCCGCATACTCTACGTATCCTGCAATCCGCTGACCCTGGCGGCCAACCTCGACGAACTGCACAAGACTCACCGCATCGTCCGCTGCGCCCTGTTTGATCAGTTCCCCTACACCCATCACATGGAATCAGGGGTATTGCTGGAGCGCCGCTGATTCAGCGCGGCGTCATCAGCTGGAGTAGTGGCTCGTAGGCCTGATGGCTGACAGGAATGATCCGGACAGCGCGCCGCGAGCGCAGAAAGGCGCTCATCCGGGGTGATTGTTCGAGCAGCAGCTCACGAACCCGAGCCTTCAGCTGCGGGCATACTTCGCTGCTGAAGACAAAGGGGTCATAGTGAATAGGTGCCGAGCGCCAGAGCACCCGCAATGCATCAACGCTGATCAACCCACGTCTGAGATATTCATCGGCGCGCACGCTGGATACAAAAGCCGCATCAACCCGCCCCTCCAACAAGGCATCCAGCGTCTTGTCGTGAGACCCTGTATAGACCTGTCCGGCGAAATGCTGATTCAGCGGGATGCCCGCGCTTGCCGGAAACTCCTTGTTGGGTATCAGCGCGCCGGACGTACTGGCAGGGTCATTCAGCGCCACTCGTCCGCCGCGGGTATCGCCAAGACTCCGCATTGCGCTGTCGCCCCGCACCACCAGCAGGGCCTGGTAGTAGTCCCCGGCCGGGGAGAAGTGGCCACCCTGCAGCACCATGGAAGCAAAGGCCTCAACCCGGTTGTTCTGTTGATGTGCCATCAGATAGGAGGCAGGCCCGAGCAGGGCAATATCTGCACCACCGGATACGACGGCATCAATCACGGCTTCATAAGAGCTGGATCGAAGAATCTGTACCGGCATATTCAAGCCGTCACTGAGCAATTCGGCCAGGGGCTGATACTCCTTGATCAGCTCGTCGATATTCTTCACCGGCACCGCACTGATGCGCAGACCGCCCTCACCACACAGTGATGCCTCCGCCAGCATGACTGGCGAATAAAGGCAGAGCAGCATTTGCAGAATACGGATGAATATTCTCATGTTGTGACAACCCTGGCAGTCTGAAAATCGCGCTCGAAATCGCCAACCAGTTCGGCGGCCATCGGCCGGCTGAAGTGATAGCCCTGAACGATGTCGCAACCGGCGAGGCGCAGATACACCAATTGCTCCGGCGTTTCCACCCCTTCTGCCACGACGCGCAGCGACAGGCGTTTGGCCAGTGTGATGGTGGAAGATACGATGAGACTGTCATCAGGGCTGTTGGACAGTTGTGCGATCAGGCTGCGGTCGATTTTCAGCTTGTTCACCGGCAGCGATTGCAGGTGCGCGAAGCCAGCATACCCCTTGCCGAAATCATCCAGGCTGATATTCAGTCCGACCGCCCTGAGCGCTTCCAGGCTGGCTATGGCCAGGCTTTCATGCTCCAGAATGGCAGTCTCGGTAATCTCCAGCTCCAACCGCCATGGCTCAACTCCAGCTCGCTCCAGCTCGTCCAGCACCATGTCACCGAACTGCGGCTGGCTCAGTTGCAGCGCTGACACATTCACCGCGACCCGAGCAGTAATGTCGGTTTCGGTCCAGGCAGCCAGCTGGCGGCAGGCCATGGAGATGACTTCCACGCCCAGCCCAATGATGAAGCCACTGCGCTCGGCTATCGGGATGAAGCGATCCGGATAGATCAGCCCGAACTCCGGATGTTGCCAGCGTACCAAGGCTTCATAGCCCACAATCGACATCGAATACAGGTCAACCTGCGGCTGGTAGTGAAGAACAAATTGATGCGTGGACAGCGCCTCCCCTAAAGCCTGCTCGAGATAGAACTCCTGCACATCCGCGACGTTCAGCGATGGGTCGAAGAATCGATATTGGCCGCGGCCAGCCCGTTTGGCCGAATACATGGCCGCATCGGCATGTCGGATCAGGCTGTCGACATCCTGACTATCGCGCGGACAGATACTGATGCCTATGCTGGGGCTGGTATTGACCTCGCTGTCCTCCAATTGATAAGGGGCAGACAGATGCTGGCTCAGTCTGTCCACCCAGTCGACGATTTCCTGCTCGGAACGATTGCCGGCCAGCAACACAACGAACTCATCTCCGCCAAAGCGCGCAGCCTCATCACTGGGCTCAAGCATATGGGTGACTCGTCCAGCCACCGCCTGCAACAGCAAGTCACCCACCCGGTGTCCCAGGGTATCGTTGATCGACTTGAAACGATCCAGGTCAATGAACAGCATGGCCAGCAATCGCCTTTTGTTACGCTGCATTACCAATGACCGCTTGGCTACCTTGATGAATTGCCGACGGTTGAACAGGCCGCTCAGGTGATCGGTGGAAGCCGCCCGACTGCTGCGCTCATGTTCAGTTTCCAGGCGACTGATGAGCTGCTGATTTTCCTTCTGCGACCGCTGCAGGGTATTGAGTACAGCCTGCTGCCCCTGCAGCACTCTGAACATCCAGAAGACACCGGCCACCACCGTCAGCGTCATGATGCTGTTGAGCAGAAAATGACGTAGCTGCGCCGCATGGAATGGCTGCAGAATCTCGTCATATTCTTTACTGATCACCACCGTGAAGCCGTATTGCGGCATACTGTGGAAGGCGCTCTGGTAACGCACGCTGCCCGCTCGAGAGGTATATACCGCACTCTCCTCACCGTACCCGGGCAAAGGCTCCAGAGTCGGTCCGTCGATTATCACACCGGCAGAATCAGCGCGCATGCGTTCCACCCCATTGATATCCAACAGCTGGATGAAGCCAGTTTTCCCCAGATCGATGTAGTGATAGAGACTGACCAGATAGCCGATATCCATCTCGACCAGCATTGTTTGCATACCAAGCTCATCGTTACCCGGCATAGGCACGAGAAACGGCAGACGCCAATCCGGAAATGGCCCATGCACTTGATTGCGGCTCGGCGCCGGCGGGATAACCGGCTCGCTGCCGGTGCTGCCGGGGGCGTTCTGCATGCGCTCAAGCCACGTCGGCGGTAATGCAGCCAACGCACTCTTGTGGCTGGCGAACAACAACCTCCCCTCGGCATCAAAAACGCTCAGCCGGTTGAACACCGGATCACCAGCGAGGATAGGAGACAGCCTGTTAGCCAACTGCTCCCCGTCCTGGCCCAGCTCGCTACTGTATATGCCTCCGGCGGCCTTGGCTCGGTCAGCCATCTGCCGCAGGTTCTCCGCAATGATGACGGCAATATTCAGATGCCCGGCCGCCTCACCCTCCAAACGCTCATCGTATACCTGCTGGCTGTGGTAGTGGAACACCATCCAGAGGAACAGAACGATCAGCCCACCCAGCACAATAACTGCGCTCTGAATGAAGCCAACGGAAACGGGAAGACGGTGATGACTGATCATGGGCTACCGGGGGAGTAAAACAGACAAACAGAATGATAGCACTTGGACATTACAACGAGATGACCACCGGGGCAGGTGCGAGGGAAGGCGGTTGGAGTGAAGATGATGGTAATGATGACGCGGTTACACCGGGAATCGCTCAATTGACGTGGTCCGGATATCTTTAAGCGTGAACCCTCTCGCATATTTCAGCTGTACTGGGCCGATACCCACAGACTTGCAGTATGATTTCAACCTGGACGACCCGAATCGTTCATCATTCAACGGGCAGCATAGGCAGTAGCCCCTTTTCCAGGGAGGACTACGCCATGCGTTGTCGTGGATTTACCTTGATTGAAATCATGGTGGCTCTCGCCGTGCTGGCGATCCTGCTGGCGGTAGGCCTGCCCGCGTTCGGCGGTCTGATTGACGACCAGCGTATGGACAGCAGCGTCAGCAGCATGGTGCGCAGCATCAACCACACTCGCACCGAAGCCACTCGCCGCAATCGCTACGTCAGCATGGCGCCCCTCTCTGGGAACTGGAACAATGGCTGGACCATCTTCATCGACGCGAACAACAATGGCGCCCTTGATGCTGGCGAGACGTTGCTCCATGAAGAACAACCGCCCCGCGTTCACCACATACACACCAGTACCACGATCACACCCTATCTGCGCTATAACGCCCAGGGCGAGTCCGAGCTACTGAATGGCGGCTTCCAGTCCGGCACCATTGCTTTCTGTCCGCAACAGTCCGGGGCGCAGGGCCGCAAGGTCATCATCAACCGGATCGGGCGAGCGCGGGTGGAACGTGCGGTAATCGGAACGGATTGCGATCTTCCCACAGGGAGTCTGTGATTGCGGGCGGCCGGATCAAAGCCGGGCACAGAGTTGAAACCGAGTCGGTACACCTCGGTAGGCGTACCGACCTCCCCTTTCAGGTCCGGTATTCGGCGTTGATACGCACGTATTCGTGAGACAGGTCGGTGGTCCAGATAGTCTCACTGAACTCGCCCCGGCCCAACTCGATGCGGATGGTGATCTCGGCCTGCGCCATGACCTGAGCACCCTGCTCTTCTGTGTACTCCGCTGCCCGCCCACCATTGCGAGTAATGCAGACGTCATCGAGATAGACATCGATTTTTTCCACATCCAGATCCGGCACACCGGCATAGCCGACAGCGGCCAGAATACGCCCCCAGTTCGGATCGGAAGCGAACAGCGCAGTCTTTATCAGCGGCGAATGAGCAACGGCGTAGGCCACATCCAGGCAATCGTCAGGATTGCCACCGCCATTGACTTGCACGGTAACGAACTTAGTCGCGCCTTCGCCGTCACGCACAATCGCCTGGGCCAGCTCCAGCATGACGGCATTCACTGCCTCGGCCAGCTGTGCGTAGTCACTGCTGGCGGGGTCGGTGATTTCCTCCATCTGCGCCTGACCGGTGGCGATCAGCATGCAGGAGTCGTTGGTGCTGGTGTCACCGTCAATAGTGATGCGGTTGAAGGACAGATCGGCAGCCCGCTTCAGCATCTGCTGCAGCACTGGCTGAGCTACTCGCGCATCAGTCGCAATGTAACCCAGCATGGTTGCCATATTCGGGCGGATCATCCCCGCGCCTTTGGACATACCGGTGATGGTAACTGTCTGGCCATTCAGCGTAATCTGCCGGCTGGCACCCTTGGGCAGGGTATCTGTGGTCATGATGCCTTCGGCAGCAGTAGCCCAGTTGTTCTCGTCCAGGTCAGCCAATGCCTGCGGCAATACCGCGATGATCTTGCCTGCTGGCAGAATCTCACCAATGACGCCAGTACTGAACGGCAGAATCTGATCCGGCTCGACCTCGGTCAACTGCGCCAATGCCTCACAGGTGGTCAGTGCGGCCTGCATACCGGGCTTGCCGCTGCCCGCGTTGGCATTGCCGGTGTTGACCAACAGATAACGCGGTGCATTGCCCAGATGCTGCTTGCACAAGGTAACTGGCGCAGCGCAGAAAGCATTGGTGGTAAACACACCGGCGATTCGTGCAGCCGGGGCAGCTTCCATGACCACTACATCCTTGCGTCCCGCCTTCTTGATGCCGGCAGAAGCAATACCAAGACGAAAACCTGGAACCGGGTGAAGAGTCGGGAGAGGACCGAGTCCGACGGGCATGATGTCACTCCAATAAATAGGGTTCTGAATGAAAAAACGACAAGCAACCCTTGAGTCACTTGCCGTTCTGCTACTTGAGACCTGACGCTGAAACCTGTCGGTTCAGCTGATCTTGCCGTGGCATTGCTTGTATTTCTTGCCCGACCCGCAAGGGCAAGGATCATTGCGACCGATCTTCGGACCGTCACGGGTAACCGGCGTGCTGGGCGCTGCTGGAGCCGGCTCGGCGGGCTGTGTTCGCTCTTCCTCACCGACACCAGGCATCTCTTCATGCTTGAACTGCATTCGCTTGGCCAGCTCTTCAGCTTGCTGGCGCAGACGCGCTTCCTCCTCGGCCGGATCTTCGCGACGTACCTGCACGTGACTCAGCACGCGGATGGTATCGTTCTTGATCGAATCGAGCATTTCCTCGAACAGATTGAAGGCTTCGCGCTTGTATTCCTGCTTTGGGTTCTTCTGAGCGTAGCCGCGCAGGTGGATGCCCTGACGCAGATGATCCATGGTCGCCAGATGCTCTTTCCAGAGGTCATCGAGTACTCGCAACAGCATCTGTTTCTCGAAGGAACGCAGCGCTTCCGGCCCGGTCAGCGCCTCTTTTTCCGCATAGGCATTGATCAGTGCTTCCTGTACCCGCTGACGCACACCCTCTTCATGCAGAGTGTCGTCTTCATCCAGCCACTGCTGAATCGGCAGGTCCAGTGCGAACTCGGTACGCAGATGGGTTTCCAGACCGGCAATATCCCACTGCTCCGGTACGCTTTGCGGCGGCATGTACTGGCTGATAGCGCTCTGCACCACATCCTCACGGATGGCCTTTATGGTGTCTTCCACTGATTCGGCAGCGAGTATCTCGTTGCGCTGGGTATAGATCACCTTGCGCTGCTCGTTGGCGACGTCGTCGTATTCCAGCAACTGTTTACGAATATCGAAGTTGCGGCCTTCGACCTTGCGCTGAGCCTTCTCGATGGCGTTGGTAACCATGCGATGTTCGATGGCCTCGCCCTTCTCCATCCCCAGCGCCTTCATGAAGTTCTTCACCCGATCAGAGGCGAAAATACGCATGAGGTTGTCTTCCAGCGACAGGTAGAAACGGCTGGACCCCGGGTCACCCTGACGGCCGGAACGACCACGTAGCTGGTTGTCGATACGGCGAGATTCGTGGCGCTCGCAGGCGATAATCTGCAGCCCGCCGGCATCCAGTACTTGCTGGTGGCGCTCCTGCCATTCGGCCTTGATCTGGGCAATCTGTTCTTCGGTGGGGTTTTCCAGGCTCGCTATTTCAGCTTCCCAGCTACCACCGAGGATGATATCGGTGCCACGACCCGCCATATTGGTGGCGATGGTCACTGCGCCAGGACGGCCCGCCTGAGCGATGATCTCAGCTTCCTTCTCGTGGTACTTGGCGTTCAGAACCTTGTGCGCGATACCTTCCTTTTTCAGCAGTTGCGACACCACCTCGGAAGAATCGATCGACGCAGTACCGACCAGAACCGGCCTGCCGGCTTGCATGCAATCCTTGATATCGGCAGCAATCGCTGCGAATTTCTCACCGATGGTCAGATAGACCAGATCGTTGTAATCCTTGCGGATCATCGGCTTGTTGGTCGGGATCACTACCACATCGAGACCATAAATCTGATGGAACTCGAAGGCTTCCGTATCTGCGGTACCGGTCATGCCGGCCAGCTTGTTGTACAAGCGGA
Source organism: Pseudomonas sp. FME51 (assembly GCF_014897305.1). Lineage (NCBI taxonomy): Bacteria > Pseudomonadati > Pseudomonadota > Gammaproteobacteria > Pseudomonadales > Pseudomonadaceae > Pseudomonas > Pseudomonas sp. FME51. Next base: position 323,349 of record NZ_JABUYN010000004.1, on the reverse strand, counting down.
AGTAGTTCTGGAAGGTGGTGGAAGCCAACGTCTGGCTCTCGGCCTGGATGTTCAATCCTTCCTTGGCCTCGATGGCTTGGTGCAGCCCCTCGGAGAGACGACGACCGGGCATGGTACGGCCGGTATGCTCGTCTACCAGCAATACCTGATCATCCTGGACAATGTATTCGACGTCCCGATGGAACAGGGTATGCGCGCGCAAGCCCGAGTGCACATGGTGCAACAGGTTCAGGTTCTGCGCCTGGTACAGACTGTCGCCCTCGGCCAGCAGACCTTCCTGGGTGAGCAGCTCCTCGACATATTGATGGCCATCTTCGTTGAGCTCGACCTGACGGGTCTTCTCATCGATGAAGTAATGACCGTCGACACCTTCCTCGCCCTCCTCTGCCTTCACTCCGCGCTTGAGCAACGGGATCAGCTTGTTGATGGCAGTGTAGAGCTTGGAGCTGTCCTGCGCGGGTCCGGAGATGATCAGCGGGGTGCGTGCCTCGTCAATCAGGATGGAGTCCACTTCGTCGACAATGGCAAAATTCAGTTCACGCTGGAACTTGTCTTCCAGGCGGAAAGCCATGTTGTCACGCAGGTAATCAAAGCCAAATTCGTTGTTGGTGCCGTAGGTGATATCGCAGCGGTAGGCGGCGCGCTTTTCTTCCGGGTCCTGAAAAGGCACCACCACACCGACGCTGAGCCCCAGAAACTCATGCAGCGGGCGCATCAGATTGGCGTCCCGGCGGGCCAGATAATCGTTGACCGTGACCACGTGCACGCCCTTGCCGGACAAGGCATTCAGATAGGCAGGCAAAGTGGAGACCAGGGTCTTGCCTTCACCGGTCTTCATTTCAGCAATCCTGCCTTCATGCAGGACCAGACCACCGATGAGCTGCACGTCGAAGTGCCGCATGCCCATCACCCGCTTGCTGGCCTCACGTACCAGCGCAAAGGCCTCCGGCAGAATGGCATCGAGGCTTTCGCCTTTGCTTACGCGCTCCTTGTACTCAATGGTTCTGGCTTTGAGCTCATCGTCACTCAGACCATTCAAGCCTTCTTCGAGGGCGTTGATTGCTTGTACAAGCTTGGCCATGCGTTTCAATTCACGCTCGTTCTTGCTTCCAAACATTTTCTTCAATAAAGGCGCAAACATAATCGACTTCGATATCCATTTGATGATGGCAAGGCTGGCCTATGCACAGGCCATTCACCGAAAAAACCATTCTACTCTGAAAGTCTCGAGACAATAAACCGTCGCGATGGCAGAACGAGTGGAGGAGCGGGAAGAGAGAGGGCTCCCAACGCCCGAGCGAGGCCGGGCGTTGGGTCAGCGTCGAGCGCTTATTTCAATGCGAGGAAACGGGCCGGGTTGATTGCCATGTCATTGTGATAGACCTCAAGATGCAGATGCGGCCCGGTGGAGCGTCCGGTGGAGCCTACCGTCGCGATCTGCTGCCCCTTCTTCACCAGGTCACCCTTCTTGGCCTGCAGCTCCTGGGCATGGGCGTAGCGGGTCTTGTAACCTCCGGCATGACTGATCTCAATCATGTTGCCATAGGCACCACGCCGACCGGAGAAGGTCACCACACCTGCCCCCAGTGCATGAATCGCCGTACCCCGTGGCGCCGCGAAATCCAGTCCCGCATGCATCGCTGAACGCCCGGTGATGGGATCGGTGCGCCGACCGAAACTGGAGGAGATATGACCAACCTGGACCGGGGTGAAGTCCAGCAAGGCATTGGCATCGAGCTGCCGGTTGCGCATGAGCTCTTCGAGCACACGTAGCTGACGGGTGCGGTTATCGATACGGGCGGACAACTGATCAAGTACTGTCTGTACGTCCGCACCTTCGTAAAGCTCGCTGTGCGTCGGCAGCTCAGGGCCGCCCATACCAGCGTCGGTATTGAAATCGAATTCGCCGTCGGATAGATCGGCCAGTTCGGTGAGACGCTCGCCAAGCGCATCAAGACGGGACAGGCGGGTCTGCAACCGACTGAGCTGCTGGGTCATGTGTTCCAGCTGAACCTGGGACTCTTCCTTTATATAGTCGGCCCCCAGCTCGTATTCCTGCAGGGACTGTTCCCATATATGGTCGTAATCCACCACCTCGCTGGGACTGTCAGCGGCTTTGCCTGCCCCACTGAGCTGCCAGGTCAACAGGGCGGCAGCGATCGGCATCGCGATGATGGACACCAGCCCAGCGATCACCCAGGGCGAGCCCAGCGTCAACGCTTTGGTAGCGCCCTGGCGCCCGGTAAGAATAATGATGTTCACTGTCTAGATCCCCAAAAACCTTTTCCGCGGTTCTGTTACGATGACCGCTGTTCAGTCACTCCGGACGACACTATGTCATTTCATCCTCTGGATGCCCGTCGCCCGGGCGACCTGCTAAGAACCCATTCCACCCTGAAGGGCTTGTTCAATCAGGCTCGGGCTGTCGAGCGATTGCAGTCTCTGTTCGAATCCGTGCTCGAACCTGCTGCTCGCGAACACTGCCACGTAGCCTCCTATCGTGACGGCCTTCTTCGGCTGCTGATATCCGATAGCCAATGGGCAACTCGAATCCGTTATCAGCAAAAACGCCTCATTCGACAGCTACAGGCCTACGCGGAGTTCGCAACCTTAACGAAAATACACTGCAAGGTACAACCACCATTGGTCAAAAAACCACCACTGGTTCGCAAAATGAGACGGTCGGAGGTAGCCGCGGAGAGTTTGACCGAGACCGCCAACCATATAAGCGACCCCGACTTGCGCTCTGCTCTGGAACGATTGGCCAGACATCACCGGGGCGAACCCTGAACAGCTGACAGAGCCGCTCAGTTATAGAAAAATCCCGCACTGCATCCGCACAATAAAAAAACGGCCACCGAGGTGGCCGTCAAACGAAACGAGAAAATATCAGACCGCAGCGGCCGGGCGCATGAAGGAGATGGGCGCGGTTCCAGCATCTTCAAAGGTGACGACTTCCCAGGCGTCAGCATTGGCCAACAGCGCGCGCAACAGCTTGTTGTTGAGCGCATGTCCCGACTTGAAGCCGCGGAACTCGCCAACCAGACTCTTGCCCAGTAGATAAAGGTCGCCGATAGCATCAAGAATCTTGTGCTTGACGAATTCGTCCTCGTAACGCAGGCCGTCCTCGTTGAGTACACGATACTCATCTACCACGATGGCGTTATCCACACTGCCACCCAGCGCCAGGTTCTGCGAACGCAGATACTCGATGTCCCGCATGAACCCGAAGGTCCGGGCGCGACTCACTTCCTTGACGAAGGAGGTGCTGGAGAAATCCACGCTGGCAAACTGGCTCCGGCCCCGGAAGACCGGATGATCGAAGTCGATGCCGAACGATACCTTGAAGCCCTCGAAGGGGACGAAGGTAGCTGTTTTGCCATCTTCTTCAACCGTGATTTCACGCTTGATACGAATGAATTGTTTCGGCGCGTCCTGTTCCTCGATGCCCGCTGATTGAATCAGGAACACAAAGGGACCGGCACTGCCGTCCATGATCGGCACCTCGGGTGCGCTGAGTTCGACTACGGCGTTGTCGATACCCAGACCCGCCATGGCGGACAGCAGGTGTTCGACCGTATCCACCTTGATTCCATCCTTGATCAGGGTGGTGGACATGGTGGTTTCACCCACGAACTCCGCACGCGCCGGGATCTCGGCCACAGGGTCGAGATCGGTCCGGAGGAACACGATGCCGGAATCCACCGGCGCCGGTTTCAGTGTGAGGTAAACCTTCTCACCCGAATGCAGGCCAACACCGGTGGCCCGGATGATGTTCTTCAGTGTGCGTTGTCTGATCATGCTTGAACTGGCTTCCGCTCTAGTTGCGAATAATTTTCAACAAGTGGCGCACAGCATAGCAAATTACGCCTTTGTTGAACACCAATCAGCCTTATCTACCCGATTGAATCAATCAATCGGCCTGCCGCCGCAGGAACGCTGGAATATCCAGATAATCCAGATCTTCCACCGGCTGAGTGAAGCTCGCCTGCGCCGCCTGAGCGCCGCCGGAGTTGCGCATGACCGTCGGACGATCCAGGTCGCGGTAATTCGGCGCGGTCGCTTCCGGCTTCCGAGCAGGCTGTGGAGCAGCAGTGTTATCCACTACCTTGACCGGCTTCTCCATACGCGCACCCAAACCGGTGGCGACGACGGTGACACGCAGCTCGTCGCGCAGTTCCGGATCGATGACGGTACCGACAACAACGGTTGCAGTTTCCGAGGCGAACTCTTCCACTGTGTTGCCCACTTCCGTGAACTCACCCAGCGACAGATCCGGACCGGCGGTGATGTTGACCAGGATACCGCGAGCGCCCATCAGGTTGACGTCTTCCAGCAGCGGACTGCGGATCGCTGCTTCTGCCGCTTCACGGGCACGGTTGGCACCACTGGCATGACCGGTTCCCATCATCGCCATACCCATTTCGCTCATCACGGTCTTCACGTCAGCGAAGTCGACGTTGATCATGCCGGGACGCATGATCAGATCAGCAATACCCTGAACCGCGCCAAGCAGCACATCGTTGGCCTTGCTGAAGGCTGACAGCAGACTGGCATCCTTACCCAGTACAGTGAGCAGCTTTTCGTTGGGGATAGTGATCAGCGAGTCGACATGCTGGCCCAGCTCACGGATGCCCTCTTCGGCGATCTGCATACGCTTGCGGCCTTCGAACGGGAATGGCTTGGTGACTACAGCCACGGTCAGGATGCCCATTTCCCGTGCCACTTCGGCAATGATAGGTGCAGCGCCGGTACCGGTGCCACCACCCATGCCGGCGGTGATGAATACCATATCCGAGCCTTGCAGCACTTCAGCAATACGCTCGCGGTCTTCGATAGCGGCTTCACGGCCGATCAGCGGGTTGGCGCCGGCACCCAGCCCCTTGGTCACTGCGGAGCCTAGCTGCAACACGGTACGCGCCGTCATGTTCTTCAATGCCTGAGCATCGGTATTGGCGCAGATAAAATCCACACCTTCGACGTTATTGATCACCATGTGCTGCAGGGCGTTGCCACCACCACCGCCGACACCGACGACCTTGATCACTGCATTTTGCGGAAGGTTATCAATCAGTTCAAACATGGTTCCATCTCCTCGAGTTTGACACTCGTCTTGTTGCGTCTGGTTTCGTTTCGTTTTGTTGCCGCTCCGGATTACCCGGATGCCCGCTTATGCGGGTCTGTTAAAAATTCCCCTTGAACCACCGCTTCACTTTTATCAGCGGTGACTCCCTGCTCTGCTCCGAACTGTTGTGATTGCCGTCGGCATGGTGTTTCATGCCGTAGTGCAACAACCCGACTCCGGTGGAGTAGATGGGGTTGCGCACCACGTCAGCCAGTCCCTTGAATTCCTGCGGTACGCCCAGGCGCACCGGCATGTGGAATATCTCTTCAGCCAGCTCGACGGCACCTTCCATCTTCGCGGTGCCGCCGGTCAGTACGATGCCGGCTGGAATCATGTCTTCGTAACCTGACCGGCGCAGTTCCGCCTGGATCAGGGTGAACAACTCGTCGTAACGTGGCTCGACTACTTCCGCCAGTGCCTGTCGTGACAGGTCGCGCGGCGGACGTTCGCCCACGCTGGGAACCTTGATGGTCTCCTCCGGGCCAGCCAGTTTCGCCAGCGCACAGGCGTAGCGGATCTTGATTTCCTCTGCATACTGGGTCGGCGTGCGCAGCGCCATAGCGATGTCATTGGTAACCTGATCACCGGCAATCGGAATGACCGCGGTGTGGCGGATGGCGCCCTCGGTGAAAATGGCGATATCAGTGGTGCCGCCACCGACATCGACCATGCATACACCCAGCTCCTTCTCGTCCTCGGTCAACACCGAATAGCTGGAGGCCAGCTGCTCGAGAATCACGTCTTCGACTTCCAGCCCGCAGCGGCGGATGCATTTCTCGATGTTCTGCACTGCATTCATGGCGCAGGTGACCAGGTGCACCTTGGCTTCCAGACGTACACCGGACATGCCACGGGGTTCGCGCACGCCCTCCTGGTTATCGATAACGTATTCCTGCGGCAGGATGTGCAATACCTTCTGGTCAGCAGGAATGGCGACCGCCTGCGCAGCATCCAGTACGCGCTCGATATCGGCCTGCACCACTTCACCTTCGCGAATGGCGACGATGCCATGGGAGTTCAGGCTGCGGATATGGTTGCCAGCGATGCCGGCGAACACCGAGTGGATCTGGCAGCCAGCCATCAGCTCAGCTTCTTCGATGGCACGCTGAATGGATTGCACGGTGGATTCGATATTCACCACCACGCCCTTCTTCATGCCGCGGGATGGATGCGAGCCGATACCGACAATCTCGAGTTGACCGTCTGCACCTATCTCGCCGACCAGAGCGACCACCTTGGAGGTGCCGATGTCCAGCCCGACGATCATCCTGCTACCCAGCTTGCTTGCCATGATTACTCGTTACTCCCCGTTTGAACCGTTGCAGGCTCGCGCCATGCCACTGCCATGCCATTGCTGTAGCGCAGGTCGACCCGCGCTATGAGTTCACGGCGCTCCGACAACATCAGTTTGTCGATGGTCAGAAACCGCTGCATTTTTTCCACTACGTCGCCCTGTCCCAGCAGAATCTCGATACCGTCACGGGTGGTCAGAAACCAGCTGCCACGATCACGCAGCTCCAGCTGCGCCACGCCATGCCCGTATGGTCGCAGTAGCCGATTGAACTGCTGATAGGTCTGCATTACCCGGTGTTTGGTGCGCTCCGGCCCATTCAGCAGGGGCAGGCCTTCGAACCGATTGACCTGATCCGGGGCAAACGCAAAACCGGCGTTGTTCAGCAGCGCCGAATCGCCCCAGCGCGCCACCGGCATATGCTCGTCCAGAGTGATGACCAACTGATCTGGCCAGACGCGGGTGACAGCCGCGCTGGCTACCCAGGGCATAGCCAGCAGATCGGCGCGCAAAGCTTGCAGGTCGAGGGTCAGCAAGCTGTCATTCAGATAAGGCTCTACGCGCTGATGCACGGAATCACGGTCTATGTACTGCAGGTCACCTTCGACACTGATCAGACTGATAGGCCGCTGCGCCAATGGCTGCAGGCGGTTCGCCAACTCGTACAGCCCCATACCCAGCATTACCAGCAACAGTGGCCAGAGCAAATGCTGCATTCGGCGCCGAGCATCACTCAGCGATGGCAACGTCAGGCGTGACCAGCTGCGCGGAGCCGCTGGGGTCACGCGTACGGCGCCACGGTTCGGCGTGTTACGCCGTCCCGCAGTCTTACCTGCGCGTTGATCCCGAATCAGCACTCCCAGCATGCTCGTCAGCTCCCGTAGATCAGTAACGGGCACTGGCGAGGATCGCCAGTACCAGATCGGTGAATGTCAGTCCTGCGGCAGCCGCAGCCATGGGCACCAGACTATGGTCGGTCATCCCTGGCGAGGTATTGACCTCCAGCAGGTAGAAATTGCCATCGCTGTCCTGCATCAGGTCGACCCGACCCCAGCCATGGCAGCCGACGGCATTGAATGCCTGCAGGCACAGCTCGGCGAGCTCGGCCTCGCGCTCCGGTGGTAGGCCGCAGGGGCACTGATACTGGGTGTCGGACGCCAGGTACTTGGCCTGGTAGTCGTAGAAGATGTTCGGTGTGCTCAGGCGAATGGCCGGCAACACCTTGCCATCCAGGATCGCTACGGTGAACTCGGCGCCGGTGACCCACTGTTCGACCAGTGCGACATCGTCGTACTTGCGCGCTTCCTGCCATGCCTGTTGCAACTCGGCGAGGCTGTTCACCTTGGCCATGCCGATGCTCGAGCCTTCATGGATCGGCTTGATGATCAACGGCGTGCCGAGCCGCTCGACCACAGCGGCACACTCCTGCTCGTCGCGCAGGACCGCATAAGCCGGTGTCGGCAAGCCGAGGCTCTGCCACACCTGCTTGGTGCGCAGCTTATCCATGCCCAGGGCCGATGCCATCACACCACTACCGGTGTAAGGCAGTTTCAGACATCCCAGCATCCCCTGCAGGCTGCCGTCTTCGCCGCCACGTCCATGCAGCGCAATGAATACGCGGTCTGGACGATCGGCAATCAGTCGCTCAGCCAGATCTTCGCCGGCATCGACCCCAAAGGCATCCACACCGGCAGCCTGCAGCGCCGACAGCACTGCAGCACCGGATTTCAACGACACCTCCCGCTCGGCAGAAGTGCCGCCGTACAGGACAGCTACGCGCCCAAAGGCTTTAACGTCGACCATTACGCCTGATCTCCTTTCTGTTCGTTGCCCAACCTGGTCAGCGCCTGCGCCAGCTGCGATGCCAGGCCGCCGATATCACCCGCGCCTTGCGTCAGCAGAATGTCGCCCGGCTGCAGTACGGCCTTGAGCAGGGGCATGAGGTCCGCATCACGCTCGACATACAGCGGGTCGATCTGCCCACGCAGACGGATGCTGCGGCACAGGTGCTTGCTGTCCGCACCCGGCACCGGCTCCTCGCCAGCGGGGTAGACTTCCATCAGCAGCAGCACGTTGGTTTCGCCCAGCACCTGCACGAAGTCCTCGTACAGATCACGGGTGCGCGAATAGCGATGCGGCTGATAGACCATCACCAGCCGGCGTTCCGGCCAGCCCCCGCGCACCGCCTTGATCACCGCAGCGACTTCACGGGGATGATGGCCGTAGTCATCCACCAGCATGACATCGCCGTCATCGCCCAGCGGGAAGTTGCCATGCACCTGGAAGCGACGGCCAACACCCTCGAAACCGGTCAGGCCCTTGACGATGGCAGCATCACTGACACCTTCATCTGCGGTGACGGCAATGGTCGCCAGCGCATTCAACACGTTATGTACGCCCGGCATGTTGACGAACACGCGCAATGGCTCGCGGTCTTCGCGCAGCACGGTGAAATGCGTCTGCATACCCTGCTGTTTGATATCCACAGCACGAATATCGGCGTCTTCGGACTGTCCGTAGGTGATCACCTGGCGGTTGATCTGCGGCAGGATCTCTCGCACTACCGGATCATCGATGCACAGTACGGCCAGGCCGTAGAACGGCAGGTTGTGCAGGAATTCCACAAAGGTGCGCTTGAGGCGGTTGAAGTCGCCCTCGTAGGTCGCCATGTGATCGAAGTCGATATTGGTGACGATGGCCGCCATCGGCTGTAGATGCAGGAAGGAAGCATCGCTTTCATCCGCTTCAGCAACCAGATAACGGCTCTCACCCAGCTGCGCGTTGGTGCCGGCGCTGGTCAGTCGCCCCCCGATGACAAAGGTCGGACTCAGACCTTCGGCTGCCAGCACCGACGCAATCAGGCTGGTGGTGGTGGTTTTGCCATGGGTCCCGGCTACCGCGATACCGTGGCGATAGCGCATCAGTTCGGCGAGCATCTGGGCGCGCGGCACCACTGGAATGCGTTTTTCCATCGCCGCAGCCACTTCCGGATTGCTGGTATTGATCGCACTGGAGACCACCAGCACATCGGCGCTTTGCACGTTTTCTGCACGATGGCCGATGTCCACCCGCGCGCCGAAGCTTTCCAGACGCTCGGTCACGGCCGAGCGTTTCAGGTCGGAGCCGGAAACCTCGTAACCCAGATTCAGCAGCACTTCAGCAATGCCGCACATGCCTGCACCACCGATGCCGACGAAGTGAATGCAACGGATACGGCGCATTGCCGGGAGGCTGTAGGTGGCCTTAGTGTTCACGGGCAACCTCCAGGCAAGCGCGGACCACATCCGCTGTAGCGTCGGGTTTGGCCTGCTTGCGGGCATGTTCTGCCATCTGTCGTAACGTCTCCGGTTGGGTAAACAGGGTATTCAGCCGCTGCGCCAGTTGCGCAGCAGTCAATGTCTTCTGGGGCAGCAGCTCGGCTGCGCCGCGATCAGCCAGGTAACGTGCGTTGGCGCTCTGGTGATCATCAATGGCATGCGGCAGCGGGATCAGCAGTGCCGGGCGACCGGCCGCAGCCAGTTCGGCCACCGTCAGGGCACCGGCGCGACATACCACCAGATCCGCCCAGGCGTAGGCCTCGGCCATATCGGCAATAAAAGGCTCCACTTCGGCCCGGATGCCGGACTCGACGTACGCCTGTTCGGCTGCTGCCACGTGTTGTTTGCCGCACTGATGACGTACCTGCGGCCGCTGTTCTGCAGGCAACAGCGCCAGCGCCTCGGGCAACAGCTTGTTCAACGGCAACGCACCGAGGCTGCCGCCGAGCACCAGCAGGCGCGGGGCACGACTGCCGTCCCAGGTCATCGGCGGCACGGAAAAAATGTCATTGCGCACCGGATTGCCGGTACTGCGCCGCTCAGCGCCATTGGCGAAACTGCCATCGAAACCTTCGCAGCGGCGTACCGCCAGCTTCGCCAACAGCCGGTTGGTGGTGCCGACCACCGCGTTCTGCTCGTGAATCACCAGCGGAACGCGACGCAGCCAGGCTGCCAGGCCGCCCGGGCCGGTGACATAGCCACCCGCACCCAGCACACAGACCGGCTGCAGTTCGCGCACCACCGTCAGTGACTGCCACAGCGCACGCAGCAGGCGTACCGGTGTTTTCAGCAGGCCCGCCTTGCCCTTGCCACGCAGGCCCTGAATATCGATGTAATGCACGGGAATGCCGGCCGCCGGAATCAGTTCCGCCTCGATGCCACGGCGTGTACCCAGCCAGTGCACCTGATAACCCTGCTCCTGCAGCAGTCGAGCACAGGCCAGCGCCGGGAAAACGTGACCGCCGGTACCGCCCGCCATGATCAGTACGTTACTGGCCATCGGCAGCCTCCCGCAGCGCCTGGCGGCGCTCCCAGTCGATACGCAATAGCAGGCCCAGACTGATACAGCAGACCACCAGTGAGCTGCCGCCATAGCTGAGGAATGGCAGGGTCAGGCCCTTGGTCGGCAACAGACCGATATTTACACCGACATTGATCAACACCTGACCGCACCACATGATCGCCAGACCGTAAGCCAGATAGGCGGAGAAATAGCGTCCGGCCTTCTCAGCCCAGAGGCCGATATACAATGCGCGTACTGCGACGAAGATCAGCAGGGCAAAGGCCGCCAGAGCGCCAATCAGGCCCAGCTCCTCGGCCAGTACGGCAAACACAAAGTCGGTGTGAGCTTCCGGCAGGTAATACTGCTTCTGAATACTGTTGCCCAGACCGGTCCCCAGCCATTCGCCACGGCCAAAGGCGATCAACGCCTGCGTCAGCTGATAACCGGTGCCATAGGGATCGTTCCACGGGTTGAGGAAGCTGGTCAGGCGCTGCAGTCGATAGGGTTCGAACAACACCAGCAACGCCGCCAGACCGCCGAGCGAACCGAACAGCAGGGTGAAGCGGAACAGCCCGACGCCACCGAGAAACAACATGCCGGTGGCTGCGCCCATGAGCACCACGGTGGCGCCAAAATCCGGCTCGATGATCAGCAGCCAGGCCATCGGGCCCAATACCATGAAAGGTTTGATGAAGCCGAACCACTGCTCCTTGACCTCGTCCCGGCGGTGCACCAGATACCCGGCCAGGAAGACCACGGCAAACAGCTTGGCCAGCTCGGACGGCTGCACATTAATCGGCCCAACGGCAATCCAGCGCCAACTGCCGTTGACTTCACGGCCAATACCCGGGATCAGTACAGCAATCAACAGGGCAAAACCCAGAAATAGCAGCGGAAAGCGGAACTGTTCCCACAATCCGACCGGCACCGCCAGAGTAGCCAGTGCCGCGAGGATGCCAATCAGCATGTATACCAGCTGGCGGTTCATATAATAGAGGGGGTTGCCCAGCTGCCCGGCGGCCACTTCCATCGACGCGGAAGTCACCATCACCAGACCGAGACCAAGCAGGGCCAGACCGCCTACCAGCAACGGCAGGTCCAGATCGAAGCGGCGTTCGCCAATCAGCGGTGCCAGCGAGCGTTGCACTGCGTCGGTGAAAATCATGCCGGCAACCTCCCGACCGCATCGGCAAACAGCCGGCCACGCTCTTCAAAATTGCGGAACATATCCAGACTCGCGCAGGCCGGTGACAGCAACACCACATCACCCGGCTCAGCAGCTGCGGCCGCGGCGACCACCGCCTCATCCAGGGTCGCTACACGCTGCACCGAAACATGACCAGCAAACAATTTCTCCAATAGCGGCGCATCACGCCCGAGCAGAATCACCGCGCGGCAATGACGCGCAACCGGGCCGAGCAGCGCTGCGAAATCGGCACCCTTGCCATCGCCGCCGGCAATCAACACCTGCTTGCCCTGCAGGTCGGCAGCAAAACCTTGGATGGCGGCCAGCGCTGCGCCAACGTTGGTCGCCTTGGAGTCGTCGTAATAGTCCACTCCAGCATATTGGCCGAGCCACTGGCAACGGTGCGGCAGGCCGGCGAACTCGCGAAGTGCCTCCAGCATTGCCGGCATCGGCAAGCCAACTGCATGCCCCAGCGCCAGGGCTGCAAGGGCATTGGCCTGATTATGCGCGCCGCGAATCTTCAGTTCAGCGGTGGGCATCAGCGCCTTGAATTCGAATGCGAGCCAGCTCTGGCCGTCCTTCTCGATCAGGCCGAAACCCTTGAAGTCGGGACGGGACAGGCCGAAGCTCCAGCACGGCAGCTGATCCGCCACCAACGCTCGGGTCAAGGCGTCATCCCGGTTGAACACCACCTGTTGCGCGCCACGGAAGATCCGATGCTTGGCCAGATGGTAGGCGGCCAGACCGGCGTAGCGGTCCATATGATCTTCGCTGACATTCAGCACCACAGCCACCGCCGCATTCAGCATCTGAGTGGTTTCAAGCTGGAAGCTGGACAACTCCAATACATACAGATCGGCTTTTTCGTCCAGCAGATCCAGAGCCGGCGTACCGATATTGCCACCCACGGCAACACGTTTGCCCGCCTGTTCAGCCATGGCAGCCACCAGCGTGGTGACCGTGGTCTTGGCATTGGAGCCGGTGATCGCGATGATCGGCGCATCCGCTTCACGGGCGAACAGCTCGATATCGCCAACTACACTGACACCTGCGTCAATCGCAGCCTTGATCGCCGGCGTGGACAGCGCGATACCGGGACTGACGATCAGCTCCCCGGCGCTGCTCAACAGCTCGGCATCCAGCTCACCCAGATACAGGTCTGCCATGGGCGCAAACCGCTTGAGCTTATCCAGACCCGGCGGCTCGGCGCGCGTATCACAGACCGCAAACGGCAGATCACGGCCAGCCAGATACCGGGCAACCGATAAACCGGTGGCCCCGAGTCCGACGATAATCCGTTGTTTGTCCGTAGTGATCAGTGACACCTTGTATTCCTCAACGCAACTTGAGCGTGGATAGTCCGATCAGCACCAGTACCACGGTGATGATCCAGAAACGTACGATGACCCGCGGCTCGGGCCAGCCCTTCAATTCAAAATGGTGATGTATGGGTGCCATGCGGAACACCCGGCGCCCGGTCAGCTTGAACGAGGCCACCTGGACAATCACTGACAGGGTCTCCACCACGAAGATGCCGCCCATGATGAACAACACGATTTCCTGGCGGACGATGACCGCGATCACTCCCAGCGCCGCGCCCAGTGCCAGCGCACCCACGTCACCCATGAACACCTGCGCCGGGTAGGTGTTGAACCACAGGAAACCGAGGCCCGCGCCGATCAGCGCGCCACAGAAGATCAACAGTTCGCCCGACCCCTCTACATAGGGAATCAGCAGATATTGGGAGAACTGGAAGTTGCCCGACAGGTAAGCAAAGATGCCCAGCGCACCACCGACCATCACCGTCGGCAGGATTGCCAGACCATCCAGGCCGTCAGTCAGGTTGACCGCGTTGCTGGAGCCGACGATGACGAAGTAGGTCAGCACCACAAAGAAGATACCCAGCTGGAACTCGACATTCTTGAAGAAAGGCACGATCAGTGTGGTATCCACCGGCGTATCGGCAGCCATGTACAGCACCACAGCCGCCACCAGACCGAACACCGATTGCCAGAAATACTTCCAGCGCGATGCCAGACCGCGGGAATTCTTCTCTACCACCTTGCGATAATCATCGACCCAGCCGATGGCCCCGAAGCTGACCGTAACGCCCAGCACCACCCAGACATACAGATTGCTCAGATCAGCCCACAGCAGCGTACTGACGGTGATCGCCATCAGGATCAGCGCACCGCCCATGGTCGGCGTGCCGGCCTTGGATAGATGCGACTGGGGACCATCGTTGCGGACCGACTGGCCAATCTGGCGGAAGCTCAGGGTACGGATCATCCACGGCCCGAGAAACAGCGCCAGGCCCAGCGCGGTGAGCACACCGAAAATGCCCCGTAGCGTCAGATATTGGAAAACCCCGAATCCGGTGTGAAACTGTTGTAGATATTGCGCAAGTATCAGCAGCATGTCGGCTAGCCCTCTTCCGTAATTTGCGAGCCTGCCACCAGCGCGGCGACGACTTCTTCCATTCCCGCACTACGCGAGCCCTTGACCAGCACCCGCGTCTGCGAGTCCAGTCGTGCCTTGAGTGCCGCAGCCAGCTCGGCACGGTCAGCGAATACCTGCCCGCCTTTACCGAATTTCATGGCTGCCAGGGCCGACAAGCGTCCCGTGGCGTACAGTCCGTCCAGCCCCTTCGCCTTGGCGTAATCACCTATTTCGGCATGTGCCTGGTCTTCCCGTTGACCCAGCTCACCCATGTCGCCGAGCACCAGCAATCGCTGGCCATCCAGCCCGGCCAGCAGGTCTATTGCAGCGCAAACCGATATGGGATTGGCGTTGTAACTGTCATCAATAATCACCGCCCCCTTGTATCCCGGCAGACTCTGACCACGACCGGCCATCGGCTGCAGTGTGGCAAGACCGCGACTGATGGCCTCCAGCGGAATATTCAGCGCCAGCGCCGCACCCGTTGCAGCCAAGGCATTGGCGACGTTGTGCCGTCCCAGCAGGCCGAGCTGGATATGGACTGCTCCGACCGGCGTAATCAATTCAAAGCCCGCACAGCCACGCTCATCAAGGCGAATACCCTCGGCGCGCAACTCAGCGGTTGGGTTGTCAGTGCTGAAAACGTGCGCCTTGCGATTACCCAGCGTCTGATACCAGTTCTCGAACCAAGGGCTATCAAGATTGATTACCCCCTGACCCTGACTGTCCAGACCGGCAAAGATTTCGCCCTTGGCCTCGGCAATGGCCTGCTCGCTGCCGAAACGGCCAAGATGGGCTACCCCCGCATTGGTCAGCACGCTCACGCTGGGCTTGGTCAGACGCATGCTGTAGGCGATATCGCCCAACGCAGCGGCACCCATTTCCACTACCGCATATTGATGTTCCGGCGCCAGCTCCAGCAACGTCAGAGGCACACCCAGTTCGTTGTTGAGGTTGCCACGGGTCGCCAATACCGAACCGCATTCGCCCAGTATCGACGCCAGCATTTCCTTGACGGTGGTTTTGCCACTGGAGCCGGTGATCGCCACTACCGGGCCAGTGAAGGCCGCGCGGTTCAAGGCGCCGAGTTGACCCAACGCGTGGGCGCAATCATGTACGACCAATTGCGGCAAGGGGTCCTCCACTGGGTGTTCGACCAGCGCGGCGGCAGCGCCGTTGGCACGTGCCTGGGCAACAAAATCATGCCCGTCGACGCGCGTGCCCGGCAGTGCCACAAACAGGCCACCGGGCTGAATATGACGAGCGTCGATGCTGACGCTGTCGAAACTGGCGTCGTCGCCATTCAGACTCGCATTGAGCGGCTTGATCAGACCCGACAGGCGCATGGCTTCAAGCATGATGCTCCTCCCGGTACTTCAAGGCGCAGTCGGCCTGTTCAATATCACTGAAAGGATGACGCACCCCATCAATCTCCTGGTATGTTTCGTGGCCCTTGCCGGCCAGCAGAATGATGTCTCCTGCGTCGGCACTGGCAATGGTTTGGCCGATAGCCTCGGCACGGTTGGCTATGACTGCGACCCGCTGTGGATGTTCAAAACCTGCGCTGATTTCGCCGATGATCGCCGCCGAAGACTCGGTGCGTGGGTTGTCATCAGTCACCACCACCTGATCTGCACCCTGTTCGGCAATACGACCCATCAAGGGACGCTTGCCGCGATCACGGTCGCCACCGCAACCGACCACACAGATCAGGCGCCCGGCAACGTGGGCACGCAGGGCGGCAAGCGCCTTTTCCAAGGCGTCCGGGGTATGTGCATAGTCGATCACCACCAAGGGTTGACCATTACCGCCCAGTCGCTGCATGCGACCGGGCGGCGGCAGCAGTTCGCTGATCAGAGTGGCGATCCGCTCCAGCGGCACTTCCAATGCCAGCAAGGCGGCCGCGACGGCAAGCACGTTCGACAGGTTAAAAGTGCCCAGCAGCGGGCTGCGCAGCTCGACTGCCCCAGCCGAAGTGTGCAGGCGCGCCTTGATTCCTTCGGCATCGAAGCGGATATCAGTGCAGTACAGGTCCGCACTGCTGTCGCTGACACTGTAAGTCGAGACCGGCACCGGACAACCGGTTGCCAACTGGCGGCCGAAGGCGTCATCCAGGTTGACCACAGCGGTGCGGGATTGCGTTAACAAACGGGCTTTCGCAGCACCGTAACTAGCCATATCGCCGTGATAGTCCAGATGGTCGCGGCTGAGGTTGGTGAATATCCCCACCTCGAACTGCAGTGCGGCAACACGTCCTTGATTCAGTGCATGGGATGAGACTTCCATACTCACCCGCTGCGCTCCCTGGTCACGCAATTGAGCCAGCTGCTGCTGAACGGCCAGCGCATCCGGCGTGGTCATTCCGTGATCAAGCAGCGTACCGGGCATGCCGCTGCCCAGGGTACCGATGACGCCGCACGGCTGGTTCAGGCTATTCAACGCCTGGGCCAACATCTGGCTGACGCTGGTCTTGCCGTTGGTTCCGGTGATACCGATCAGCCCGAGGCTGCTGGCGGGCTCGCCATGGAAACGTCCGGCCATAGCCGACAGTTGAGTGGACAGTTGCCGTATGGCCAACAACGGCACCGTCGCGCTGCAGGTAAACCCATCGTCTGCTTCATAAGCCACTGCCGCGGCACCCGCAGCAATGGCCTGTTGAATATGTTTGCGCCCATCGTGGCGCTGACCGGGCACAGCCAGAAACAGAAAGCCCGGCGCAACCTTGCGGCTGTCCAGGGTCAGACCGCTGATCTGTACCGGTGCACCCTGCCACTGGGGAATGATCTGTTGGAGCTGCATTATCCGCGCTCCTCTTCTGTATCCACTGACGGCAATTCGACCTGCTGCATATCCACCAGATTGTCTGGCGTGACATTCAGCAGACGCAGGGCGTTGGACATCAGGCCGCTGAACACTGGCGCAGCCACCAGACCGCCGTAATAGCCGCCCTTGGTAGGCTCATCGATGACCACCGCGATGGCAATACGCGGATTGCTGCTCGGTGCGAATCCAGCGAACAGTGAACGATAGGAATCTTCCGCGTAGCCCTTACTGCCGGCGCTGGTCTTGCGCGCTGTGCCGCTCTTGCCGGAGACGTGATAGCCGGGCACCTGTGCGCGGAAGGTACCGCCGGGCGCCTCGATGACCTGCTGCAGCATGCCCTGTACGGTCAGGGCGACATTCTCGGGAATGACCTGTTCGGCATCCGGGCGGTCGTTGATGCGCAGCAGTGACATGGGGGCCTTGCGACCATCGTTAGCCAGAATCGCATAGGCCTGAGCCATCTGCATGGTGGTCACGGACAGACCGTAGCCGTAGGACAATGCTGCGGTCTCGGCTTGGCGCCATTCGCGATAGCTCGGCAGATTGCCGACCCGCTCGCCGGGGAATCCGAGACCGGTATATTGACCGAAGCCGACATTCTGCATGGTCTCACGCAGCGCCGGACCACCGATATCGAAGGCAATCTTGCTCATGCCGACGTTGCTCGACTTGAGCAGGATACCGGTCAGGTCGAGCACTCCACCCGGGGCGCGGGAAACGTCACGAATAGTGTAGCGGCCGATCCGCAGCGTTCCCGGATAGACATTGACCTTGTCCGCCGGTTTCCAGCGACCAGACGCCAGCGCCGCGCTCATGGAGATCGGTTTGACGGTAGAACCGGGCTCGAAGACATCGATCAAGGCACGGTTGCGCATCATGTCCGGCTTGAGATTGGCACGGTTGTTCGGGTTGTAGGTGGGATGATTGACCATCGCCAGCACTTCGCCGGTGCGCACATCCAGCATCACGATGGAGCCGGCCCGGGCCTCGAACTCCTGCAGCGCTTCGCGCAACTGGCGGTGCGCCAGATACTGCAGGCGCAGGTCAATGGAAAGCGCCAGATCATTACCCGGGCGGGCGTTGCTGATGACCTGCACATCCTTGATCAGTCGTCCACGCCGGTCCTGCAGCACCTGCCGCTTGCCCGGCACACCTTCCAGCCAATGATCATAGGACAGCTCGACACCTTCCTGCCCTTTTTCATCGACGTTGGTGAAGCCGACCAGATGCGCCGACACCTCGCCCGCCGGGTAAAAGCGCCGGTACTCCTCGATGCTGTATACGCCAGGCACCTTCAATGCCATGACCGCTTCACCGTCGGCTGGTACCATGCGCCGGCGCAGATAGATGAATTCCTTGTCAGCGTTGCTCTGCAGGCGCTGGCTGAAGGTAGACAGGTCGGTACCCAACGCCTTGGCCAGGCTGGGCCAATGGGTCTGCTGATGGATCAGTTGCGACGGGTTGGCCCAGATGGTCAGCACCGGTGTGCTCACCGCCAGCGGCTCGCCATTGCGATCCGTGATCTGTCCACGGTGAGCAGGAATCGGTACATGCCGCACACTGCGCTTGTCGCCCTGATTCTTCAGGAAGCCCTCGTCCAATACATGCAGTTCGACAATGCGCCAGGTCACCGCCACGCAGCACAGTCCGAGCAACGCGATGACCAGCCGGAAACGCCAGGGGTAGAGACTGCCATTGGGCTTGAGGGCGAATTTCTTCATGGCTGCACCAGTATCACTTCGCCAGGCTCAGGCACGCGCATGTCCAGCTGACGCGTGGCAATCGCCTCGACCCGGCTATGCGCCGTCCAGGTGCTCTGCTCCAGAATCAGCCGTCCCCACTCCGCCTGCGCCTTCTCCCGCTGAGTCATCTCGGCGGCCAGTTCGTTGAGCAACTGGCGACTCCAGTGCGCGCTGTAGGGTACCGCCAGCGCGCTACCCAGGATCACTACCCAGACCACCAGCAGCCAGCCGCTGCCGGCGGGAAGGCCGGAACGGACATTATTGGCTGCAGCTGGGGTCTGCTCGCTCATCTATGTTTCTCCGCCACGCGCAAGACCGCGCTGCGGGCACGAGGGTTGACGGCGACTTCTTCAGCGGAGGGTTTGATGGCCTTGCCGACGAGCTTCAGGCTGGTTTGGATATCCGCATCACGTATCGGCAGTCCACGGGGCAGTGGTGCCCCCTTGGCTTCGCGACGCATGAATTGTTTGACCTGCCGATCCTCCAGCGAATGAAAGCTGATGACCGCCAGCCGACCGCCGGGCGCCAACACATCAAGTGCCGCGCGCAAACCGTCGGTCAAGTCTTCCAGTTCACGATTGATGAAGATGCGGATGCCCTGAAACGCGCGCGTGGCAGGGTGCTTGTGCTTCTCCCAGGCAGGGTTGGCAACCTTGATCACTTCAGCCAGATCCCCGGTGCGAGTAAACGGCTGTTCAGCACGACGGTTGACGATGGCGCGCGCCATGCGACGGGAGAAACGTTCCTCGCCATACTCCCAGAGCACAGTGGCGATATCGGCCTCATCAGCGGTATTGATCCACTCGGCGGCGCTCTGCCCCACATCAGGGTTCATGCGCATATCAAGCGGGCCGTCGTTGAGGAAGCTGAAGCCGCGCTGCGGGTCGTCCAACTGCGGTGAAGACACGCCCAGGTCCAGCAACACGCCATCGACCTGACCATGCAGGCCGCGCTGACGCAGCTCTTCGGCCATGTCGGCAAACGAACGCTGCACAACGACAAAGCGGCCATCTTCGGCCGCCAGCTGATTTCCGACCCGAATCGCCTCCGGGTCCTTATCGAAGCCCAGCAACCTCCCCCCTTCGTTCAAACACTGAAGGATCGCCCGGCTATGTCCGCCGCGGCCGAAAGTGCCGTCTATATAAATGCCGTCCGGCCGCACTGCCAGGCCTTCCAGCGCTTCGTTCAGCAGTACACTGACATGTTTCAATTCGGGCTGCTGATTCATAGGCTCAATGAGTGCAGTTCCGCCGGCAGCTCGCCGACGTCCTGCTCTTCTTCCAGATAAGCTGCGGTGGTGGCCTGCCAGGCCTCTTCACTCCACAGCTCGAATTTACTCAATTGACCCACCAGCATGACTTTCTTGTCGAGGCCGGCGTGGTCGCGTAACAGCGGCGGTACGACAAAGCGGCCATGGCTGTCCATTTCTATTTCATTGGCATTACCGATCAACAGGCGGTTGAGTCGCTTGACCCCCGGATGCATGTTCGGCGCCCTGCGCAGCTGCTGCTCCACAGCCTCCCATTCATGCAACGGGTAGATCCACAGACAGCGTTCTTCCAGGGCAATGGTCGCTACAAGCTGGCCGCCACAAGACTCCAGCAGACGGTCACGATGCCGGGCAGGCATCGCGAGTCGCCCCTTGGCGTCCAGATTGATGGCGTTCGCTCCACGAAACACTTTTTGTTATTCCCCTGATGAGACCACTGCTGTGACAACGAAAAACCCAGAAAAGTCCACTTTCGCCCACTTCAACCCACTTTGGCACACTATAGAAAGGCGCCCAAACAGCGTCAAGTAAGCAATTCACAGAAAAAGCCTTATGTGACGTGGGTTTACAGACAAATAGCGGAGAAACCCCCAGGATCGGGCCTGGAGCTGGCGGGAGAATCACAGTGTTAACAAGGGGATGCCCATGCAACTTAAAGTTAAACATGAACTAGGAATTATTTTTCTCACGGGAGGGGAATAAATCGGCAGCGGAAAAAATAGGAGTTGGCCTGTAAGCCGGGTTCTGTCGTGAACAGTCATTCCTCTGCGACAGCCATCACTGACTGCCTGTAGCAACCTACCCGAACCCAGCGCGGGCCGCACCATTGGGTTCCTATTTGGTCTTGCTCCGAGTGGGGTTTACCATGCCACGAACTGTTGCCAGTCGCGCGGTGCGCTCTTACCGCACCCTTTCACCCTTACCGGCGCTTACGCGCTTAGGCGGTCTACTCTCTGCTGCACTTTCCGTAGGCTCACGCCTCCCAGGCGTTACCTGGCACTCTGCCCTGTGGAGCCCGGACTTTCCTCCATACCACTGATGCGATACAGCGACTGTCCAGCCAACTCCTGAGCGCAAGAGTAGCCGGATTGCCCCCCTACAGCAAGCTTTGATCGCTCAAGAACGGGATATTGCCAAGACCGTATTAAAGGACAACTCAAAGCTCAGGCGGTTTTCTGCAGAGCCAGCTGATACAGGCGATTCTTCTTCAGCCCGGTAATCTGCGCCGCCAGTGCTGCAGCCTGCTTGACCGGCAATTCCGTCAGCAGAATATCGAGTACCCGCTCCGCGGCAGGATCAAGTGCATCACCGTCCACCCGCTGCGCAGCACCCTCGACAATCAGTACGCACTCGCCCCGCTGCTGGTCAGCGTCCGCACGAACCCATTCGACCAGCTCGCCCAGTGGTGCACCCTTGATGGTTTCAAAGGTCTTGGTCAGCTCTCGGGCCAGCACCACCTGACGCTCCGCCCCCAGCAGATCAAACAGATCCTCAAGACACTCCAGCAGGCGGTGCGGCGCCTCATAGATCATCCAGGTACGTTGCTCCGCGGCCAATTCCTGAATGCGCTGCCGCCGACCATGCGCCTTGGCTGGCAAAAACCCCTCAAAGGCAAAACGATCCGATGGCAGGCCGGCCGCACTCAACCCGGCAATCAACGCACAGGCGCCCGGCACCGGACAGACCCGCACCCCGGCCTCGCGCGCCATACGCACCAAATGGAAGCCAGGATCGGAGATTAGCGGTGTTCCAGCATCCGAAATCAGCGCCAGATCTTCTCCGGCGAGCATCCGCTCCACCAGGCGCAGGCTCTTGCCTCGCTCGTTATGGTCATGGCAAGCGGTCGTCGGCGTCTGCACACCAAAATGCTGCAGCAGGCGACCGCTGTGGCGGGTATCTTCAGCGGCAATCAGACTGACCGCGTTGAGCACCTCGAGCGCTCGGGGTGTCAGGTCCTGCAGATTGCCGATCGGCGTGGCGACGACATACAAGGTACCGGTGGTGGCGGCCATAGCAAATCCTGTGACAAGTTTGCCGCTCATTGTACAGGACGTGAACCGGTTACCGCGAAGCACATGGCGAGGACTCCGCCCCTTGGTTACAATGCAGGTCAATTGCTCACGCGCCAACAAGGTACCCTGCCTGATGCTCCGCATGATTCGCCTGCCGCTTGCCGGCCTGCTGCTGGCCTCGCTGATCGCCGGCTGCTCCTCGACGCCCCGCCACCTGTCGGAGCTGCCAACCACCACAACCACTCCTATTGAGGAGATCCTCAACCAGGCTGAGCGCCGCTCTGGTGCCGAGGCTCATCTGCTGCGGCTGCACGCAGCTCAGACCGCCTGGAGTCGCAATCAACCGGAGCAGGTGCGCAGCATCCTCGGAATGATCCCGCAAAGCGACCTGCCACTGGATCAGCAACAGCGTTTCAGTGAGCTGCAGGCACGCAGCGAATTGGCGTTGAACCAGCCAGATGCGGCCCTGCGCGCCCTGCGCCACCCGTCACTGGAGCAGCTGGACGGGCTGACGCCCGAAGCCCAGCTTGATATCCAATTGCTGCGCGCAGAAACCATGGCTGCCGCGGGCGAGCACCTCAGCGCCGTGCAGGAACGTGTATTCATCCACAACCTGCTGCCCGACGACGCCCAACCGGACAACCTCGCCGCCATCTGGAGCAGCCTGAACCAAGCGCCCGCTGAAAAACTCCGCGAAGCTTCCCACTCCGCCACCGGCGATCTGGCCGGCTGGCTGAGCCTGGCATTGATTACGCGCGACCATAGCAACCTGGATCTTCAGGTCTATGCCATGCAGCAATGGAAAGACAAGCATCCCAACCACCCGGCTGCCCTCATGCCACCGGAGGGCATCAGCCGACTACAGGAGCTGCATGCCCAGCGCCCGCAACACGTCGCCCTGCTTCTGCCTTTTGATGGCGGGCTGGCAGCGGCTGCCGACGCCCTGCGTGACGGCTTCCTTTCAGCCCAGTACCGAGCTCACAGCGAAGGCCTCACCCAGCCTCGCATCAGCCTTTATGACAGCAGCGCCTACAGCAATCTGTTGCAGTTCTATCAGCAGGCCCAGGCGGATGGCGTGCAATGGGTCATCGGGCCGCTGGATCGACAGCAGGTTGCCCGTCTGGCTCAACTACCCGAACTGCCGCTGCCGACTCTGGCATTGAATTATGCAGATACCTCTGCCACCCCGCCGGCGGGTTTGTTTCAGTTTGGCCTGGCGCCCGAAGATGAGGCTCGCTCGGCTGCCCTGCGCGCATGGCAGGACGGCCACCGGCAAATGGCAATTCTGGCCAACCGCGACGATTGGGGGGCACGTTCTGCCCAGGCGTTTGCGGCACAGTGGCAAGAACTGGGCGGCATACTGACCGGCCAGCAGAACATCGATGAGCCTGCGAAGATTTCCGGACAGATCGCCGACCTGCTACGCGTACGTGAGAGCGAGCAACGCAACCAAGATCTGCAGAGCACCCTAGGCAGCGACGTCATGGTTCAGCCCACGCCGCGCCCGGGCCTTGACGCCCTGTACCTGGCCGCCGATCCGCTGCAGGCCCGCCAGATCAAGCCGACCCTGGTATTCCAGTATGCCGGTGAGCTGCCAGTGTATGCCGCCTCGCGCGCTTATCGCCTGTCGTTGAATGGTGAACCGAATCCGGATATCGACGGCATCATGGTTGCCGAGATACCCTGGCTGTTGACCCGCTCCGACCCGCTCTATGACACCATTGTCGACAGCTGGCCGACCGCTGCCGGCCCCATGGGCCGCCTGTACGCCATGGGCGTGGACGCGCAGCGGATCTTCAGCCGCCTGCTGCAGATGCAGGAACAGCCCGAGACCCGCATCGATGGCGCCACCGGCACCCTGTCACTGGACAACAACAACCGCATACACAGGGAGCTGTCCTGGGGCGAAATCATTAACGGCCAATTGCAACCACTGGCTGAAGCCTCGCTGATACAATGAATCAGCTGACCGACAAGCAGATTACCGGCAATCAGGCCGAGCGCACCACAGAGCAGATCCTGACGCAGGCCGGCCTGCGCCTGCTCGCCCGTAACTACCGCTGCAAACAGGGCGAGCTGGATCTGGTCATGCGTGATGCGGATACAGTAGTATTTATCGAAGTACGCTACCGACGACGGAACCAGTGGGGTGATGCGGTGGAAACTGTGGACTGGCGCAAGCAGAAACGCTTGATCGCCGCCGCCCACCACTATCTGCTGACACACCCCCATCTGGTCAACCAGTCCTGCCGCTTCGATGTTGTCGCGGCCACCGGCGATCCGGCGGACCCAGCCTCATTCCGATGGATCCGAGAAGCCTTCACCTGCTAGCGAGTTCTTTACTTATGGACATGCAACACCGTATCAGACAGCTGTTCACCGACAGCATTGAAACCAAGACCCGCGCCATGGACGTGCTGGGCCCCAGCATCGAGCAGGCCAGCCAGCTGATGGTCAGCAGCCTGCTGAGCGAGCGCAAGATTCTCACCTGCGGCAATGGCGGCTCTGCCGGCGATGCACAGCATTTCTCCTCGGAACTGCTCAACCGCTTCGAACGTGAGCGTCCCAGCCTGCCGGCCATCGCGCTCACTACTGACAGCTCGACCATCACCTCGATCGCCAACGATTACAGCTACGACGAAGTCTTTTCCAAGCAGATTCGCGCGCTGGGGCAGCCCGGCGATGTGCTGCTGGCAATCTCCACCAGCGGCAACTCCGGCAACGTCCTGCAAGCCATTCAGGCCGCTCACGACCGGGATATGCTGGTCGTGGCACTGACGGGCCGCGACGGGGGCGGCATGGCCTCCCTGCTGCTACCAGAGGATGTGGAAATCCGCGTCCCGGCCCGCTCCACTGCACGCATCCAGGAAGTTCATCTGCTGGCTATCCACTGCCTGTGCGACCTGATCGATCGTCAGCTGTTCGGGAGCGAGGAATGATTCGCCTGACTACCGCCGTCCTGCTGACCCTTACACTGGCCGGCTGCAGCGGCGTGATGACGGCAACCCGTGAAAACCCGATCGATCACAACTACGGCACCCGGACGCTGGGCAGCAGCATTGACGACCAGCTGATCGAAACCAAGGCCAGCGTCAACGTCGCCAAGGCGCACGCCGACCTGGAAAGCCAGGCCCGCTATGATGTGGTCAGCTACAACGGCGTGGTACTACTCACCGGACAAGTGCCGCGCGCCGAGCTGCGAGAGATTGCCGGCAATGCGGTCAAGCAGGTACAGCGGGTCAAGGTGGTGCACAACGAACTGACAGTGGGCCCTAAACTGTCCCTGCTGGCTCGTAACAACGACACCCTGATCACCTCCAGCAGCAAGACGCGCATGCTGGCAGACAGCAGCATACCTGGCCGCCGCGTCAAGGTAGTCACCGAGGCTGGCGCGGTCTATCTGATGGGCCTGGTAACCCATGCCGAAGCCAATGCCGCCGTTGCCGCCGTGCAGCAGGTTGGCGGAGTACAACGCATTGTGAAGCTGTTCGAATACATCGATTGAATTGCGAGCAAAAAAAACGGCGATCACCTTTCAGGGATCGCCGTTTTTCTTTTCCACCAGTGATCTACTTGACCACCTTCAATGCAGGCCGCCCACTTGGCTTGGGTGCCTCGTCCGCAGGAGTAAAGTCATCCGGTGACGGGGTTTCGGTTTCAATCTCGAATACCATACCCTGCCCCGTCTCCCGCGCATAAATTGCCATGACCGCACCAGCGGGGATCCATACCTGCTGCGCGACACCGCCGAAGCGACCATCGAAGCAGACTCGTTCGTTATCCATTTCCAGATGCCGGATAGCGCTCGGGGACAGGTTCAGAACGATCTGACCATCCTCAACGAAACCATCAGGCACCACTGTGCCCGGATAACCCGCGTTAACCAGCACATAGGGCGTGCTGTCGTTATCCAGAATCCACTCATACAACGCCCGGATCAGATAGGGACGGCTTGAGCTCATTTGCATCGTGCTCAGCTCCTTTTGCTGGGAAATGAAAGGCGGTTACTGCATATCTCGTTCAGCAGCAGACAGACTGCCGATAAAACCATCACGAGCGAAAATGCGATCCATATAGTCCTGCATGGGCTTGGCCTGACGCGGAAGCTCGATACCCAGTTTCGGCAGTCGCCACAGAATCGGCGCCAGGCAGCAGTCGACCAGGCTGAATTCGTCGCTCATGAAAAATGGCATTTCGGTAAATACCGGCGCTACACCCACCAGGCTCTCACGCAGCTCCTTGCGCGCCTTGGTGACGGCAGCAGCAGGGCTTTTCGGATTGGTGAGAATATCCACCAGAACACTCCAGTCACGCTGAATGCGGTACATCAGCAAGCGGCTGTTGGCACGCGCTACCGGATATACAGGCAGCAGAGGCGGATGCGGAAAACGCTCATCAAGATATTCCATCATGATGTTCGGCTCGTACAACACGAGATCCCGATCGAGCAATGTCGGCACGGTATTGTAAGGATTGGCCTCGGCCAACTCCTGCGGGTGGTTATCCTGCTCGACGTTGACAATGTCGACGGTCACGCCCTTTTCTGCCAGCACAATGCGCACCCGATGACAGTACTGGTCAGTCGGATCGGAAAAGAAAGCCATCGAAGAACGCTTGTTGGCGGTAACACTCATAGATCAACCCTCATCCTGTGGCGGATTACGGTAAAGCACCTGCGCACGGGCTAACGTCGTAAAACGCTGGCCTGCCGTGAGTTCGGCCTTTATCGAAAGCGGGCATTATACCTCAGAAACAAGAACGCGCCCGAAAGGGCGCGTTTATTTGATCCGGACAGCCCGGAATCAGTGCACATCTCTCCAGTATTCGCGCTTCAACAGATAGGCGAAGACGAAGAAGAAGGCCAGATACAGCAGGACATAAACACCCATGCGATGACGTGTTTCCTTGATCGGGTCGGCCGAATAGCTGAGGAAGGCCACCAGGTTACGCACAGTGGTATCAAACTCTTCTTCACTTTGCGTACCAGTACCCTCAACAACGGTCAGCACATCACACTGCTCTTCCAGCATTGGCTCACCGGTCAGCGTGTCGCGTACGACCTTGCTGCCATCCTTGACCGGCATAGGCTTGCACCCCTTGATCTGACGACCCTGCAACTCAGCCAGGACGTTCGGCATGCCGACGTTATCAAAGACCGTATTGTTCGCACCCAGCGGGCGAGACAGATCTTCGTAGAAGCTACGCAGATAGGTATACAACCAGTCATCGCCACGAACACGGGCAACCATGGTCAGATCCGGCGGCGCAGCACCAAACCACACCTTGGAATCTTCCTGGCGCATACCGATGGTCATGTGCTCCCCGATCAGCGTACCTTCGCTGAAGATCAGGTTGTCCACCATCACCTGCTCAGGAATACCCAAGTCAGTCGCGACGCGCTCGTAGCGCTGATACTGAGCCGAGTGACAGCCCATGCAGTAGTTGACGAAAGTACGCGCGCCATCCTGCAGGGAAGCCTTGTCGGAAAGGTCAATATTGGCCTCATCCAGTGGCACGCCTGGGCCGGCTGCCATTGCAAAACCCGGCAGCAGCGCAAACATCAGAGCAATCAATTGTTTTTTCATCAGCCAGTAACCCTCTCCGGAACCGGTTTGGTCTTCTCCATTCGGGTGTAGAACGGCATCAGGATGAAGAAGGCAAAATACAGAATGGTGCAGACCTGCGACAGCAAGGTACGTCCAGGCGTCGCCGGAATTGCACCCAGCACACCCAGAATCACGAAGCTGATACAGAAGATCACCAACCACAGCTTGCTCATCCAACCCTTGTAGCGGATGGATTTGACCGGGCTGCGATCAAGCCAGGGCAATACGAACAGAACGGCAATCGCACCACCCATCGCCAGTACACCTGGGAACGCGGAGCCAGCGATGGCAGGCACGGCGCGCAAAATGGCGTAGAAAGGCGTGAAGTACCAGACCGGCGCGATATGATCAGGGGTCTTCAGCTGGTTGGCCATCTCGAAGTTCGGTCCTTCAAGGAAGTAGCCGCCCATCTCAGGGAAGAAGAACACCACGGTGCAGAACACGAACAGGAACACCACCACGCCGACAATATCCTTGACGGTGTAGTAGGGATGGAAGGGGATACCGTCCAGCGGCACACCATTTTCATCCTTCAGCTTCTTGATCTCGATGCCGTCCGGGTTGTTGGAACCCACTTCATGCAGCGCAATGATATGCAGCACCACCAGACCCAACAGAACGATCGGTACAGCAATAACGTGCAGAGCGAAGAAGCGGTTCAGGGTAATTCCAGAAATCAGGTAATCACCACGCACCCATTGGGCCAGATCCGGACCAATCAGCGGAATCGCACCAAACAGCGAGATGATCACCTGAGCGCCCCAGTAGGACATCTGCCCCCAAGGCAGCAGATAACCCATGAAGGCCTCGGCCATCAGCGCCAGGTAGATCAGCATGCCGAAAGTCCAGACCAGCTCACGTGGCTTCTGGTACGAACCGTACATGATGCCGCGCAGCATATGCAGGTAGATGACCACAAAGAAGGCGGAAGCGCCGGTGGAGTGCAGGTAGCGCAGCAGCCAGCCATATTCCACGTCGCGCATGATGTATTCCACCGAGGCGAAAGCGCCCGCGCCGGAAGGCTCATAGCTCATGGTCAGCCAGATACCGGTGATGATCTGGTTAACCAGAACCAGCATCGCCAGCGAGCCGAAGAAATAGAAGAAGTTGAAGTTCTTCGGTGCGTAATACTTACTCAGATGGTCTTCCCATACCTGAGTGACGGCCATACGTTCGTTGACCCAGTTGAGTAGCTTGCTCATCAGGCATTCTCCTCCTGATCCACGCCGACGATGATGACGTCATCGGTCTCGTAAGTATGCGGGGGTACGGGGAGGTTGAGCGGCGCCGGCATGCCCTTGAATACGCGACCGGACATATCGTAGAAGGAGCCATGGCAAGGACAGAAGTAACCACCCTTCCAATCGGCACCCATATCAGCAGCAGCCACTTCCGGCTTGAACAGCGGCGAGCAACCAAGATGCGTGCAGATACCCATCACCACCAGAACTTCTGCCTTGATGGCCCGGGTCTTGCCGTCCACGTAGTCAGGCTGATCGGAGGCTTCGGATTGCGGGTCAGCAACAACCTTGTCCATTTCATCAAGAAGGGCCAGTGCTTCCGGCGTTCTGCGCGAGATAAATACCGGTTGACCACGCCATTCAGCAACAATCTGCTGACCTGGCTCGATCTTGCTGATATTCACCTTAACCGGCGCACCTGCCGCCTTGGCTCTTGCGCTTGGGAACCATGACCCCACAAAGGGCACAGCAACCCCCACTACACCAGCAGCACCCACCACACTCGTGGCTGCTACCAGGAAGCGACGCCGGCCGTTATTTACGCCGTCATTACTCATCCAGTCGTCTCCCATCAGCTAATCAGACCTTTGAACAAGGCCTTTTCAAGTTTTTAACTGCCTGCACAAAATGAAACAGATGGTAATGAAAAAGCCCTTTGATGACAAGGCGATATCCATTAACCAGGCATCCGCAAAGTTTACCTCAAGCGAGGCTTCACGGGCGCTGCGGATGCAGCTATGACTACGCGACACCTTGTCGCAGACGCAAAAACGCCCGGGTTCCTGAGAAGGAAACCGGGCGTTTTGAAAGCGTGCGCCTGTCGGCTTAACGCTTGGAGTACTGCGGACGCTTACGCGCTTTGCGCAGACCCACTTTCTTACGCTCAACTTCACGAGCATCACGAGTCACGAAGCCCGCTTTGCGCAGCTCGCCACGCAGAGTCTCGTCGTATTCCATCAGGGCACGGGTGATACCGTGACGGATGGCACCGGCTTGACCGGAAATACCACCACCCTGAACAGTCACGTAGACATCGAACTTCTCGGTGTTTTCGGTCAGCTCAAGCGGCTGACGAACGACCATGCGCGCAGTTTCGCGACCGAAGAAAACATCGATGTTGCGATTGTTGATGGAGATATTGCCAGTACCCGGACGCAGGAAGACCCGAGCGGTGGCGGTTTTACGGCGGCCAGTGCCGTAGTTTTGTGTAACCGACATAGTGAGCTCCTGTTAGATCTTGAGATCTTGGGGTTGCTGAGCAGCATGCGGATGAGCTGCACCTTTGTACACCTTCATCTTGCGATACATCGCACGACCCAAGGGATTCCTGGGCAACATGCCCTTGACTGCTAACTCGATGATACGCTCAGGAGCACGCAGGTTAAGCTTTTCGAAGTTGATCGACTTGAGTCCGCCCGGAAAACCGGTGTGGCTGTAGTAGATCTTGTCCTGAACCTTGTTACCGGTCACGTGGATTTTTTCGGCATTGATGACCACGATGTAGTCACCAGTGTCCACGTGCGGAGTGTACTCAGGCTTGTGCTTGCCGCGCAGACGGGAAGCAATCTCGGTAGCCAGACGACCAAGGGTCAGACCAGTGGCATCTACTACGTACCAGTCGCGTTTTACTGTTTCTGGTTTGGCGCTGAAGGTTTTCATTAAATCCTAGCCTCAGAGGCCGCTCTATATTGAAGAGGGCGAATCTTACAGAATGATATGTGTTTTTACAAGTCAACAAAGCCTAGACAGACACTCAGTGGGGGCTCTGTGGGTCTGGTGGCATCTGTGCTGTAACAACAACGACAAGCTAGGCATCCTGTCGAAAGTGGCGGGCATTATGCCAACGTGGTAAAAAATTACAACCTTTATTTAGGCGGCGCCGGTTCACCGCAGACCGATAAGGCGCTGTCTCTGGCATTATCCGTCACATAGCCAATAATGGCTGTTCATTTCCTCATCGGGAGCCACAAGATGCTATACCGCCCCCTCGGCCGCAGCCCTCTCAAAGTCAGTGCCCTGTGCCTCGGCACCATGACCTGGGGTGAACAGAACAGCCAGCGCGACGCCTTTGCCCAGATTGACCGGGCGCACGATGCCGGCGTGAATTTCATTGATGCCGCCGAAATGTACCCGGTCCCGCCACGGGGCGAAACCTACGGCGCCACTGAACGCATCCTCGGTCAATACCTGCATGAGCGCGGTGGCCGCCGCGATCGCTGGATCCTGACCAGCAAGGTGGCCGGCCCGAACCGCGACATGAAACATATTCGAGGTGGTCAGACGCGCTTCAATCGCGAACATATCACCGCCGCCCTGGATGCGAGTCTGGAGCGCCTGCAGACGGATTACATCGACCTGTACCAACTGCACTGGCCGGACCGCAACACCAATGTCTTCGGCACTCTCGGCTATCAGCATGACACGGAAGAGCAGATCACCCCGATCGAGGACACGCTCGAGGTGCTGGACGAGCTGGTGCGTTCAGGCAAAATCCGTTACATCGGCTTGTCCAATGAGACACCCTGGGGTACCAACCGCTTTCTGCAGCTGGCCGAAGCCCGTGGCTGGCCACGGATCGTTTCGGTCCAGAATCCCTACAACCTGCTCAACCGCAGCTACGAAGTCGGCATGGCAGAGATATCCATACGTGAACAGGTTGGCTTGCTGGCCTATTCGCCGCTGGCCTTCGGAACTCTGACGGGAAAATACCTGAACGGCCTGCTCCCTGAGAAGGCTCGCCTGACGCTGTTCAGCCGCTTCAGTCGCTATACCAATCCGCAGGCGCAGAAGGCCTGTGCCCGCTACGTGCAACTAGCGCGAGAT
The DNA here is from genome assembly GCF_014897305.1 of Pseudomonas sp. FME51. Taxonomy (NCBI): domain Bacteria; kingdom Pseudomonadati; phylum Pseudomonadota; class Gammaproteobacteria; order Pseudomonadales; family Pseudomonadaceae; genus Pseudomonas; species Pseudomonas sp. FME51. The sequence continues at coordinate 291,471 of NZ_JABUYN010000004.1, read as the reverse complement.
CACGGCATGGATCCGGCGCAGATGGCGCTGGCTTTTGTCACCCGGCAACCCTTCGTGACCAGCAACATCATCGGCGCAACCAACATGGACCAGTTGAACCGCAACCTCAGCAGCATCAACATGGGTCTGACAGACAAGGTGCTGGAAGCGATAGCAGACATTCACCGCAGTCAACCCAACCCAGCACCATAGACGACAGAGGGCAGCCGCAATGGCTGCCCTCCTCTGATGCGCACAACTCTTCCGCTAAGCGGCAATCAAGGCTTGTGCGGCCGCGCAAGGAAGTCATGCGACTGCATTTCCAGCAGACGACTCAGGGTACGCTGAAATTCGAATTCCAACCGCCCGCCGACATACAGATCCTTGAGCGCCACCTCGGCCGATACGATCAGTTTGACGTTGCGATCATAGAACTCATCCACCAGATTGATGAAACGCCGCGCCATATCGTCCTTGGACAGATCCATCTGCTCCACATTGGAGATCAGCACCGCCTGGAAGATCTTCGCCAGGGCGATGTAGTCGTTCTGGCTGCGCGGACCATCACACAACTCGCGGAACTCGAACCAGGCAACGTTTTCGTACAAACGCACCGATTTCACCGTCCGGTTCTCGATGTCCAGATCCGCATTCAGTTGCACATGCTCCGGCTCCAGCACCAAGCTGTCGAAGCTGCGCTGCAGGCTGGCATCCGCTTCCAGACCCAGCGGCCAGTGATACAGATCAGCCTGCTCGAGGGCACGCAGGCGATAGTCAACACCGTTATCGACGTTGACCACCTCGGTATGCTCTTTCAGCAGCGCAATGGCAGGCAGGAAGCGCGCCCGCTGCAAGCCATCCTTGTACAGTCCGTCCGGCACGATATTGGACGTGGCGACCAGAATCACACCGTTGGCAAACAACTCTTCCATCAGCGTGCCGAGAATCATCGCATCAGTGATATCGGTGACGAAAAACTCATCGAAGCAAATCACCCGCGCCTCGTCGGCAAAGGTCCGTGCGATAAGTTTCAGCGGATTCTTCTCACCTTTCAGCTCACGCAGCTCGTGGTGCACGCGCTGCATGAATCGGTGGAAGTGGGTGCGCACCTTGCGCTTGATCGGCAATGCATCGAAGAAGGTATCGACCAGGTAGGTCTTGCCGCGACCGACCCCACCCCAGAAGTACAACCCCTTGACCGGCACGCTGCGTTTGGGACGAAACTTGCCCAACAGGCCGACGCTGCGCGGCGGCCCCGCTTCGAGAATGTTGTCGTACAACCGCTGCAGATGCTTTACCGCATTTTCCTGCGCAGGATCGTGGAAAAAGTCCGGACGCTTGAGGTCCGCCTGATAGCGTTCAAGGGGCGTCATGCTGGGGTCCAGTGAAAAACAGGGGCCAGTACTCTACCCGCCACACGATCCGTTGGCAATCAATGCACCTCGCCCAGCGCCTCCTCGGTCGCCGTCTTCAGCTCTACCAGCTTGCCGTGGAAAAAGTGACTGGTATCGGCAAAGCGCACCATATCGATACCCTGCTGCCCTTCCAGCAGATCAAAGACCGCCTGCGGTGCAACCACTTCATCCGCTTCGCCCATCATGACCACTGCAGCCCCTGGCAATGGCAGCATGTCAGCAAACGGCATACGCTCGACAGAGGGTGCTACCAGGATCAACCGCGCAGGCCATTCAGCCTGGGCACGCGCCGCTGCCGCAGCCACATAGCCCCCAAAGGAAAAGCCCATGAGCCACAACGGCAGATTGCCGAACTCGCTGGCAGCCCAATCGATGACCGCCTTGCAGTCCTCGGTCTCGCCGACGCCCTCTGCATGCTCACCAGCACTCTTCCCCACACCGCGGAAATTGAAACGCACGGTATTGGCACCCAAATCCCGCGCGGCACGCATGAGCGTGGATACCACCTTGTTCTGCAGGGTGCCGCCATGCAATGGATGGGGGTGACAGATGACCGCCACCGCGCGGGCATTCTCGGCACGCGTCAGCACGACCTCAAGCACACCGGCCGGGCCGTCGATCAGCAATTTCTCTTCAGTATTCTGTTTCATTCAGTTTTCTCCGTGACCGCTGTATTCCCACCCGCGTCGCATATCCTACACTGACAGCTCGTCGGTTCAGGCTTTAGGGTCAGCAGACCCTAGCCTTGTTTGCAAAATGCCGTTACCGTAGCAACAGACCCAAGCGACGCGTTTGCGTCGCACGTTTCAGATCAATGAGGGACCCAAGGTGGAAACAAGCGAAAATCTGTGGATTGCAGTAGCCATCGCCCTGGCTGTGGGCTTCATCGTGGGTATTATTGTAGCCCGGCTCGCGCCACGTATCAGTGGCGGACAATCATCCAGCACTCAGACACAGCTGGAAAGCCTGCAGCTGCGCTTTGAAGAATACCAACAGGAAGTGGCCAGCCACTTCAATACCACTGCCAATCTGGTAACACGGCTGAATCGCAGCTACCAGGACATCCAGGAGCACCTGGGCCAGGCAGCGGTTGAACTCGCCCCCGATGACATGACCCGTCAACGTCTGCTCGCCGCCCTGGAGCAGGATAACGCTCCGATTTCATCATCCCGTGAGCGCGTCGAGCCGGTATTCGACACCCTTGAGCCGCCCCGTGATTACGCCACCCAATCTGGAGACGGCCCCGGCATGCTTTCGGAAGAGTTCGGTGTAAAACGCAAATAGCCCCTGGCCTCCGCCGGTTCGGCGGAGCACAACGGACCTCTCCATGCCGGACGTAGCAGAGAACCGCTTTGTCAGCCGCTCACCGGACAACCCGACTCAGCTGGTCATCCGGGGCGACTGGGTACTGGGGCATTACGCCGAGTTGCGCCAACTGACCAAACGGCTGCGCAACGACGACACCCCGTATGACCAAGCGGACCTGCAGCACATCGGCAAACTGGATACCGCTGGCGGCCAGCTACTCACTGAGCTGCTCGGCAGCGAGCTGATGCAGACCCTGGCGGATGACGCCGATGCCCTACCGGCCGAACGCCGAGTATTGCTCGCCAGGATCGCCGCCAGCCTGGACAGTGAAGCTCCACCCCCGTCCCAACAGGGTGCGCTGTTCGAACTGCTGGGCAATGTCGGCAAGCATACGGTTGCCCTCTATGATCATGTACGCACCTTGCTGGGCTTTGCCGGTTTGACCCTCGCAGGCATGGCTGGCGGACTGCTGCGTCCTGCGACCTGGCGAGTGACATCGATTGTCGCTCAGATCGAACAGATTGCTCTGAACGCCGTCGCCATTGTTGCCCTGCTGACCTTCATGGTCGGCGCCGTGATCGCTTTCCTCGGCGCCACTGTGCTGTCCGATTTCGGCGCAACCATTTATACCGTCGACCTGATCGCCTTCTCTTTCCTGCGTGAGTTCGCCGTACTGCTCACGGCGATTCTCATGGCGGGCCGCACCGCCAGCGCCTTCACCGCCCAGATCGGCTCGATGAAAGCCAACGAGGAGATCGATGCCATTCGCACCCTCGGGCTCAACCCGCTGCACATTCTGGTCATCCCTCGGGTAATAGCGATGATCGTCTCGCTGCCCGCGCTGACGTTCATCGGCATGCTCTCGGGCATGTTCGGTGGCGCCGTGGTCTGCTCGCTGGCACTGGATATTTCGCCGACCATGTTCCTCACCATCCTCCAGCAGAATGTGGCGGTACAGCATTTCTATCTGGGCATGGCCAAGGCACCGCTGTTCGCCTTCCTGATCGCCATCATCGGGTGCATGGAAGGCTTCAAGGTCAGTGGCAGCGCCGAGTCCGTCGGCGAACACACCACTTCTGCCGTGGTGCAGTCGATCTTCGTGGTGATTCTCATGGACGCGCTGGCAGCGCTGTTCTTCATGGAGATGAACTGGTGAGCGAGCTCAGACAGACACCGCTGGTGGAAATACGTGGCTTGGTCAACCGCTTCGGCAGCCAGACAGTGCACGATAACCTGGATCTGGACATCCATCCCGGCGAGATTCTCGGCGTGGTCGGCGGTTCGGGCACCGGCAAGTCGGTCTTGCTGCGTTCCATCGTCGGCTTGCGCCGGCCAAATGCCGGCAGTGTGCGCGTATTTGGTGAGGATCTGCAGCAACTGGATGAACAGCATCGCTCGCAGGTCGAACGGCGTTTTGGCGTCCTGTTTCAGCGCGGCGCACTGTTTTCCTCGCTGACCGTAACCGAGAACGTCGCCCTGCCATTGATCGAACATGCCGGACTGAATCGTGACGATGCCGAACATCTGGCATGCATGAAGCTGGCCTTGTCCGGTCTGCCACGTGGTGCGGGCGACAAGTTTCCCTCCGAGCTGTCCGGCGGCATGGTCAAGCGCGCAGCGCTGGCCCGTGCTCTGGCGCTGGATCCGGACATCCTGTTTCTGGATGAACCCACCGCCGGTCTCGACCCGATCGGCGCTGCCGCCTTCGATCAACTGATTCTGGCCCTGCGTGACGCACTCGGACTGAGCGTGTTCCTTGTCACCCACGACCTGGACACGCTGTATGCCATCTGCGACCGGGTTGCCGTGCTGGCCGAAAAGCGCGTACTGGTTGCCGATAGCCTCGAGCGCGTCGCCGCCGCGGATAACGACTGGATTCAGGAGTATTTCCACGGCCCACGAGGACGTGCCGCAGCGACTGCCGCCACCTCACACAGCGATCAGCCGGAGTTGAACCGCTAATGGAAACACGCGCCCATCACGTTATCATTGGACTGTTTACGCTGCTGGCTGGGGCCAGTGCGATCTTCTTTGCCATCTGGATCAGCAACGCCAACACCAGCAAGGATTACCGAAACTACACCGTGGTGTTCCGCGAAGCGGTGACCGGCCTGTCGCGCGGCAGTGCGGTGCAATACAGCGGCATACCCGTGGGCGATATCACCGAACTGACGCTCGATCCGTCAGACCCCCGTCAGGTTCTGGCCCGCATCCGCCTGAGCGATAGCGCACCGGTAACCCAGGACACCAAGGCCAGATTGACCTTTACCGGCATCACCGGCAACTCGGTCATCGAATTGGTACCCGGCGACCCGCAAAGCCCGCGTCTGGAAAGCAGTGAAGGAGAAGAGCCGCGCATCTATTCGGTACCCTCCCCCATCTCCAGCCTGCTGGCCAACGGCGAAGACCTGATGACCAACATCAATCAACTGGTGATCAGCGCACGCAATATGCTGTCGGATGAAAACGCCGAACGTATTGCCAGCACACTGGAGTCCATCGAGCTCGCCGCCGGCAGCCTGTCGAGCCAGGGCGATGATGTGAAGGCGCTGGTCGGCGAATTGACCCTCGCCAGTCAGCAGGCCAGCGAGCTGATGGGTAACATCAATACTCTGGTCAATGATCAGGGCAGTCAGACCTTGAACAGCGCCGAACAGACATTGGAGTCCATCGCCCGCGCCAGCGAGACGCTGGAAAACATGCTGCAGGACAACAGTGAAGCCTTTACCAATGGCATGCAGGGACTCGGCCAACTGGAGCCCGCCATCAATGAGCTGCGCGGCAGCCTGGGTGCTCTGCGCTCGATCACCCGCCGGCTGGAAGACAATCCCGCGCGTTTCCTGCTGGGCCGCGATACCTTCGAGGAGTATGAGCCATGACCCGATTGATTCTGGCCAGCAGCATGCTCGCCGGCCTGCTCACCTTGAGTGCATGTACGCTGATTCCCGAATCAGAGGCGCTGGCGGTCTATCAATTTCCGCAACCGACGCGACCAACCAGTACCCGCATCGAGCAGCCGCCGTCAGTATCACTACGGGTCGATACGCCGCAAGCCGGCTATGCCTACAGCGGCCCGCGGCTCATGGTACAGACGGAGGCTAACCAACTGCTCAGTTACAAGGGCGTGCGCTGGAGCGACCCTACACCGACGTTACTGCGGGAATATCTGGCGCTCGCGTTCCAGCGCCAGGGCGCAATGAGCACGGTTACCACTGATGAGAACGCGCTATATGCCGACGTGCACCTGGGCAGCGACCTGCGACGCTTTCAGGTGGTCGACAGCAACGAACCCCATATCCTGATCGAGTTACAGGCCCGCCTGATCAATCCCGAAAGCCGCCGCGTCTATGTCAGCCACCATTTTATCGTGCGACAACCGATCAGCAGCACCAGCATCCAGCAGGTGACCGAGGGCTATGAGCAAGCCAGCGCAGAGCTGGCGACACAGCTACTGGATTGGGCGGTACCGCAGCTGGCAGCGATGTCGAGAAACTGATCATCTGGATACAGAGTCGGCTGAGGGCTGAGCCGGAATCACCACCGGCTCGCCCACCGCTGGCCACGCAGGAAAACGCCTGATCAGCAGGGTCAAGCCAAACCCCGCCGTCGGCCCCACCAAGGTAAAGCCGAACGCGGCGTTAAACCCCCAATGGATTCGCTCAGCCAACCGGCAATAGCTGGGCCGGAATTGGCCGGCAGCAAGGACAGGTTCACAGCAGCAGATAAAGCCAGACAGGCAAGAACACCATCGCCAGCAACGTCTGCAAAGTGATGATGCCCGCCATCAGCTGCCCGTCTCCACCTAACTGGCGGGTCAACACATAGGCCGTCGGCGCGCAGGGCAAGGCGAAGAACAGTACCAGAATGGCGGCTTCCATCGCGGGCATTCCCAGCAAGCTGATCAGTAACCAGGCACAGGCAGGTACCACCAGCAGGCGCACCAGACTGTTGACCAGCAAGGTACCGGTTTCACCCAACAGATTCCGTGGCTCCAGCGCCGCACCCACGCATAACAGACCCAAGGGCAGACTGGCCGCAGCGAGCAAGCCGAGCAAGCTGTCCAGACCGCCACCCAGACTGCCGCCCGCCAGGTTGAAGGCACCACCCAGCAAACAGGCAAGGATCAGCGGATTTTTCAACAGGGCAACCAGCCAGGAACGGACCGATACCGCGCCCTGAGCCGTGAGTGCGTGCACCGACAGGATATTTACCAGGGGTACACTGAGGGCCAGCAGCACGGCAAACAGTGCCAATCCTTCACTACCGAAGATCGCTGCCACGGTGGCCAGCCCGATATAGGTATTGAATCTCAGACTGCCCTGCACCAGCACACCGAAACGTGACGCCGGCCAGCCGCGCAGTCGCCGCAGCACCAACAGCAGCAGCCATGCTGCGGTATACACCAGGCCCAGCACAAGCATCACTCGGGGCAAGGCCGCACTGTCCAGCGGCGCATTGGCCAGACTGGTGAACAGCAACGCCGGAAAAAGAGTGAAATAGTTCAGCCGCTCCGCACCCGGCCAGAATTCAATACTGGGAAAGCTCCAGCGACGCAACACATGACCAGCGAGGATCAAAGCAAAAAGCGGCCATAAGGAGGCAAGGAGTTGGCTCATAGGGCGTCCATTTCGAAAAGGCAGCAGCAGATTACCCCGCTTGCCCTGCCGCCGGCCAGCCTGACATTCCGCATGGCCGCTCGGTACAGGTTCACCCACGACGTTGCGCACGCTCCCGAGCAGGACCATCAACCCTCAACAGGTTATGTGCGGTATTGATCAATCCGATATGCGAAAACGCCTGGGGGAAGTTGCCCAGCATCCGCCCTGCGAGGGTGTCATATTCCTCCGATAACAGCCCCAGATCGTTACGCAACGCCAGCAGCCGTTCGAAGATGTCTACCGCCTTGTCGCGCTGGCCGCACAGCACATAAGCATCGGCAAGCCAGAAGCTGCAAACGAGAAACGCCCCTTCAACGCCGTCCATCCCATCCTCGGTATCCTCGGTGGAGTAACGCAGCACCAGGCCATCCTGCAACAGCTCATCCTCGATGGCAGCAATGGTGCCCAGTACCCGTGGATCATCCGGTGGCAGAAAACCGGTCTGCGGCATCAGCAACAGACTGGCATCAAGTGTCTTGCCGCCATAGTACTGGACGAAGCTGTTTTTCTGCCGGTCGAAGGCGTTCTCGCAGATATCGTCGTGAATCGTGGTGCGCAGCTGCTTCCATTCATCAATCGGACATTCAAGTTGAAACCGTTCCGCGGCTGCAATCGCTCGGTCAAACGCCACCCAGACCATCATCCGCGAATGGGTGAACGCCCGTGCCGGGCCACGAACTTCCCAGATTCCCCGATCGGGCGTCTGCCATTTCTTCGCCAGGGTGGTGAGCAAGACCTTCTGCAGTGACCAGGCTTCGTCATGTTGCTGCAGCTCAGCCAAACGCGCCCCGTGCAAGGTGTCGAACAGCTCACCATAGACATCAAGCTGCATCTGGCTCGCCGCCGCATTGCCGATGCGCACCGGTTTGCTCTGCTCGAACCCCGGCAGCCACGGCACCTCCAGTTCGGGCAGCCATCGCTCACCGGCAATGCCGTACATGATCTGCAACTGGTCGGGGTCACCGGCGACAGCGCGGAGCAGCCATTGCCGCCAGGCTTCCGCCTCCTCGCGATACCCGGTCTGAAGCAGCGCCAGCAGCGTGAGCGCGGAATCTCTCAGCCAACAGTACCGATAGTCCCAGTTTCGCTGCCCACCGATCCGTTCGGGCAGCGATGTCGTGGGGGCAGCGATGATGGCGCCCGTGGGTTCAAACGTCAGCAATTTCAGAGTGATCAACGAGCGCCCTAAAGCCTGCTGCCAATACTCCGGTCCGTCCGGGCATCGTCCTCGCTTGGTCCATTCGCGCCACCAGTTGATAGTCTGCTGCAAGCTCTCCTGACTGTCGGGAACAAAGCTCGGGGTGAGCGTGGAGGCATGGTATGAGAGCGTCACGGAGATACGTTCGCCTTCGTGAATAGTGAAACGGGAGCGGGTTGTCATACCTTCTCCCTTCAGCGGCAGCCTGGTATGCAAGTGCACGGTATCGGGGCCGGCGACAGCACTCAATCCATAGTCTCGGCGCTGCACCCACGGCACGGCCTGGCCATAGGAAAAGCGCAGAACCAGCTCCATCTCCATCTCGATATGACCGGCCTCACCGTGGATGATGCGAACCAGATTGGTTTTCCCCGTCTCCGCCGACCGCGGCATGAAATCAGTTATCGTGACGACCCCGGTAGCGGTCTCGAATCGTGTCTCCAGGACCGCGGTGTCGTCAAGGTACCGCCGGGAGCTCCTGATGCTTTCGTCGCGCGGCGCGATCTTCCATCGTCCATTGTCAGCTGTGCCAAGCAGGGCGGCAAAGGCGGCAGGAGAATCGAAACGCGGCAGGCACAGCCAATCGATCGAGCCGTCTTTGCCAACCAGCGCCGCGGTCAGCATATTGCCGATGATGCCGTAGTCCTCGATGTTCCGGTGGCAAGTGCCTCCGATGACATCAGGACACGGCTCCTTAGCCGCCATGGGCAAAAGCGGGATAGTCGGTCATCCCCCCGTCCACGTAGATGGTGGTGCCGGTCATATAGGCGGCCAAGTCGGATGCAAGAAACACGGCGACGCCCGCCACGTCTTCGGGCTGACCAATACGTCCCATGGGGATTTTCTGGAGCAGGTCCTCACAACCCTGAGGATCGCTCCAGACCGCCTCGTTGATCGGCGTCTGGATTGCGCCCGGAGCGATGCAGAGGATACGTACCCCGTATGGCGCAGCCTCGAGCGCCATGGTTTTGGCCATCATCGACAAGCCTGCCTTGCTGGCCGCATAGGCGCTGTAGCCGCCCCACGGGATGCGTTCATGTACGCTGGTAATATTAAGCACCACGCCACGGCGCAGAGCGATCATCCGCTGCAAAGCCTGGCGCGCACAGAGGTAGGCGCCGGTCAGGTTGATATCAACAACCTCTTTCCATCCCGCCACTTGCCCCTCCCACGCCGGAGCACGTGCACCATCAATACCGGCATTGTTGACCAGGATATCGATCCCGCCCCAGACGGCATCCGTCTGATCGAACATGGCCTCCACGGCCGCCGGATTGGAGACGTCGGCCTGCAGGGCGATTGCCTTGCCCCCGTCACCCCGAATCCTGTTGACGAGCGCGTTGGCATCCTCCTCGTCACCGCGATAATTTATTGCGACCTGCGCGCCACACGCCGCGAAAGCCAGGCACATCGCACGCCCGAGCCCCGCACTCGCGCCTGTCACAAGAACCCGCCGATCGTGGAGATCTATCTTCATCACCTTCACCTCCCACATAGCTGCTGTCGGCCTGATGCAGGCCGACAGCATAATGGTCAGTGTAGCGGCAATAATTGCCCATGATGGGTCCCTGATACCTGCGCATCAGGTTGCGCGCCCTCGTCGAGGGCTTCTTCCATTGACGCCATAGGGCACAGCGAAGCGTGTGACCCACCAGGCTCGTCGAGCAGGATATTAGACAGCAGCGGCAAGAGGGGCCCGCCCGACATGCCCCCGCTTCAACCTTCCGTTCTCCGTGAGATGTCGCCTATCGCGCTACGCGGGCTTCATCGCTTCCGCGATGAGTTCCACCGAACGCAATCGCGCCTGATGCTCGTAGATATCGGAGACGATCATCACCTCGTCGACCCCGGTCTCGGCAATGAACGCCTGCAACCCTGCACGCACCGTTGCGACAGAGCCAACAACGGAACGCTCCAGCATGTGCAGGGCCTGGACCTTTTCACGTCCTGCCCAATAGGTCTCGATATCGTCGATCGGCGGCCTGCTCAGCCCGCGCCGTCCGCTGACCAGGTCGGCAAAGGACATCTGCTGGGTGGTGGCCAGCCGCCTTGCCTGAGCATCGGTATCGGCGGCGATGACGTTGATGCCGGCAACCGCATAGGGCTCGGCCAGCTGCCTGGAGGGTTTGAAGCGACTGCGGTAGATCTCGAGGGCCGGTATCAGCATATCCGGCGCAAAATGCGAAGCGAAGGCATAAGGCAGCCCGAGTTCAGCCGCCAACGTCGCCCCGAAGCTGCTGGACCCCAGTATCCACAGGGGCACGTTAGTACCGGTAGCCGGCACGGCCAGGATACGCTGATCGGGCGTAGCCGGGCCGAGAAATGCCTGGAGTTCCAGTACATCCTGTGGGAAATGGTCCGACGCGTTGGGCGCACGCCGCATGGCCCGCACGGCTACCTGATCGGTACCCGGTGCACGCCCGAGCCCAAGATCGATGCGCCCGGGATACAGCCGCTCCAGGGTGCCGAACTGCTCGGCGATGATGTAGGGCGCATGGTTGGGCAGCATGATGCCGCCGGCACCGACCCGGATCGTCTTCGTCCCCCCGGCGATGTGGGCAATCACGATGGACGTCGCGGCACTGGCAATGCCTTCCATGTTGTGATGTTCGGCCACCCAGATGCGCTCGTAGTCCCAGCGTTCGGCATGGGCAGCCAGATCGCGCGCATTATGGAGAGCAGCCCCGGCGTCGGTATCCTCCGTGACGCGAACCAGTTCAAGGATGGAAAGTGCGGTCATTACAGATCACTCCTGTCAGCTAACGTTTGATCGTATCGAGTATCTCGTACAGTGCAAGCGCGTCGCACAAAAAAGCCCGCAGTTATGAACTGTGGGGTTGGTGCGGTCAGCTGCTCGTACAGTGTCCCGTGATCCAGCACCCTGCCCTCTTCGTCCATGACCCGCAGCGCATCCGCCGAGACCTCGTCGATGACTACGTCCTCGCAGGTGACGTCGTCCTTGAAGACGGGGTATATCAAGTCGGCAACTCCAACATCGAAACAAGCGAATTCAGTTGCATGCAATTAAATTGCGTACAATAACTATCTGGAGCCCCACTGGGGGCCACACGCTAACTGCTAATTTTTAGGAGCAATCATGAAAGCGTATCGTATCCCGCACGGTGGGACTATTGATGGTCTGCAGCTGGAGAGCCTTGTCGAGCGCCCTCTCGCCCCATACGAAGTACGGATCGAGGTGAGAGCCGTGGCGTTGAACTACCGCGATCTCATGGTTGCCAATGGTGCGTACCCTGTAAAAATAGATATTCCGATCATTCCCTGCTCCGACGGTGCCGGAGACGTGGTTGCTGTCGGCTCCATGGTCACCCGTGTTCAACCTGGTGATCGGGTCGCAGCCTCCTTCTTCCCGCACTGGCTCGAAGGCCAGGCCGACCAAGCCAAGGTCCGCAGCGCACTCGGCGGTGATACCGATGGAATGCTTGCCGAGGCAGTCGTACTGCATGAAGACACGCTTGTGAAAATCCCTGAGCAATTGAGCTACGTGGCGGCATCCACGCTTCCGTGTGCAGGCGTCACAGCGTGGAATGGCATCTTCGAGTCATCTGACGTAAAGCCGGGCGACACCGTTCTCCTGCTTGGCACTGGCGGCGTTTCGATCCTGGGCCTGCAAATGGCAAAGGCGGCGGGCCTGCGAGCGATCATCACATCATCCAGCGATGAAAAATTGAAGCGCGCTCGCGGCCTTGGTGCCGACGAGACAATCAATTACCGTGCAAACCCGGAGTGGCAGGACGAAGTACTGCGCATGACCGACGGCAAGGGGGTCGATGCAGTGCTGGAAGTCGGTGGGGAAGGAACCATCACTCGCTCTGTTACTGCTACAGCCGTGGGCGGCACCATTGCTACCATCGGCGGTGTCAGTGGTTTTGGTGGTGGGGTCAACCCGAGCACCCTTGCCATCGGTGCCAAGCGACTGATCGGCATCTACGTCGGTAGTCGGGCGATGCTTGAGCAAGCAGCCACACTTGCTGCTGGCGCTGGCATAGCGCCGGTGATTGACCGCGTGTTCCCATTTGCCAAGGCAAAAGAAGCCTACCGTTACCTTGAGTCAGGCGCGCATTTCGGTAAGGTCGTGATCGACCTGACGCAATAGTTGCAGCAACTTTTCGAGACAAAAAATCAGATGCCAAAGAGTAAAGCACCTCCGACATATGACGAACTCATGTCGCTCGACCAACAAGTGTGTTTCAGTCTCTATGCGGCATCCAACCTCGTCATCCGTCAATACCGGCCGTTGCTGGCAGAGCTCGGGCTCACGTTCCCGCAGTATTTGGTGATGCTGGTGCTGTGGGAATCCGAACCTCAAACCGTTAGCGCTATCGGTGAACGCCTCCACCTGGACAGCGGCACACTGACACCGCTTCTCAAACGTTTGGAAACTAACGGATTTGTGGTGCGGCGACGTGATGACGCCGATGAGCGACGGGTGTTGATCTCCCTCACGACGCACGGGCACGCGCTACGCGCGCCCGCACGCCAGATTGCTGAAACTTTCCGGGAAGGAGTCTCCTTCTCAGCGGCTGAGACTGAAACCCTCGCCAGCAGTTTGGCTCAACTCATCTCGGCGCTTGAACGCTGAGGCGCGCATAACAGCATTCGGGAATGCCGTATTTTCAAAGTCCACAAAAAAGCCCGCAGTTATGAACTGCGGGCTTCATGGGGTTGATGCTGTCAGCTGTGCCCCAGCACCCTAGCGGATCAACTGTTCGTACAGCGTACCGTGTTCCAGCACCTTGCCTTCGCCGTCCATGACCCGCATCGCATCCGCCGAGACCTCGTCGATGACCACGACCTCGCCGTCGACAAAGCCGATTTCGATCTTCATGTCGATCAGGATGAGGCCCTTGTCACGCAGGTCGGCTTCGACGATGCGACACACCCGGCGGGTGAGGTCCTTGGCCTGCTCAAGGTGCTGCTGGGTAAGCAGGCCGAGGGCAACGATGGTGTCGTCGTTGATAAGGGGATCACCGCGTTCGTCGTCCTTGATGGTGATCTCGACGAGGTAGTCGAACGTACTCGCGGTGTCGCCGATGTAGTTCTGGTAACGACGCTGGAAGCTGCCCCAGGGCCGGGTGCGGCAGATGAACTCGAGGCCGCCCTTGCCGCTGATATCCTTGCCCAGGGGCTCGGCGCGACGAACTTCCATGCTGGCCTGTTCGAGGTCGAGACGCACCAGGTGGGTGGGGATGCCGGCGGCGTGAAGGCACTTGAAGAAATGGTCGGTCATGGCGAGGGACTTTCGGCCCTTGCCTTCGACCTGGCCGATGACGGTGTTGGCACCCGGGTCGATGACGCCATCTTCACCACCGGTGACGTCGTCCTTGAAGACGAGGAGGATGTTGTCACTCGGCAGGGCGTACAGGTCCTTGGTCTTGCCGGAATAGATCTTTTCGCTGGTGTTCATCGGTTTACTCGCTGGTAGTTCCAATATCCCCTTCGGGGGCAAAGACGGGGCACCAGAGCGCCCCTCTGCTGCAACTCACTCCCACTCAATCGTCGCCGGCGGCTTGCTGGAGATATCGTAGGTCACCCGTGAAACACCACTTATTTCATTGATGATCCGGTTGGAGACCTTCTCCAGGAACTCGTAGGGCAGGTGCGCCCAGCGGGCGGTCATGAAGTCGATGGTTTCCACGGCGCGCAGGGCGATGACCCATTCGTAACGGCGGGCATCGCCGACCACGCCAACAGACTTGATCGGCAGGAAGACGGCAAAGGCCTGGCTGGTCTTGTGGTACAGATCAGCCTTGCGCAGCTCTTCGATGAAAATATGGTCAGCGCGGCGCAGGATGTCGGCGTACTCCTTGCGTACTTCGGCGAGGATACGCACACCCAGGCCCGGGCCGGGGAAGGGATGACGATAGACCATGTCGTAGGGCAGCCCCAGTTCCAGACCGATCTTGCGCACTTCGTCCTTGAACAGTTCACGCAGCGGCTCGACCAGCTCGAAGGCCATGTCTTCCGGCAGGCCGCCCACGTTGTGGTGCGACTTGATCACGTGCGCCTTGCCGTTCTTGGTGCCGGCAGACTCGATCACGTCGGGGTAGATAGTGCCCTGGGCAAGGAATTTGACGTCCTGCAGCTTGGTGGCTTCCTCATCGAAGACTTCGATGAAGGTGCGACCGATGACCTTGCGCTTGGCTTCGGGGTCAGTGACACCGAGCAAACGCGAGAGGAACTTCTCCTGAGCGTCAGCGCGGATCACCTTGACGCCCATGTTCTCGGCGAACATGGCCATGACCTGCTCCCCTTCGTGCAGGCGCAGCAGGCCATTATCGACGAATACGCAGGTCAGCTGGTCACCGATGGCACGGTGCAGCAGCGCAGCGACCACCGAAGAGTCGACACCGCCGGACAAGCCCAGCAACACCTTGGCATCACCGACCTGTGCACGCACAGTGGCGATGGCATCTTCAACGATTTTTGCGGGAGTCCACAGCGCCTCGCAGCCGCACAGCTCAAGAATGAAGCGCGACAGAATCCGCTGGCCCTGCTTGGTGTGGGTTACTTCCGGGTGGAACTGGACCCCATAGAAGCCGCGTGCTTCATCACCCATGGCGGCGATCGCACAGCTCGGAGTGCTGGCCAGCACCTGGAAGCCTGTCGGCAGCTCGATAACCTTATCGCCGTGGCTCATCCACACGTCCAGGGCCATTACGCCGTCATCCGCCACAGTATCCTCGATACCGTCCAGGAAGCTGCTTTTGCCGACCAGGTCAACGCAGGCATACCCGAACTCGCGCTCTTCGCTGCCCTGCACCTTACCCCCCAGCTGGGCGGCCATGGTCTGCATGCCGTAGCAAACACCCAGTACCGGGACGCCCAGTTCGAATACCAGTTCCGGCGCACGCGGACTGCCGTGCTCGGTTACCGACTCCGGGCCGCCGGCCAGAATAATACCCTTGGGCGCAAAATTGCGGATCGCCTCCGGCTCCATGTCCCATGCGTGAATTTCGCAGTAGACGCCGATCTCACGTACCCGCCGTGCAATCAGTTGGGTGTACTGGGAACCGAAATCCAGGATCAGGATGCGGTGAGCGTGAATGTCATGGGACATGGTGTGTTCTCAGTAATAGTGGGAGCTGCAAGCCGCAAGCGGCGCTGGATGGGGCGCCGCCTGCAGCATATGGCTTATGGCTGAACCGGATCAGCTGACCCGGTAGTTCGGCGCCTCTTTGGTGATCTGCACGTCATGCACGTGGGATTCACTCATGCCGGCACCGGTAATACGTACAAACTCCGGCTTAGTGCGCATTTCATCGATATCAGCGCAACCGGTATACCCCATGGCTGCGCGCAGACCTCCCATCAACTGATGAATGATCGCTGCCAGAGCGCCCTTGTAAGGTACGCGGCCTTCGATACCTTCGGGTACCAGCTTCTCGGCACCGCTGGATGTGTCCTGGAAGTAGCGGTCAGCTGAACCACCACCGGCGTTGGCCATGGCACCCAGTGAGCCCATACCACGGTAGGCCTTGTAGGAGCGGCCCTGGAACAGCTCGATTTCACCCGGTGCCTCTTCGGTGCCGGCAAACATCGAGCCCATCATCACGACCGAAGCGCCAGCGGCAATAGCCTTGGCCAGATCACCGGAGAAACGAATGCCGCCATCCGCGATCAGCGGTACGCCAGTATCTTTCAACGCCGCGGCCACGTCGGCAATCGCGGACATCTGCGGCACACCGACACCGGCAACAATACGCGTAGTGCAAATGGAGCCGGGGCCAATACCCACCTTGACCGCATCAGCACCGGCAGCCACCAACGCCAGCGCTGCTGCGCCAGTGGCAATATTGCCGCCGACCACCTGAATGTGCGGGTAGGTGTCCTTGACCCAGCGTACCCGATCAACCACGCCTTTGGAGTGACCATGGGCAGTATCGACGATGATCACGTCCACGCCGGCCTTGACCAGTGCGGTAACCCGCTCTTCGGTTTCGGCACCGGTGCCCACGGCAGCGCCCACGCGCAGACGGCCATGCTCGTCCTTGCTGGACAGCGGATAGGCCTTGGCCTTTTCGATGTCATTGACGGTCATCATGCCCTTCAGGCGGAAGGCATCGTCCACCACCAGTACCCGCTCGATGCGGTGCTTGTGCAACAACTTGCGCACTTCGCCGGTAGAGGAGCCTTCCTTGACCGTCACCAGACGTTCCTTGGGGGTCATGACATCACGTACACGGGCGTCCAGACGGGTTTCAAAGCGGATATCCCGTGAGGTGACAATACCCACGAGATCGCCGTTATACAGCACTGGCACACCGGAAATGTTGTTCTGGTGAGTCAGGTCGAACAGTTCGGCAACCGAGGCATCAGCCTCGATGGTGATCGGGTCCTTGACCACACCCGCCTCGAACTTCTTGACCTTGCGAACTTCATTGGCCTGTTGTTCGATGGTCATGTTCTTGTGGATGATGCCGATGCCACCTTCCTGCGCCATGGAAATGGCCAGGCGGGCTTCGGTCACGGTATCCATGGCGGCTGACACCAGCGGCATGCTCAGCTCGATCCCACGGGTCAGACGCGTGTTGAGACAGACATCCTTGGGCAGCACCTCGGAATAACCGGGCACCAGAAGGATGTCATCAAAAGTAAGGGCTTCTTGGCGAATACGCAGCATAGCGGGAGCTCCCGAGCGGGAAAAATGGAAGCGCGTCATTATACCCATGCCGCCAGCAGTACTCAATTGGAATCATCGAAGAGCCAAGGAATTATTCTGCCGGTCATGAACTGGTAAGATGCGCGCATGAACAATGATGACGCTATTTTTCAACGTTTAAGCACAGAACGCGATGTGCTCACTGTCAGTCAGCTTAACGCACGGGCACGCAGCCTGCTGGAGGAAGTCTTCCCGCGGGTGTGGGTGGAGGGCGAGCTGTCCAACCTGGCACGCCCCTCCTCCGGTCACTTGTACTTCACGCTAAAGGACAGCGGGGCCCAGGTGCGCTGCGCGCTGTTCCGGCAGAATGCAGCCCGCATCAGACTCGATCTGCGCGACGGCTTGCTGGTGCAGGCACGGGGTCGGGTGAGCCTCTACGAAGGCCGCGGCGATTATCAGATGATCATCGACAGC
Source organism: Pseudomonas sp. FME51 (assembly GCF_014897305.1). Lineage (NCBI taxonomy): Bacteria > Pseudomonadati > Pseudomonadota > Gammaproteobacteria > Pseudomonadales > Pseudomonadaceae > Pseudomonas > Pseudomonas sp. FME51. The sequence continues at coordinate 273,819 of NZ_JABUYN010000004.1, read as the reverse complement.
CTTGAGCCGGCCGGTGATGGTGCTCTGCGCCAGGCTTTTGAAGCTCTCAAGGCGAAACTGCAGGGCGAAGGACTCTTTGCAGCGGAACGTAAGCGCCCCTTGCCTTCGCACGCAACCCGTATCGGTGTGATCACCTCACCCAGCGGCGCTGCAGTAAGGGACATCATCAGCGTATTCGGCCGTCGCGCGCCCTTCATCGAGCTGGTCATCAGTCCGACCGCCGTGCAGGGCCGCGAGGCGGCACCGCAAATTGTGCGAGCATTGGAGCGCGCTGACCGCGCGGGCTTTGACGCATTGATTCTGGCGCGCGGCGGCGGCTCCCTGGAAGACCTCTGGCCTTTCAACGAGGAGATGGTCGCCCGCGCAATCGCCGCCTGCCAGACACCCATCATCAGCGCTGTAGGTCACGAGACGGATGTCTCGATCAGTGACTTCGTTGCCGATCTGCGGGCGCCCACGCCCTCGGCAGCAGCTGAGCTGCTGAGTCCGGACACTCAGGCGATGCTGGCCCAGCTGCAGCGCAGCCACCGGCAACTGCAACAGTGCATGAAAGTACGTCTGGCTCGCGAAAACCTGCGCCTGGACAACCTGCGCCGCCGGTTACGCCATCCAGGTGAACGCCTGGCGCAACAGAGCCAGCATCTGGATGAGCTGGACATGCGTCTGCAGCGCGCGTGGCGACATCGGCTGGAACAGCGTCAGCAGCAGTTGATCAATTTGCGGGGACGGCTCCAGCATCAACATCCAGAGCGTCTGTTACGCGTGCTCCACGAACGCCTCGAACAGCTACGCCAACGCCTGCCCCGCGCGATGAACCTGCAAGTGCAACAGCGCCGACAGCGCCTAGAGAGCGCCGCGCAGGGTCTGCACCTGATCAGCCCGCTGGCCACGCTGGGGCGCGGCTATAGCATTCTGCTGGACCAGCAGGGCAAGGCCATTCGCAGCCAGCAAGACACCCAACCCGGTCAGCAACTGCAAGCGCACCTCGCTGAAGGACAGCTGACACTGCGGGTGGAGTCAGAGCAGCCCCATACATTGCCGTTGCTGGACTAGGCTCTGCTGTCGTTTCATCACGCAACGGATCACGAACACCGTAACTGAAATGCCCACCGCTCTTTGTTAGGATGGGCCCGCGCCCCGCCTGGGGCGCCGCCATTCACCAACCATTCTGGATAGTCATGGAAGCGCAATACAACGACGTCATCAATTGGCTGGAGAATTATCCCCAGCTGCACACTCTCATCGCGCTCTGCCTGCTGGTCATCGGCGCCTGGCTTGCTAACTGGGTCGTCAAACGCCTTCTGGTGCGTGGTCTCGTTCGCCTCCTGCAAGCTACTTCCGTCGGCAAAGGTCAACTGCTGCATGACTCAAAAGTCATCTCTCGCTTGGCCAATATCGTCCCGGCGCTGATTCTGTCCGGCGGTATCGGGCTGATCCCGGGCCTGCCAGAAACCGTCATCATCATAGTACGCAACGTCTGCGGCGCTTTTATCATCCTCACTGTCGCGCTGGCCATCACCCATGCCCTGATGCTGGCCAACAGCGTTTATGAGCGACGCCCCAAGGCTCGCCACAAGCCGATCAAAGGCTACATCCAGCTGGCGAATATCGTTATTTATTCGATAGCCGCGATTCTCATCATTGCCACCCTGATCGACCGTTCACCGCTGATCCTGCTATCCGGTCTGGGTGCCATGGCTGCGGTACTGATGTTGATCTTCCAGGACACCTTACTGTCACTGGTAGCCAGCGTGCAGATCAACTCCAACGATATCGTCCGCGTTGGCGACTGGGTGGAGATGCCCGCCTTGAGCGCAGATGGTGATGTCATCGATATCTCGCTGCACACCGTCAAGGTACAGAACTGGGACAAGACCATCACCACCATCCCCACCAAGCGCCTGATCAGTGATCCGTTCAAGAACTGGCGTGGCATGCAGGAGTCCGGGGGCCGGCGAATCAAGCGCAGCATCATGCTGGATCAGCAGAGCGTGCATTTTCTCGACGATGAAGAATGCCAGCACTTGCACCGTTTCCGCTTGCTGGATGACTACCTGAAGGAAAAGCAGACAGATATTGACAAGTGGAACAAGCAGCTAAAGCAACAGGGCCAGGAGCCGGTGAATACCCGCAGGATCACCAATATCGGTACATTCCGTGCCTATGTGGATCGTTATCTGCGCAGCCATCCAGGCATTCATCAACAGATGACGCTGATGGTCCGCCAACTCAACCCAACCGCCGATGGCCTGCCAATGGAGCTGTACTGTTTCACCAATACCGTGGCTTGGGTCGAATATGAAGGCATCCAGGGGGATATCTTCGACCACTTGCTGGCGATCCTGCCGGAATTCGGACTGCGTGTATTCCAGCACCCAAGCGGCAATGACCTGCGGCAGATGAACCTGCCAGGCCAGGCCAAATCAGAGCCTGGCGTCAGCTCACTGGGCTAATCTTCATCGGCGCGCCTGCTCGGGCGCGCCGCATTCTGCTGTCAACCTTGGAAAAACCGCCTTACTTGGCAATAAAACACCAATCAGCCCCAACCTTACGAACATATATTGCTTTTCCATAAGACATATTGCGCATTAAGCGCGAAATATCTAAAGTTGAAGCATGAAAACACTTCAAACACAGATCACCCTCCGACAGCATGCCTGTCTCTGCCTGGTAAGCCAGCGACTGCGTCACTGACGCCCTTCTTTCGTCTGCCCGATATTCCCGGCCCACAAGGCCACCCAGAATACAGAACAGGATTTTCGCCATGACCATGCTCACCAACCCGTCCAGCAAGTACCGTCCTTTCACTTCGATCGCCCTGCCCGACCGCACCTGGCCGGACAAGATCATCGACCGCGCACCGATCTGGCTGTCCACCGACCTCCGCGACGGCAACCAGTCGCTGATCGAGCCGATGGATGCGGAAAAGAAAATGCGTTTCTTCAAGTGCCTGGTTGCCGTGGGCCTCAAGGAAATCGAAGTCGGCTTTCCTTCTGCTTCGCAGACCGATTTCGACTTCGTCCGCGAGCTGATCGAAGGCGGCCATATTCCCGATGACGTCACCATCCAGGTGCTGACCCAGGCCCGCGATGATCTGATCGAGCGCACTTTCGAGTCTATCAAAGGCGCGAAACAGGCCATCGTGCATTACTACAATGCCTGCGCGCCGGCCTTCCGCCGGATCGTCTTCGATCAGGACCAGGCCGGGGTGAAAGCCATTGCCGTGGCGGCGGGCAAGACCATCCGCCGGCTGGCCGAGGCCACCCCGGAAACCCAGTGGCGCTTCGAGTACTCCCCTGAAGTGTTCAGCTCGACCGAGACCGACTTTGCCGTGGACGTGTGCAACGCGGTGATCGGCGTGTTCGAGCCGACCCCGGACAACAAGCTGATCCTCAACCTGCCAGCCACCATCGAGTGCGCCACGCCGAACAACTATGCCGACCAGATCGAGTGGTTCGGTCGGCATATCGATCGGCGTGACAGTGTATTGATCAGTGTGCATACCCATAACGACCGCGGCACCGGCGTAGCCGCCTCGGAGCTGGCGGTAATGGCCGGTGCCGATCGTGTTGAAGGCTGCCTGTTCGGCAATGGCGAGCGCACCGGCAACGTCTGCCTGGTCACCCTGGCACTGAACCTCTACACCCAGGGCGTGGATCCACAGCTGGACTTCTCGGACATCGATGCCGTGCGCAAGGTAGTCGAGGATTGCAACCAGCTGCCGGTACACCCGCGCCACCCCTATGCCGGTGATCTGGTACATACCGCCTTCTCCGGCTCGCACCAGGATGCAATTCGCAAGGGCTTTACCCAGCAGGACCGAAACGGCGTCTGGGAAGTACCTTATCTGCCCATCGACCCAGCGGACATCGGTCGCAGCTACGAGGCAGTGATTCGGGTCAATAGCCAATCCGGCAAGGGTGGCATCAGCTACCTGCTGGAGCAGGAATACGGCATCAGCCTGCCGCGCCGTCTGCAGATCGAGTTCAGCCAGGTGGTACAGGGTGAGACCGACCGTCTGGGCCTGGAAATGACCGCCAGCCAGATCCATCAGTTGCTCGACCGCGAGTACCTGCAGGCCACCAGCCCATACGCCCTGATCCGTCATCGCCTGCAGGAAGAGAATGGCACCAGCGCGGTGGATGTCGAGGTGCTCAATGCCGGCATCACCCAACACTGGCGCGGCGTGGGCCGTGGCCCGCTGGAAGCGCTGGTCGCCGGCTTGCCGGAAACCCTGGAGATCATGGATTACCATGAGCATGCGATCGGTTCGGGCAGTGACGCCAAGGCCGCCGCCTATATCGAAATCCGCCTGGACAATGGGCGTCCGCTGCACGGTATCGGTATTGATGAGAACCTGACCGCAGCCAGCTTCCGCGCTCTGTTCAGCGCCCTGAACCGGGCACGGCGTCAGGCCGAAGCCCAGGCTGCCTGAACAGGCATAACGCCTCCGACCGCCGGCTTTGCGCTCCGCCGGCGGCAGGTTAGAATCAGCGCATGTCCATTCAACATGCGCTGCTTACTTCACTTCTGGAACGCCCCTCCTCCGGCTACGAGCTGGCCAACCGGTTCGATCACTCGATCGGTTATTTCTGGCAGGCAACCCATCAGCAGATCTACCGCGAACTGGGACGCATGACGTCAGCCGGCTGGCTGCTGGTCGAGCATGACACGGCCAGCACCGGGCGCCGGAAGAAGACTTACCACGTGCTGGAGGCCGGCCGACAGGAACTGGCCCGCTGGGTAGCCGAGCCTGGCAGCACCGGCAGTAACGATCAGGCCCTATTGATCAAGCTGCGCGCCGAAGCGGTCATGGGGCCTTTGGGTGCGGGTGAGGAATTGCGCCGATTGATCGAACAACACCAGCAGCGCCTGCAGATGTACCGTGACATCGAGCAGCGTGATTTTTCTGTTGCGGATAGGGACCATACGCAGAAGTTGCGTCATGCCGTGTTGCGCAAGGGCATCATGACTGAAGAGAACTGGCTGGCCTGGGCAAAGGAAACCTTGCCGCTGATGGAGTGACCGGCCTAGGACCTGTGGAGGGCCGGGACCCACCCCGGCTCTCCACTATTGAAACAGACTACAGAGCAGCCACGCGCTCGCGTGCAGCCTGATATTCGCTCTGCAGACGCTTGATCAGCTCCGCTGCAGACACTACCTGCTTCACCGCACCCACCCCCTGCCCCGCACCCCAGATATCCCGCCAGGCCTTGGCTTTATTACTCCCGCCGGAACCAAAATTCATTTTTGATGGATCGGACTCGGGAAGAGCCTCCGGATCCAAGCCACTGTTGATGACGCTCTTGGTCAGATAGTTACCGTGAACGCCGGTAAACAGGTTGGAGTAGAGAATATCCGACGCGGTGCTGTCGACAATCATGCTCTTGTAGGCTTCATCGGCATTGGCCTCATGGGTCGCAATGAAGGCCGAGCCTATATAAGCCAGATCTGCCCCCGCCGCCTGCGCCGCAAGAATGGCATTACCGTTGGAAATGGCACCGGACAGGAGCAAGGGCCCATCGAACCACTCGCGGATCTCATGAATCAGCGCAAATGGCGATAGCGTGCCTGCATGGCCACCTGCACCCGCCGCCACGGCGATAAGCCCGTCGGCACCTTTCTCAATCGCCTTCTTCGCATAGAAATTGTTGATCACATCATGCAATACAATGCCACCATAGGAATGCACCGCTTCGTTCACGTCTTCGCGCGCACCCAGCGATGTAATGACAATCGGCACCTTGTATTTGACGCACAGCTCCAGATCCTGCTCAAGGCGATCATTGGACTTGTGCACTATCTGGTTGACGGCAAAGGGCGCTGCCGGCTTTTCGGGATGCTGGGCGTTGTACTCAGCCAACTCGCTGGTAATGCGTTGCAACCACTCTTCGAAAACCTCGATCGGGCGCGCGTTCAGTGACGGAAAGGCACCTACTACCCCTGCTTTGCACTGGGCTATGACCAAGTCTGGATTGGAGATGATGAACAGCGGTGAGGCAACCACCGGTATGGACAAACAGCCCTTGAGAATAGCGGGTAAAGCCATGGAAACGCTCCTGAAGATAAAGTCCGGAAAAATAGGGTTCGTGTAGCCAATCAGACGTTCGAGGCAGGCCCACCCTGCAGCACTGCTGCATAGGGAGCCATCCGCTTGCCCATCTCCTCAGCCAATGCCTGCAGACCGCTGAGCGGTCGAACCATGACCTCGAACTCAAGGATCTTGCCCTGGGCATCAAAGCGCAGCATATCAATACCCTTGAGCTGCTTGCCGTTGACCTTGGCGCTGAATTCCAACACTACGCTGCTGCCGTCTTCACTGACGAAACTGCGGTAATAGGTGAAATCCTCAAATACCGTGTTGACCGTTTTGAGGACCAGCTTGATAGCGGCTTTGCCGGGATAGGGCCTGTGGGCTACAGGCGAGCGGAACACGATGTCATCTGCGAGCAAGGGATCCAGTTCTTCCATGGCGTTGCGCTGGAGAATCTCATGCCAGGCGGCCAGAGTATGCCGCGCAGCAGAAGACAGTTGTCGTACTTGCATGATTATTTCCTTTATTGGGCAAGATGATGCGACCACCTGCTCGATGACACAGGTCGTCCTGCAATCCAATACCAGAAACTAGCAAACCCCATGCTAAGTATGCAACTGGTTGCATACCAATAACGGCATAAAAAACCCGCCGAATGGCGGGTTTTTTATTACGACAGGGTTGCGCCTGAAGGCAGAACAGCCGGACTCAACGCTTGTCTCGGCGCTTCTTCTCGGCTTTCTTGTGGTGACTCATGAGTCGACGCTTCTTGTTCACCTGACGCTCGGACAGCTTGTTCTTCTGGTCCGCGAAAGGATTGTCGCCACTCTTGTATTCCACACGAACCGGCGTACCGGACAGTTTCAACACCTTGCGGAACACGTTCTCCAGATAGCGCGTATAAGAACGCGGCACGGCGTCCAGCTGATTACCGTGAACGACAATAATTGGCGGGTTGGAACCACCCAGGTGGGCGTAACGCATCTTGATCCGTCGACCGTTGACCATAGGCGGCTGGTGTTCGGACACTGCGGCTTCGAGGATCTCGGTCATGCGCTTGGTCGGGACCTTGGTCATGGCACTTTCATAGGCCTGGTCCACAGACTTGTAGAGCGACCCGACACCGCTGCCGTGCAGAGCAGATATGAAATGCTGATCGGCGAACTCAGTGAAGATCAGGCGGCGTTTCAGCTCGGTCTTGACGTAGTCCTTCTCCCCTTGCTCCATGCCATCCCACTTGTTGATGGCAATCACCAGTGCACGGCCTGCTTCCAGCGCAAAGCCCAGTAGATGCAGATCCTGCTCGACGATGCCGTCGCGGGCATCGACGACGAAGATCACCACGTTGGCATCCTGAATAGCCTGCAGCGTCTTGATCACCGAAAACTTTTCAATCGCCTCGAACACTTTACCGCGGCGCCGCACACCGGCGGTGTCGATCAAGGTGTAGGGCTTGTCATGCCGCTCATAGGGTATATAAATACTGTCCCGCGTCGTGCCGGCCTGGTCGAATACCACCACCCGGTCTTCACCCAGCATGCGATTGACCAGCGTGGATTTGCCGACGTTGGGACGACCGATGACGGCGATCTTGGTGCCGATCGGCTCAACCTGCAGCCGCTCGATGATTTCACCGTTCTCGTCCCGCTCTTCGGTCTCGATGTTGCCTTCGCCCAGTACCGCCTGCAGCATCGGGTTGATGTTGCGACCATGCGCGGCCGCAATACCGATCGGCTGACCCAGACCCAACGCGGCGAACTCGCCGACGATGGAATCCTGATCGGCACCATCGAGCTTGTTGGCAATCAGAAAAACGTGCTTATCGCGCTTACGCAGATGCTCGGCGATCATTTCATCACCGGCGGTGCGGCCGGAACGCGCGTCCACCAGAAACAGTACCGCATCGGCTTCTTCGATGGCTTGCAGCGACTGGCCAGCCATGATGTTGTCGATACCGTGCTCATCACCGGTCAGACCACCGGTATCGACGACAATATAGGGCTGCCCTTGCCAGACCGCCTCGCCGTATTGGCGATCGCGCGTAAGCCCCGCCACATCAGCGACTATGGCATCACGACTTTTGGTCAGACGGTTGAACAGTGTGGATTTACCGACATTCGGTCGGCCCACCAGGGCAATGACAGGAACCATGATTACTCCGCGCACCTTATCGGTGCCAAACAAAAACAAAAAGGCCGCTGCTCCGTCAGTGGGCAGCGGCCAAGAAAGTATAACCTGTTTCGGCTTCAGCGCAGCTGATAGGCCGCCAGATCGCCGCTGTTACCGTATATATACAGCGTATCGCCCTGCACGATAGGCGCGACGCGAACACCTTTGCTGTCAGCACGAACGCGGCCCACCAGACGACCGTCAGTCTGCGCCAGCAGATGAACATAGCCTTCGAAGTCGGCTACCGCCACGTAGCTGCTGAATGCAACCGGGCCGGTCAGTTGGCGGCGCTGCAGGCTGTCGTTGGTCCACAGTGGCGTTGCGCGGCCCTGATCATAGGCTTCAAGCGTACCGCCGGCCTGGCTCAGGTATACGCTACCGAAACCGACCGCCGGACCTGCATGACTGGAAGTAGGACGCTGCCAACGGATATTGCCGGTTTCACTGTCCAGAGCGACCAGATTGCCTTGGTAGGTAGCGGCATACAATGTCTGACCATCCAGCAGCAATCTGCCATCGATATCCACCATGCGCTCCAGCTCCGAGCGACCCTGAGGCTGGGCGATGCGCTGCTCCCACTGTGGAATGCCATTCTGTGCATCCAGTGCCACCACGCGACCGCTGGCCAGACCGGCGTATACGCGATGCAAGGTGACCACCGGCGCACTGTGTCCACGCACGGTCAATACCGGCAAACTGGACTCATAGATCCAGCGCTGCTCGCCGGTCCCGATATCCAGTGCCACCAACTTATCATCCTGGGTCTGCACGACCACCACATCGCCGTTGGTCTGCGGAGGAGCCAGCACTTCGCTGGATACCTGCGCGCGCCACAGTTCGCTGCCGTCGCTTTCATCAAGGACGATCACGTTGCCGTTCAGCGTACCCAGCATGACCCGTCCACCGCCCGCGCCAACCGCGCCGGACAGCGGCTCCTTGAGCTTGACCTGCCAATGGACCGAGCCGGTGTCACGATCCATCGCGACCACACGACCCTTGGCATCGGCGGCGTACAAGGTCAGTCCATCGACCGTCGGCTTCAGCTTATTGAACAAATCACCTTGGCCAACACCGATATTGCGTTTCCAGCTACGCTCGAGTTGCACTTCGGCATCAAACTTTTCCAATTCCGCCGGTGGCAGCTCCTTCTTGCCGGAACCGCTGCAGCCAGCCAGTAACAGGGCAGCAAGCCCGGCAACCAGAGTTCGGGACATCAGCTTCAAGAGGCTTCCTCCGCCAGGTCGTCCAGTTTCAGTTGCAGCTGCGGACGCGCGCGCGGGTCGCTGGTGGCGTCAAGCGCAGCTTGATAGGCCAGACGAGCATCTTCCACTCGTCCGAGGGTCAACAGCAGATCGCCACGCACTTCCTCGCGACCAGCCAGCAGTTCGCCGGATACGGGGGAACTGAACAATTCAAGTCCCTCTTCAGCACGCTCCAGCTGCGCCAGTACCCGCGCCAAGCGCTGACGGGCCACTTCCTGCAGAGCCTCGTCGCTGCCATCCTCGGCAACATCACGCAGGAGGGTCTCCGCTGCGGCAAAGTCCTCGGCCTCCACTGCCAGACGCGCCTGCATCAACGCAGCGAAACTGGCGTAACGAGTACCTGGATAATCCTTGCGCAGGGTCTCAGCCAATTCGGCGCCACGCGTGCGACCCGCTTCGCTATCATCCTGCAGCACGCTTTCAAGCATATTCTGGTATACGGCAGACGCGTTGGCGGCCTTGGTTTCCTGGAAGTTGGTCCAGCCATTCCAGCCAAACACACCCGCCAGCGCCAATACCACGCCAGTCAGCACGGGCACACCATGGCGGTGCCAGACTTCCTTGATCTTTTCTATCTGCTCATCTTCTGTCTGGTAACTCACCCTGCTCTCCTTATACCGCATCCAATCAATTGGTCGTTGTGACGAAACTTACAGCAATATCTTGCGCAGTTGCTCTGGTACTGCATTCCATGCCAGATTCAGCTGTTCGCCATCTCCGCGCAGAGGTTTGAGGCCAACCTGCCCCGCTGCCGCTTCCTCTTCACCGAGGATCAACGCACACAGCGCACCGGACTTGTCGGCCTTCTTGAACTGGCTCTTGAAACTGCCGCCGCCACAATGCACTACCAAGCGTATTCCGGGCAAGGCATCACGCAATTGTTCAGCCAGACGGATGGCAGCTTGCTGCGTCCCCGTCCCCAAGGCGACCAAATAGACATCAACCTGCCGGGACAGTTCGGCGGGCACTTTGCCGAGGGTTTCGATCAGCAGCAGCAGACGCTCCACACCCATGGCAAAACCGACTGCCGGAGCCGGCTTGCCGCCCAACTGCTCAACCAGTCCGTCATAACGACCACCGGCACATACAGTGCCCTGGGCGCCGAGCTTATCAGTCACCCATTCGAACACCGTCAAGCCGTAATAGTCCAGCCCACGCACCAGGCGCGGATTGATCACATAGGGAATACCGGCGACATCCAACAGCGTCTTCAGACCGTCGAAATGGGCACGGGCTTCATCATTCAGGTAATCGGCCAGCGCCGGCGCGGCGGCCAGCAAGGCCTGGGTGTCCGGGTTCTTGCTGTCGAGTACGCGCAACGGGTTGCTGTCCAGCCGACGCTGACTGTCTTCATCCAGCTGCTCGAAACGCTCGCGCAGATAAGCCACCAGATCGTCACGGTAGCGGGCCCGGTCAGCGCTGGAGCCAAGGCTGTTCAGTTCAAGAGTGACCGCGTCATCCAGCCCCAGCTGCTGCCACAGGCGCCAGCTGAGAATGATCAGTTCGGCATCGATGTCCGGGCCAGTCAGATTGAAAGTTTCCACCCCCACCTGATGGAACTGGCGATAGCGGCCCTTCTGCGGCCGTTCGTGGCGGAACATCGGCCCGGTATACCAGACCTTGTGGCTGACGCCACCACCCAGCAGGCCGTGCTCGAGCATGGCGCGCACGCAACCGGCAGTGCCTTCGGGGCGCAACGTCAGAGAGTCGCCGTTACGATCGGCAAAGGTGTACATTTCCTTCTCGACGATATCGGTCACTTCGCCAATGGAACGTTTGAACAACTCGGTAGACTCGACGATCGGCAGGCGGATCTGCTGATAACCGTAACCGGCCAGGACCTTGGCGACGGTACTTTCGAGGTATTGCCACAACGCGCTGTCGGCGGGCAGGATATCGTTCATGCCGCGCACGGCTTGCAGGTTCTTCAAAATCGTCTTTCCTTAATCTGCCGCTTATCCGCGGACGATGGTGTTGTCGTCCAGCGCCTGTTTGGCGGCGACTTTTTCGCGAATCATTTTTTCCAGGCGGTCTACCATGCCTTCATTGGTGATTTTCTGGCTCGGCGCGCCATCCACATACAACAGGTTGTTCGGTGAGCCGCCGGCCAGGCCGATATCAGCCTCCTTGGCTTCACCCGGGCCATTGACCACGCAGCCGATCACCGCCACATCCAGCGGCACCAGTACATCGTCCAGACGCTCTTCCAGCTCGTTCATGGTCTTGACTACGTCGAAGTTCTGTCGCGAGCAGCTCGGGCAGGCAATGAAGTTGATGCCACGGGAACGCAGCCGCAGGGACTTGAGGATATCGAAACCAACCTTGATCTCCTGGACCGGATCGGCCGCCAGGGAAATGCGGATGGTGTCACCGATACCCTCGGCCAGCAGCATGCCCAGACCGACCGAGGATTTCACGGTACCCGAGCGCAAACCACCTGCTTCGGTAATACCCAGATGCAACGGCTGTTCGATCTGCGCGGCCAGCAGACGGTAGGCGCCTACGGCCATGAACACATCGGAGGCTTTCACGCTGACCTTGAAGTCCTGGAAATCCAGCTTGTCGAAGTGGTCGACATGGCGCAGAGCCGATTCCAGCAGCGCTGCGGGTGTCGGCTCGCCGTATTTCTTCTGCAGATCCTTTTCCAGCGACCCGGCGTTGACGCCAATGCGGATCGGGATGCCATGATGACGGGCAGCATCGACCACAGCGCGGACTCGGTCCTCGCGGCCGATATTACCCGGATTGATACGCAGGCAGTCCACGCCCAGCTCGGCGACGCGCAGGGCGATCTTGTAATCGAAATGAATGTCCGCCACCAGCGGCATACTCACCTGCTTGCGGATTTTGCCAAAGGCTTCGGCCGCTTCCATACTCGGCACCGATACCCGGACGATATCCGCGCCCACTGCTTCCAGTTGCCGAATCTGCGCCACCGTTGCTGCGACATCACAGGTTTCGGTATTGGTCATGCTCTGCACCGAAATCGGCGCATCGCCACCCACCAGGACCGAACCCACACGTATCTGGCGGGATTTTCTGCGCTTGACTGGAGATTGCTGATGCATTGCGTTACCTCTTGGGGCCCGTTGACACTATTGACCCAGACGAAGCCGTGCAACACCCGACTGGCTGTTGACCTTGAGCTCCACTGGTTGCCCGTTGTATTCAATTCTGCTGACGGCGCCGGCTGCGCCGATCACCAGATCCAACGGTCCCTGCTGATCGATATTCAGGGTTTGTCCTTGCTGCATCTGACTGCTGTGCAGCACCCTGCCACCGGGAACACTGACCTGCACCCAACAGTTATCCGAGAATGCCATTACCAACCCACTCTGACTTGTTACCGCCTGGGCGTCTGAAGCTGCTTCGGGCTGTGGCTGCGCTGTCGTAACGGGTAGGTCGTTATCCGCGGCTTCCGCAGCGGGAGCAACAGACTCCACCGCGGCGTCCGGCTCAATGACACCCGCTTCGGTCTCGACCGGCTCGGCGGTGGCCTCTGCGGTATCCGGCGCAGGCACCGTCTCCGCGTCCGGATTGCTGAAGCTCTCCGGCAACGCCATTGCGTCTACTTGAACATCGTCCATGGCACCGGTTTCTGCAGCCTGGCTCGGCGCCTCGCGACTCACGTTCCACCACCACAGACCCAACGACACCATGATGGCAATGACCAGTATGGTGGTCAGCGTCATGACTGCTCGCGCGCCGCGCTTGGGCGCAACCACGACCTTGTCGATGGTATGAACCTGGCTTTCGCGCTTCTCGACGCCAACATAGCGATCATAGTCCTGCACCAACCGGTTCGGATCCAGTTTGAGCAGACGTGCATAGGCACGTACGTAGCCGCGGGCAAAGGTATCGCCTGGCAGGCGGTCAAACCGGCCGGCTTCCAGAAAGCCCAGCGTGGCCCGGCTCAGTCGTAGATGGGTGGCGACTTCCTCGGCGGTGAATCCGACCCTCACCCGCTCGTCATGCAGCAGTTGACCCGGATTGATGCGACCGGCGTCTTTGCCGGCGTCTGTTACCCGTTCCTCGACCATCAGGACTGCTCCGACTCAAGCAGGGCACGCGTCTCCGGCGTTGCCGGATACAGCCGGCGCAGCTGTAATGCGTAGCTGGCCGCCCTGTTGTGATCATTAAAGCGGCGCGCCAACTGCACACCCAGCCACAGGCTGGAGGCGTTCTGTGCGGAGCTCTGGCTGAAATTCAGATAATGGTTCCAGGCGGGCACATAGTTCTGTTCGCTGAACTCCATGCGCGCCAGTTCCAGCAGCGCCAACGGCTGGCGGCTACTCAGTCGCAGAGCGCGCTCGAAACTGACCTTGGCTTCCTCAGATTTGCCCAGCTTTTTATAGGCCAGGCCGAGGTTTTCGAAAACCCGCGAGCGCTCATGATAGAAGGTGTCTTCCGACGCCTTCTGGAAATAACCCAGCGCTTCGCTGTAACGCTTCTGTTCCATCAGGAACGCGCCGTAGTTGTTCAATATGCGAGCACTGCTCGGTGCGCTGGCCAAAGCGGCGCGAAAATGCTTGTCCGCCGATGCCGCTTCGCCTTCCTGCTGGAATACCAGCGCCAGGGCGACGTTTGCGGATTCGGAACGCGGATCGATTTTCAGCGCTTCGCTCAAGGGCGCCTTGGCGCGCTCGGTCTCACCATTCTGCAGATACCCCAACCCGAGCTGAACATAGGCGTCCCGCGCCTCGTTCGGATCAGTTTTGCGGGTCGGCTGATCGGAGGTGGTCACACAGCCACTGAGCACCAGACTCAATAACCAGATCACGACAATTTGCTTGTTCATCACAATCGTTCCTCGGCTGGATGTTATCGGCGATTTGTCGACGGCGTTACTTCAGCCTGCTCATCGGCAAGCTGGCGTACCGCGATGTAGCGTTCACTGCGCCGGGTCTTATCCATGACCTGGCCGACCAGCTGTCCGCATGCTGCGTCTATATCCTCTCCCCTGGGAGTGCGCACCGTGACGTTGTAGTCAGCGTTGTGCAACATGTCCTGGAAACGGCGGATGGCATTATTACTCGGCCGCTCGTAACCGGAATGGGGGAAAGGGTTGAAGGGAATCAGGTTGATCTTGCACGGCGTTTCACGCAGCAACTCGATCAGTTGTCGAGCGTGTTCCGGCTGATCATTCACATCCTTGAGCAAGGTGTACTCGATGGTCAGAAAACGCTTCTCGCCCAGCCCGGCAATGTATTTATTGCAGGCTTCCAGCAAGACCGACAGGGGGTATTTCTTGTTCAGGGGTACCAACTGGCTGCGCAGTTCGTCGTTCGGTGCATGCAACGACAGAGCCAGCGCCACGTCCGTGACTTGCCCCAGTTTCTCGATCATCGGCACCACGCCCGAGGTGGACAAGGTCACCTTGCGCTTGGATATGCCGTAACCCAGATCGTCCATCATCAACGTCATGGAATCGACCACATTGTCGAAGTTGAGCAGTGGCTCACCCATGCCCATCATCACCACATTGGTGATGGCGCGGTCGACTCTGGCCGGCACGGTACCGAAGGATTTGTTGGCAATCCACACCTGGCCGATGATTTCGGCGGCAGTCAGGTCGCTATTGAAGCCCTGTTTGCCAGTGGAGCAGAAGCTGCAGTCCAGCGCGCATCCGGCCTGGGACGATACGCACAGCGTACCGCGGCCATTCTGCGGGATGTATACCGTTTCGACGCAGCTGCCAGACGCCACACGCACCACCCACTTGCGCGTGCCATCTGTGGAAATATCTTCGCTGACCACTTCCGGGCCGCGAATTTCAGCACGGGCCTTGAGCTTGTCGCGCAGGACCTTACTGACATTACTCATGTCATCAAAATTGTCGACACCAAAGTGATGGATCCATTTCATGACCTGCCCGGCACGAAAGCGCTTCTCTCCAAGCTCTTCGAAAAAAGCTTCCAGTTTCGGCTGTGTCAGGCCCAGCAGGTTGATCTTGCCGGTGGTCTCAGTCATTGCAATCCATCACTCAGTTGGTGTCTGTAGCAGGGCTCAGCGGGTACGCTGGCACAGCTCGGTTTCGGCGAAGAAATAGCCGATTTCACGGGCAGCGGAAGCAGCGGAATCAGAACCGTGAACCGCGTTGGCATCGATTGATTCGGCGAAGTCAGCACGGATGGTACCGGCAGCCGCTTCTTTCGGGTTGGTAGCGCCCATCAGGTCGCGGTTCTTCAGTATTGCGCCTTCGCCTTCCAGAACCTGTACCACAACCGGGCCGGAAATCATGAAGCTGACCAGATCCTTGAAGAAGGGACGCTCTTTGTGCTCAGCATAGAAACCTTCAGCATCAGTCTGGGACAGTTGAACCATCTTGGCCGCGGCAATGCTCAGACCAGCCTGCTCGAAGCGGCTCAGGATCTGACCAACAACGTTCTTGGCAACGGCATCGGGCTTGATAATGGACAGGGTGCGTTCTACGGCCATGAAACTCTCCAGACGAAGTAAAAAATTGACAGGTAACAGGAATTGTTAACCCGCAGATTATACGCAGGTTGACTGCAAATACGTAACAGGCGCAACAATCAAGTTGAAACGCCTTATTACCCGGCTTTCCGCAGCTTCAGCACCGCATTGCAGAGCACTTCAGCCGCCTGCTGTATATCAACCTCCGTGGTGAAACGCCCCAGGGACAGACGAATGGAGCTGTGCGCCAGCTCATCCGACAAGCCGATAGCACGCAACACGTAGGATGGCTCGACCGAGGCCGAAGTGCAGGCAGACCCGGTGGATAGTGCCAGATCACGCAGGGCCAGTAACAAAAGCTCGCCGTCCACGCCGGCAAACGCCAGATTCAGGTTATGCGGCACGCGGCGCTCCGTTGAGCCGTTGACGAAGACGCCGTCCAGATTCGCCAGCCCCTCCAACAGCTGCCCATGCAGTGCGACCATGCGTTGATTTTCCGCCGCCATCTCTGCACCGGCCAAAGCAAAGGCTTCGCCCATGCCAACCAACTGGTGAGGCGCCAGTGTCCCTGAGCGCATGCCTCGCTCGTGTCCGCCGCCGTGGATCAATGCCTCGACACGTACATCCGGCGAGCGCCGCACATAGAGAGCCCCAACGCCCTTGGGACCATAGGTCTTATGGGCGCTGAAGGACATCAGGTCGACCGGCAACTGTTTGACATTAATCGCCAGCTTGCCGGTGGACTGCGCTGCATCAACATGGAACAACACGCCATGCTCCCGGGCCACTGCGCCCAGCGCAGCGATATCGTTGATCACGCCAATCTCGTTGTTGACCTGCATCAGCGACACCAGAATGGTGTCTTCGCGCAGCGCCGCCTGCAATTGCGGCACACTGATCAGTCCATCCGCCCCCGGCTTCAGATAAGTGACCTCGAAGCCCTCACGTTCCAGCTGACGGCAACTGTCAATGACCGCCTTATGCTCGATCTGCGAGGTAATGATATGCCGACCCCGCTCGGCAAACGCACGGGCAGCTCCTTTGATCGCCAGATTGTCAGACTCGGTGGCACCTGACGTCCAGACGATCTCGCGGGGGTCTGCACCCACCAGGTCAGCCACTTGACGCCGCGCCAGTTCGACGGCTTCCTCAGCCTGCCAGCCGTACAGGTGTGAACGCGAAGCCGGATTGGCAAAGTTGCCATCCATGGTCAGACAGGCGCACATTTTCTCCGCCACACGGGGGTCAACCGGTGTAGTGGCAGCATAATCCAGATAGATCGGCAATTTCATGGCACCCCCTCAGCGTGGCGCGGAAACGTCGGCGTCCGGGTCGGACGACTCGACATCCGTATCATCCCTGAGCGATTCAAAATCCTCGGTATCCAATTTCGGCAGATCCCGTGCGCAGTAATCACTACCCAGCTCGTTCAACGCCTCGCACATACCTTCGATTCGGCCATCCACCGCATGCATGTGATCCAGCATGAGACCGATGGCGCGGGCGACCGGGTCGGGCATGTCGCGGGTTTCACCGTAGGCATCAAAACCGATCTTCTCGGCCATGGCCTGGCGCTTGATGTGCTGCTCATCGACCACTTCCTCCTTGACGATGATACGACCGGGAATACCCACCGCTGTAGCCCCCGCCGGAACCGCCTTGGTCACCACCGCATTGGAGCCGATCTTGGCGCCCTTGCCCACAGTGAACGGACCCAGCACCTTGGCGCCAGCCCCCACCACCACACCGTCTTCGAGGGTCGGATGACGCTTGCCCTTGTTCCAGCTGGTGCCGCCCAGGGTCACGCCCTGATACAGAGTCACATCGTCACCAATCTCGGCAGTTTCGCCGATCACCACGCCCATGCCATGGTCGATGAAGAAGCGCCGCCCGACCTTGGCACCGGGGTGAAGCTCGATACCGGTCAGCCAGCGTCCCAGGTTGGATACCATACGTGCCAGCAGACGGGCATCGCGTACCCACAGACAATGCGCCAGACGGTGAAACCAGATCGCATGCAGACCGGGATAGCAAAACAACACTTCCAGCTTGTTGCGGGCAGCAGGATCACGATGGAATACGCTGGCGATATCTTCTTTCACTCGGTCGAACATGCTTAACGTCTCCGCGCACCGGACGCTTGCACGCCGATGGTTTTCTGAGTTTCTGTCAAGATGCCGCGCAGGATGTTCATCTCGACGACGTTGGGATGGATGCGCCCGAATAGGCGGCGCAAACGGGGCATCAGCTTTCTTGGGTGCTGTGGATCAAGGAAACCGATTTCAACCAGCACCTGCTGCAAATGTGCATAGAACTGCTCCATCTGCTCGGCGGTAGCGGGCACTTCGTTATCCAGCGCGGTGGTTTCAAGCTTCTGCATCTTGGTCGGCTGCCCTTGGCGCTGCAGGCTCTGCATGCGCAATTCATAGGCTAACACCTGGACCGCGGTGGCCAGATTCAGTGAGCTGAAGTCCGGATCCGAAGGGATATGCACGTGGAACTGACAGCGCTGCAGCTCATCACTGGTCAGACCCGAGTCCTCGCGACCGAACACCAGGGCCACCGGACCAGCGGCGGGGCCTTCAAGTTGGTCCAGCACTTTATCGGCCGCTTCCCGCGGATCGACTACCGGCCAGGGAATACGCCGATCCCGGGCACTGGTGCCAAGCACCAACACACAATCGGCGAGTGCCTCTTCCAGAGTAGCAACCACCCGCGCGTTGGCCAGTACATCATCAGCACCGGAAGCGCGGGAATTGGCCTCGGGATCAGGAAAGCGTTGCGGATCGACCAGTACCAACTGGTTCAAGCCCATGTTTTTCATGGCCCGCGCTGCGCCACCGATATTGCCGGGATGACTGGTATTGACCAGAACCACGCGAATTTTGTCGAACACGGACACTCCAGGGTTGCGCTACGGGCAGAAGAGCCCTGCATCTTACTAAAATCCACCCCCCACTGACTACGACGCTTTTTTTCATGTCGATAGACAAGTCTGCTATAATTTCCGGCTTTTCGTACCTATATCAGAGATGCCCCCGTATGCAGCCCATGTTGAACATCGCCCTGCGCGCTGCGCGCAGCGCCGGAGAATTGATCTATCGCTCCATGGAAAGGCTGGATGTCCTGACCGTCAGCGAGAAGGAAGCTAACGATTATGTCAGCGAAGTGGACCGGGCTGCGGAACAGGCCATCATCCAGCAACTCCGCAAAACCTACCCCGACCACGGTATTCATGCCGAAGAGTCCGGCTTCCAGCCTGGCCATGGCGAAGGCGCCGACATCGTCTGGATCATCGATCCGCTGGACGGCACCACCAACTTCCTGCGCGGCGTTCCGCATTTCGCAGTAAGCATCGCCTGCCGCATCAAGGGCCGCATCGAACATGCAGTGATCCTCGATCCGGTACGCCAGGAAGAGTTCACCGCCAGCCGCGGCCGTGGCGCCGCCCTGAACGGCAAGCGCCTGCGTGTCAGTGGCCGCAAGAGCCTCGACGGCGCTCTACTCGGCACCGGATTCCCGTTCCGGGAAGACCAGGTCGATGCACTGGACAACTATCTGGGCATGTTCCGTAGCCTGGTCGGCCAGACTGCCGGCATCCGCCGCTGCGGTGCTGCCAGCCTGGATCTGGCCTACGTTGCCGCCGGTCGTTATGACGCCTTCTGGGAGTTTGGTCTGGCCGAGTGGGATATGGCGGCGGGCAGCCTGCTGATCCAGGAAGCTGGCGGACTGGTGAGCGACTTTACTGGCGCCAACCACTTCCTGGAAAAAGGCCATGTGGTAGCCGGCAACCCGAAGTGCTTCAAGGCCGTGCTCACTGCTATCCAGCCGCACCTGACCCCAGCCATGAAGCGCTGATCGACGGCATAAGGGCGAAAGACCAACATCTGGCCTGGCTGGTTAACAGCTTGGCCGGTTGTCCGTTAGGCTGACGCCAGAAACTCCACCAGCGCAGCGTTGAATCGGCTCGGGTCTTCCAGGTAAGGCGCATGCCCCAGCCCGGACAGCGCGAGATGGCGCACATCGGGAATCGACGCCAGCAGCGGCTGAGCCTTGACCAATGGGGCAACCGTATCCTGATCACAGGTGATCACCAGCGTAGGCGCCTGGATACGCACCAGTTCCGGCTTGAGGTCGACCGTCTGGATCGCCCAAGCCGCTGCCGAGACGCCCTCCAGGCGCGATTCGGCAGCAATTTCGGCAACGCGCTGGAAGACTGCCGCAGCGGTGCCGGCCGGTAACATGCCTTTGGCCCGGCGCTGGCCGTATTCCTCCGGCGGCAGATTGCTCAGCTCATCCAGACGACGCTTGTAGCGCTCGCCGGCCTCGCCTTGACGGCTCAAGGCATGGCCAGGATGGGTGCAGGACAACACCAGACGCTTGACCAGCGACGGTGCCAGAATCGCCACCTTCATCGCCACCAGCCCGCCCATGGAGTGTCCCACCAGCGTAACCGGGACCACCGATACCCGACGAATAAAGGCAATCGCTGCGCGGGCCAGATCGGTGAGATCGTCACCGACCACATCCGAGCCACCGTAACCGGGCGCATCCCAGGCGATCACGCGCCCGCTGGCCGAGAAAGCTTCCAGTTGCGGCTCCCAACTGCTGGCATTGCCATTGATGCCATGCAGCAGCACCATGGGCTCGCCGTCGCCGCGTCCAAGATAAGTGATGCGGCCATGCTCGAGCATGACGCTGGAGCGCGCCGCCGGGTTGCTGACCTTGCTCGTTTGATTCATGTATGACTTCCTTACTGACGATGTTCTACCGACCTGGCATCGAGCCGGTTAACAATTCACAGTTGTTTGCAGGGTTTTGGAATGAAACGCCTACTGCTCTCGGCATTCCGCTGTAGTACTAATGGGTCGAGATCAACGCACGTTCGCGCTTACCCGCCAACAGCAGACGCGCCCCTGCCGGCGCCATGCGCCGCGCATCGTGACCGACGTCGTAGACGGTCTCGACCTCCCAATTGAACTCGGTGCCAAGTTCCTCGGCCTTGGCCTTGGAAACGGCGTAGAAGCGTTTGCCTCGCGCCAAGCGATGCGACCCCTGAGCCATCGCTACATCCGTGCGATTGAGAATGCGGTGATGGGGGTCGTCATCGGCCGTACCCAACATGATTACCAGACGCTGAGCGTAGGAACGCGCCAGGCTCTGGTCATCGATACCGGTGTTCTGCAGGCCGTAGCGCAGCGGCAGGCTGTCATCGGGAAAGGTGTAGTTACCGGCGTTGGCGGCCACCGCCGTGCGGATACGCGCTTCCGGCCAGAGCATCACCATCCGGTGAACGAACTGTGCACCACCACCGTGGCCGTAGATATCGTATTGCTCAGCCTCCAGGCCGAATTCCTGACGTACCTGATCGAAGGCGCGCTCCACCGCAGCAAAGGAGGATTGCTCGCGCGGAATTCGCTGGCCCTTGGACGCATCCAGCGATGACGAATCGTGGGTAACCCAGTTACCCGCCTGGTAGCCCCAACCCGTGGGAAAGTCCTGTTCCGAGATTTCCGGGGCCACCACCAGCACGTCATATTGCGTCGCGTAACGGGACCAGATATCGCGGTACACTTTCGCGTCGCGACGGCCGCCATGCATGACGATCACCACCGGCGTATCCGGGCGCATTTGCCGCGGCTGCGAATAGAAGACGCGCATGGTCACCGGCTTGTCCGGGGTACCCGCCGCCACCTCAATGGAGCCGTTACGATCACCGAAACTCAGCGGAACATAGGGTGTATTGATCGAGACCGACGAACAACCGGCCAGCAGGGAAAGAATACCAACGAACAACAAGGCGCGCATTTTCATGACAGGGGTCCTTTGTATTATTGTTTGATCACGCTGTGGGACAGTCACTGGAGGGCCGCGCCTTCCAGCATCTGACCAGGCTGCTACCGATGATTTCCGGTGCTGGCGTACGCTCGCGGCAGACCTGTTCGGCTATCGGGCAGCGCGGATTGAAGGCGCAGCCGGTAGGCCGATTCATCGGGTTGGGAAAGTCACCGGACAGGCCCAGGTCGGGCACTATCTCGCCCGGGGCAATACTCAGGGCCGAATCCATCAGGGCGCGGGTGTAGGGATGCCGCGGATTAAGCATCACATCATCGCGATTGCCGCACTCGACGATTTCACCCAGGTACATCACCGCCACCCGGTCAGCCATGTGCTGCACCACGGAGAGGTTGTGGGTGACGAACAGATAGGTCAGGTCCAGCTCATCACGCAGGTCGAGCAGCAGGTTGAGAATCTGCGCCTGCACCGACACGTCTAGCGCCGAAGTCGGCTCGTCGCAAATCACCACCTCCGGCCGCATGATCAGCGCCCGACCAATCGCTGCGCGCTGCCGCTGGCCGCCGGACAGCTGGTTCGGATAACTGTTGAATACCCGGCGCGGCAGGCCGACCAGCTCCATCATGCTGTAGGTCTTCGCCAGTTGCTCCTGGCGGCTGCCGAGCTTATGCACCGCCAGCGGTTTGCCGATGATCTCGCCAATTGTCTTGCGCGGATTCAGCGACGAATAAGGGTCCTGAAAGATCGGCTGAATCATCCGCGCCCGCTGCATCGCCGGCAGGCTTTCAATGCGCTGGCCATTGAGGATCACCGACCCGGTATCCGGCTGCTGCAAGCCCATGATGGTACGGGTCAGGGTGGTCTTGCCGCAGCCAGATTCGCCAACCAGCGCCAGCACCTCACCCTTGTTGACCTGCAGACTGATGTCATTCATCGCGCGCAGCGGTATGCGCTTGCCGAATATGCCGCGGCGTACCGAAAAGGTGCAACTGACCGAGTCCACAGACAGGATCGGCGTCCGACTCTGGCTCGGCGACACCAGGACGTCCTGGTTCGTGGGCACAACCGGACTGGGCTGCCAGCCGCGTGTTTCCTGCGGGTCGTGGCAGACGTACATGCGCTGCGGGCCGATTTCCTGACTAGGCGGCGTTTGCGTCCTGCAGGACTCCACCACACGCGGGCAGCGCGAGGCAAAAGCGCAGCCCTGAATGGTACCGGTCATCGAGGGCACGATACCAGGGATGGAGCCGAGGCGTTTCAACGCGCCATTGCGGTAACCGGGCACGCATTCCAGCAGCCCCTGGGTATAGGGATGGCGAGGGTTCAACAGCACCTCCTGCGTGGTACCGGTCTCGACGATATCACCCGCGTACATCACCGCAATCTTGTCCGCCGCCCGCGACACCACGCCCAGATCATGGGTGATCAGGATCATCGACATGCCCAGCTCCTGCTGCAGGTCGCGAAGCAGGCGTAGGATCTGCGCCTGGATGGTCACGTCCAGCGCCGTGGTTGGCTCGTCGGCGATCAGCAGCTCAGGTTCGTTCATCAGCGCCATGGCGATCATCACGCGCTGACGCTGGCCACCGGAGAGCTCATGCGGATACTGCTTGAGGCGACTGGCCGGGTCGGGCAGCCCGACCTTTTCCAGCAGATAAACCGCCCGCGCCTCGGCCTCGGACTCCGAGACCTTGCGGTGCAACGTCATGGTTTCCTTCAACTGCCGGCCAATGCTGTAGACCGGGTTCAGGCTGGTCATCGGCTCCTGGAAGATCATGCCGATGCGCTGCCCGCGTACCTGCACGGCAAAGTCATGCTCGCTGGCCTGCATCAGGTCCGCGCCATCGAAATTGATGCAAGCCGCAGAGCGCCGGGCCGCCGGGGGCAAGAGGCTCATCATGGCCAGCGCGGTCATCGACTTGCCCGAACCAGACTCGCCGACGATACCCAGGGTTTCGCCGCGCTTGAGCTCCAGATCGACACCCCGGACCGCCTTCAGCGTGCTCGATTCAGTCGGAATCTCGACCGACAGATTGCGGATATCCAACAGTGATTGCGTGTTCATATTAGTTTCTCCGGTCCGTGACAGTGACGTCGCGCACGCCATCACCGAGCAAATTGACTGCAATCACCAGCATGAACAGCGCCAGGCCAGGCAGCACCACCAGCCAGGGCTGGAAGAACATCGAGGTCTTGCCCTCGGCGATCATCAAGCCCCAGGACGGCATCGGTGAGGGAATGCCCAGACCGAGGAAGGACAGGGTCGCTTCGCTCAGAATCGCGATGGCCACTTCCAGGGTAAAGATCACCATGATCTGATTGGACAGGTTCGGCAGCACCTCACGCACCGCCACCTGAAAACGGCTGCAGCCCATCGACCGCGCGGCGGCAACGAAGTCCATCTCCCGCAACCGCAACGTCGCCGAACGCGTCACCACCAGATAGAACACCCAGTGCGTGGCGCCAATCACGAAGATCACCACGGTGATCGATTGGCCGATCACGAATACCAGCGCCATGATCAGCAGCAGGCTGGGAATTGCCAGTTGGCAGGTCACCAGAAAGTTGACCGCCTGGTCCAGCCAGCCGCCGAAGTAACCGGCCAGCAGGCCGAGTGTCACGCCGATGATGGCGCCCACGGTGGCCGCGCCCACACCAATAGCCAGGGAAATGCGGGCGCCGTAGATGATGCGGCTCAGGTAGTCGCGGCCCAGGTGGTCGGTACCGAACAGGTAGCGCCACTCGCCGCCCTCGACCCAGGCCGGCGGTAAAAGACGCATCGGCAGGTTCTGTACGTAGGGGTCATGCGGCGCCAGCCAGGGCGCGAACAGCGCCAGGAAGACCATGAGCAGAATGATCCCGAAACCGATCTTCAGTCCGGTGTGGCCGCGGGCGCGCTTGAGCGCCGCTTTGGCTGGGCTCAGACCCAGGCCGGTATCGACCTGCTCGCCGTCGGTCTGCGACTCGGCCATGAAACGCGGATTCTTCACTGTGTTAGTTGTCGTCATCATTCACCCCATCCGGATCCGCGGGTCAAGCCAGGCGTTGATCAGGTCAGCCGCCAGCGTGAGCAGTACAAAGGTCAGTACAAAGATCAGAATCAACGATTGCACTGTCGGAATGTCCGAATTGAAAATCGATTCCACTGCCAGGCGCCCCAGTCCGTTCATGCTGAACACCGACTCGGTCACCACCGAGCCACCCAGCTTGTGGCCAAGCTGTACCGCGAGCACGCTGACCACCGGTAACAGCGCGTTGCGCAGCGCCTGACGGAAGATCAACTGATAGCCCATGAAGCCCTTGGCCCGGGCCGTGCGAATGTAGTCGGCGCCCAATACCTCGAGCAGGCCGGTGCGGGTCAGGCGCATGACCGCCGGCACCGAGCTGGCGCCCAGCACCAGAGCTGGCAGCACGTAATGGCGCCAGGTCGCATCACCCGAGACCGGGAAGATCGGAAACATCACCGCGAACAGGATGATGACCATCAGGCCTAGCCAGAAATTGGGAATGGCCTGGGCCGAGACCGCCGTCGAGAGTGCGAACCTGTCCACCCAGCTGTTGGGTCTGAGCGCCGCACCAATGCCCAACGGCAGCGCGATCAGAGTGGTCACCATCAGCGAGGACAGGGCCAGAATGATGGTCACTCCGGCATGCTCGCGGATCAGCTCACCGACCGGCTGCTTCCAGAAGTAGCTTTCACCGAAATCGCCCCTGAACACGCCACCCAGCCAGGCCACGTACTGCACCGACACCGGGCGGTCGAAGCCGTACTCCTGACGGATTTCCTCCACCATTTCCGGCGGGGCATCCTCACCGGCAATCGTCTGTGCCGGATCGGTAGCGAAATAGAACAGCGCGAAGGTACCGAAGGACACCACCAGCGCTACCAGCAGAGCGAGCAAGCCCCTGCGAAGGATATAACTCGCCATAATCAATTACTCCAACGGGCCTGCCAGAGACGGGGAACACCGTCCCTGGGGACCGACAGGTCGAGGCCGGGCGCCAGCAGGAAATTCTGGCTGTAAGAAAACATCGGTACCCAGTAGGCCTGATCGGCAATGCGATCCAGGGCCTGACGGTACAGTTCACGACGCCGCTCGGGATCGATGGTGCGCTCGGCGGCCAGCACGGTGGCGGCCAGCTCCTCGTCGCCGGAATAGTTGCGTGGGGTATTGGCCACGAAGTGCACGCCGGTGATCGCTGACGCATCGGCGGTGCCGCCACCGCCGTAGGAGGCGAAGAAGGCCGACATATCGCGGTCGTTACGGACCTTGGAGAACACGTTCAACTTCACGTAGCGCAGGTTCGCGTTGATGCCCACGGCCCGCAGATCGTTGACGATGGCCTCACCTATGACCTTGTCGCGGTAGGCCCACAGATCGAAGCTGAAGCCATTCGGATAACCGGCTTCAGTCAGCAGTGCGCGGGCCTTGTCCGGGTCGTAGGCATAGGCCGGGCCAGTACCTTCGCAGCCAAACTGCAGCGGATGGCAGGCGAAGTCCAGAGCCTGGGCACTGCCGCGCACCAGATACTGGGTAATGGCCTGACGGTTGATCGCATGATTGAGTGCACGGCGCACCCGCACGTCCTTGAACGGCGTATTGGGATCGGAGTAGCCGGCCGCATCCAGGGTGATGTAGCCGATACGAATGTCATCCCCTTCCAGGCGCTCGACATTCGGTAGATGACGCACGTTATCCGCGATATCTGGCGGCACGTCCAGCATCAGGTCGATGCCGCCGCTGAGCAGCTCCGCCTGCTGCGTACCCTGGTCGGGGATGACCCGGAACCGCATGTACTTGATCGCCGGATTGGCCTTGGGGCTGGCCTGATAGTAATCCTCGAAACGGGTCAGCTCGATCTCGCGTCCGGCGCGAAAGCCAGTGACCCGGTAAGGGCCGATGCCGTTGAGCTGCTGCTCGACTGCCCGGGTGCCGGTATGGGCATAGGTGCCCTGCTTGCGCAACGGCACGCTCACGGCCATGTCGCGCAGCGCCATCGGGTAAGGCACCTTGAGGTGGAAGGACACGCGGTGTTCGTCGATCTTCTCGACCCGATCCAGCCAGCCACGGATAACCGGGCCACGGCTGGTACCCGAGTCGCGAGCCAGTACCCAGTCAAATGTGTAGACCACATCATCGGCGGTCAGCGGGCTGCCGTCGTGAAACGTCACATCGTCACGCAGCACGACGTCCAGACGCGTCTCGCCAACCCACTCATAGGAGGCGGCCGCCAGCGGGACGAATTCCAGGGTATCGGGATCCACATGAAACAGGCCGTCATCGGTCAATTGGGCCAGGACCAGTCCTTCGCGCTGTACAGAATAGAGCCGGTCGACGGTCGTCAGCGGCATGGCCAGAGCAACGATCAGTGAATCGCTGCGGGCATCGGCATGGGCAAACAGCGACAGTGCCCAGGCGGCGAGCAGACTCGCCAAGCCGATACCAACCCGGCGTGGGTGGTTGATCCTCATTTCCCCTCCTGTTGTAATTATTGGGAGATCAAGCAATGAGCAGAGTGTAGGGAGGAGAAATGCTTTTTAAAATTGCATATAGTCGATAGACATATGCAATTAACGCACGCATTGGCGCGAGCGCTTCATTCGCCGCCAGTCATGGTCGCGTGATCGCCCAGGGCGGCCATGACCTCGTCCCGCAGGCAGCGTACCAGGCTGGTGGTCGCGGGCGTCTCTTCGAAACCCGGAGGGAACAGCAACACGAACTGCAGGCGATAGCGTGGCGCCAGAGGCCGCAGGCAGAATCGTGAGGTATCGACCGCCAGCGCGGTCAGGCGGTCGATGATGGTCACGCCCAACCCTTCAGCGACCATCTGGCAGGCCAGTACGCTGGAGGTGGTTTCGATCTTGCTGTTGAGCTCCACGCCGGCCGCCTGGAATATCTCCTCCATCTGCAGGCGCGGTCGCAACCCCGACGCCAGTGCAATGATGTCGTGCTCTGCCATCTGCCGGGCGGAAACCGCATCGGCTGCCTCCAGCGGATGGCCTCTGGGGATCATCGCCATCGCATCGGTATCGAAAAACGGCCGCTGGATGACCGCGGGATGGTTGCAGGGTTTGGTCAGCGCCACGGCGATATCGTAGTGCCGGCCGGCGACCCATTGTTCGATGTCCCGATGCCCGCGTACATCCACACTGAAGCGCTGGCCGGGATGCTCCTTCACAAAGCGCGCCAGCGCCGGTGACACCAGACTGTTGGCCAACCTGGCCAGCGCCACGATGCGCAGGGTGCGGGTGCCGCCCTCCTTGATCTCGCGCACGATGCGCGGCAGATCTTCCAGGTTGGAGAGGATCTTTTCCGTCTCGCGGTAGAACTCCTTGCCCTCGGGCGTGAGTACCAGACGCCGCTTCTCGCGCTTGAACAGCTTCAGCTTCAGCTCGTCCTCCAGGGTGGAGATCAAGCGGCTGGTCGCGGGCTGGCTCAAGTTCATGATCGAGGCCGCCGCGACCAACGAGCCATGTATCACCACTGCCCTGAAGCACCTCAACTTTTTGATATTCAAGTAATTATCCCAATTACATGCAGAAAACGCATATATCTATCCAATGTTTCGAATTTACATAACCACCTATACTAGCCGATAAATTGTGCCAGGAAAGCCTCTTTCCCCATGCATTCGCCTGAAGCGAAAGCGCCAAAAATAAGAAACCGGAGGGAATATGGAACTGTCGAAAGCAGGGCTCCTGTCGAGCATCATCAGCCTGTCGGCGCTGTCGGTCACGCCGGCGATGGCACTCGATATCAAGGTCGGTGGTCAAATCAACCGTGCGTTCATGCATGTTGACGACGGATACAGTGAAAACAGCAGGGGTCTGGGTTCAAGTTCAGAGTATTACCACGTCGACAACAGAAACAGCCCGACCCAGATACACCTGAGCGTCACTCAGAAACTCCTGGAAGGCTGGACCGCCGGTGCCTATATTGAGCGCGGATTTTACGAAGACCCCTCAACAGAGGTATCACCCGACGACAAAAGCATTGCAGGCGAACTGGATCAACGTATCACCGAAGGTTTTGTCGATTCACCCTTTGGCAAACTTACTGTCGGGCGTGGCGAAGGCGCCGCTTATGGAGCCGGCAGGGCGGACTATTCTGGTACCGGCGTCATCAGCTTTCGCCACCCCGCGCTGATCGGCGGCGGAATGTATTTCAACGAAACCAGAAAATCGCTGGTCACCAGTACCAACCGCGCAGGCGCTATTACCAGCATCGAAGCGCCGGCGCCCGACAGCAACCCGAACAAAGTGTCCATTGTTGGCAGCATCCGCGACTTCAACTTCGAAGGCCGTCACGATCGCATCCGCTACGACAGTCCCCGTATCGGGCCCGTGACGCTGTCCGCGAGTGCGGGCAAGGGCACTGACGACGCGAGCAAAGACGACATTTACGAAATCGGAGCCAGATCAGGCTTGCGCACGCCGGGTGGCAGAGCGCTGGTCCGCATCGGCTACTCCCTCGCGAAAAGAGACCTGGAAGGCCCGAACGCGCCCCGTGATACCGATGTGAGCAACTACGGTGGTTCGATCTCCTGGCTTGCCGATAACGGGATCAACGTCACCTTCGCCGCCGTCAACCGGGTAGAGAAGCAGAGTGAAGCGTCCAAGACCGCCAACCTCACGCACAACCGCTCGGAGCTGGCCAAGTTCCGCTACGTGAAACTGGGCTACCGCCCCAGTCGCCAGCATGCCTTCGACGTGCACTGGGGTGTCACCAAGGACAGGAACAAGGTGGGCGACGTGGGCACCGTAATCGGGGCAGGCTATGTCTGGAGCCCGAAGCAAATGCTTGATATCTACGCCGGCGCGAAGATCCACAGCTTCGAGCGCAAGAACTGGGCTACCTTCAGCGGTCGTACCTCCTATGACCTGAAATACGATGACATCACCATCGTGACCACGGGTGTCAGACTCAAGTTTTAAATAAGGTTCGTCGTACTTTACGGGGAAACGCTGCTTTGATCTTGTGGAAGAAGTCAGGCAGATCAGCCCTCATGGCAACGGTGGCAGTTGGGTCAGATGGGTGTTGTGGTAACCAAAACTTAACACCAGTCTGACCGCCATCCCTACCCTCTCACGCTAATCCGCGCTGAACCTTTTGGTTACACTCCAACTCCATGCAGCCATTAAAAAACCCGACACACGCGAACGTGGTCGGGTTTTTCAGCTCCGGCTGTCGACTCAGGGCCGGTCGTCGACCTCTTCGAGCTGCGTCGGGATCAGGTCTTCCCGGGTCAGCTTGAGATTGATCAGCAGACCGT
This sequence comes from Pseudomonas sp. FME51, assembly GCF_014897305.1. Lineage (NCBI taxonomy): Bacteria > Pseudomonadati > Pseudomonadota > Gammaproteobacteria > Pseudomonadales > Pseudomonadaceae > Pseudomonas > Pseudomonas sp. FME51. The sequence continues at coordinate 243,867 of NZ_JABUYN010000004.1, read as the reverse complement.
TGGAGACGTAGATGGACGAATAGGTACCGACAACGATACCGACGATCAACGCCAGGGCGAAGCCGCGAATGCTTTCGCCGCCGAACCAGTACAGCGCCGACAACACCAGCAAGGTAGTGACAGATGTCGCCAGGGTACGGGCCAGAGTCTGGGTGGTGGACACGTTGATGACGTGCTCCAGATCCGCATTGCGCATCAGCCGCAGATTCTCACGCACCCGGTCAAACACCACGATGGTGTCGTTCAACGAATAACCGATGACCGCCAGCACCGCCGCCAGCACCGTGAGATCGAACGGCAGACCCAACAGGGAAAAGAACCCCAGTACGAAGATCACATCGTGCAACAACGCAGCGAGCGCACCCACGGCAAATTTCAACTGGAAACGCAAACCGACGTAAACCAGAATCCCCGCCATCGCCAGCAACATACCCAGGCCGCCTTGGTCGCGCAGTTCTTCACCGACCTGCGGGCCGATGAACTCGACCCGCTTGACCGATACCTCGCTGCCGTCCTGCTGCTTCACTACGCGAGCGATCTCGTTGCCCAGTTCGGAATCGTCACTGGACAGGCGGATAATCACATCGGTGCTGGCACCGAAGTTCTGCACAATGGCATCATCCCAGCCGCCCTCACGCAGGGTGGTACGCACCGAATCCAGATCAGCCGGCTCACTGTAATTGAGCTCAACCAGCGCACCGCCGGTGAAGTCCAATCCGAAATTGAGCTGCTTGACTGCCAGCGACGCAATGGAGCCGATCATCAGGATGGCGGCCAGGACGTAGGACGCCTTGCGGAGCCGCATGAAATTGATGGTTTTAAGATTGATCATGATCTGCTCCTCACAGCCATAGCTTCCAGGACTTCTTGAGGTCGCGCCCGCCGACGGACAGGTTGACCAGTGCGCGAGTGACCATGATGGCGCTGAACATGGAGGTGACAATACCCAGCGACAGGGTGACCGCGAAGCCTTTGATCGGCCCGGTGCCCATGGCGAACAGGATCACACCCACCAGCAAGGTGGTCAGGTTACCATCGAGAATGGCCGAGAAGGCCTTATCGAAACCTTCATGCACCGCTCGCTGGATGGAGGCACCATTGGCGATTTCTTCACGAATCCGCGAGAAGATCAGCACGTTGGCATCCACCGCCATACCCAGGGTCAACACGATACCGGCGATACCCGGCAGCGTCAGAGTCGCGCCCAGCAAGGACATCAGAGCCAGCAGCAGAATCAGGTTGAAGCTCAACGCGATGCTTGCCAGCACGCCGAAGCCGCGATACACCACCACCATAAAAGCAACCACCAGCAGGAAGCCGATCTGCGTTGCAGTGACACCGCTGCTGATGTTCTCCGCACCCAGACTTGGCCCAATGGTGCGCTCTTCCGCGAAGTACATGGGGGCCGCCAGACCACCGGCGCGCAACAGCAACGCCAGCTCAGACGCTTCAGCGGGCGAATTCAAACCCGTGATGCGGAACTGATTGCCCAGCGTGCTCTGAATAGTAGCCAGACTGATGATCGACTTTTCTTCAACGAAGGTCGGGGTAGTGACTTCCTGCATCACACCGTCGACTTCCTGCATGACAGTTCTGGGCACCTCACGCTGCTCGATGAACAATACCGCCATGCCACGACCAACGTTATTACGCGTGGCACGCGTCATCAGCTCGCCGCCATGGCCATCCAGACGGATGTTCACCTGCGGACTGCCATTTTCATCGAAGTTGGACTGGGCGTCAGTCACCTGGTCGCCAGTGAGGATGATGCTGCGCTCCACATCGGCTGCCGGACGGCCCAGGCCATCACGAAACTCGAAGGACTCGACCGTTGCGCGTGCGGCATTCGGCTCAGCAGCCAGGCGGAACTCCAGGTTGGCGGTCTTGCCCAGAATCCGCTTGGCTTCGGCAGTGTCCTGCACACCAGGCAGCTCCACGACAATGCGGTTGGCACCCTGGCGCTGAACCAACGGCTCGGCGACGCCCAGCTCGTTGACCCGGTTGCGGACCGTAGTCAGGTTCTGGCTCACCGAGTACTCGCGAATTTCGCTCATCTTGGCATCAGTCAATGCCAGACGCAGCACATTCATATTGTCGCGACGTACCGTATCGATCTGGAATTCGTTGTATCTACTGGAGATCAAGCGCTGCGCCGAACTCAGCTCGGCATCGTCGGTGAACCCGAATTGCAGCACATTGCCCTGTGCAGGCAGACTGCGATAACGGATGCGCTCGTTGCGAAACACCGTACGCAACTCGCTCTCGTAGACATTCACCCGAGCCTCGATAGCCTTGTCCATATCCACTTCCAACAGGAAGTGAACACCACCAGCCAGGTCAAGACCAAGCTTCATCGGGCCGGCGCCGATATTCAGCAACCAGTCTGGGGTGGTAGCGGCGAGGTTCTGCGCCACGACGAACTGATTACCCAGAGTGCGACGCACAATGTCCTGCGCCGGCAACTGATCTGCCTGGTGCACCAGACGTACCAGGCCGGAACTGGCATTGCTATTGAGCTCCACGCCTTTAGTGACAATGCCGGCGTCGTTCAACGCCTGCTCCATACGTTGCAGATCGCTCTGCTCGATGGTTTGGGTGGAACTGCTACCGGAGATCTGAATGGCTGGATCGTCAGGGTAAAGGTTGGGGGTTGCATATATCAGGCCGAGCGCAAGCACAGCCACGATAAGCAGGTATTTCCATAGAGGGTAACGATTGAGCATGTCAGGGCCCGATAACGACCCGGGCGCTGAATGCGCCCGGATACAATGTTTTGAAGGGGTTAGATGGCTTTCAGAGTGCCTTTGGGCAACGCAGCTACGACAGCTCCCTTCTGGAACTTGAGCTCCTGACCTTCGCTCACTTCCAGCACGATGAATTCATCACTGACCTTCTTGACCTTGCCCAGGATACCGCCGCCAGTCACGACCTCATCACCCACGCCCAGGCCGCCGATCAGGTTCTTGTGATCCTTGGCACGTTTGGCCTGCGGACGCCAGATCATCAGATAGAAGATAACCACAAAACCAACCAGAAAAATCATGCTCATCGGATCAAAGCCGCCCGGAGCAGCGCCCTCAGCGGATTGAGCCATGGCCTCGGAAATGAAAAAACTCATGTAGAACTCCTGTTTTATAGTGTCGCAAGAAAAGAATAATGGGGCTTCCTGACCGTTATTCAAGCCTCCAGAGGAGGTACCGGTTGGCCGAGACGTGCATAGAAGTTATCCACAAAGGCGGTCAATGTACCTTGTTGAATCGCACCACGCAAACCATGCATTACCCGCTGATAATGCCGCAAATTATGGATAGTATTGAGCATGCTGCCGAGCATCTCGCCGCACTTGTCCAGATGGTGCAGGTAAGAGCGGGTGAAATGGCGGCAGGTATAGCAGTCACAGCCCGGATCCAGCGGCGAGTCATCATGACGATGGACCGCGTTGCGGATCTTCACCACGCCGGTATCAGTAAACAGATGGCCGTTGCGCGCGTTACGGGTGGGCATCACACAGTCGAACATGTCCACACCCCGACGCACGCCTTCCACCAGATCTTCCGGCTTGCCAACGCCCATCAGATAACGTGGCTTTTCCGGCGGCATCAGCGGCGGCAGATAATCGAGGATGCGGATCATGTCTTCCTTGGGCTCACCCACCGACAGGCCGCCGATGGCCAGGCCATCGAAGCCGATCTCACACAAGCCATCCAATGAACGCTGGCGCAGCGACTCGTGCATACCCCCCTGAACGATACCGAACAGCGCCGAAGGGTTGCCTTCATGGGCTGCCTTGGAGCGTTTGGCCCAACGCAGCGACAACTCCATGGAGCGGCGCGCCACATCCTCGTCAGCCGGGTATGGTGTGCATTCATCGAAAATCATCACCACATCCGAGCCCAGATCGCGCTGCACCTGCATGGACTCTTCCGGCCCCATGAACACCTTGGCGCCATCCACCGGAGAAGAGAAATACACGCCCTCCTCCTTGATCTTGCGCATGGCACCCAGGCTGAACACCTGAAAGCCGCCGGAGTCGGTCAGGATAGGACCCTGCCACTGCATGAAGTCATGCAGGTCACCGTGCTTGCGGATCACCTCGGTGCCCGGACGCAGCCACAGATGGAAGGTGTTGCCGAGAATCATGTGCGCGCCAATATCCTTCACATCACGCGGCAGCATGCCCTTGACCGTACCGTAGGTGCCCACCGGCATGAACGCCGGGGTTTCCACCACGCCGCGGGGAAAGGTCAGACGACCGCGGCGGGCCTTGCCGTCGGTGGCCAGTAATTCAAATTGCATGTGACTCATTGCATGTCCTCGGGCCCGCAGGCAGCCGGATTGCGGGTGATGAACATGGCATCACCGTAACTGAAAAATCGATAATCGTTATCCACCGCTGCCTGATAGGCAGCCATGGTTTGCGGATAGCCGGCGAAGGCCGAGACCAACATCAACAGCGTGGATTCGGGCAAGTGAAAGTTGGTCACCAGCGCGTCCACTACATGGAAGGGTCGACCCGGATAAATAAAGATGTCGGTATCACCGCTGAACGGCTTGAGGATCCCGTCCCGCGCGGCGCTTTCCAATGAGCGTACACTGGTGGTGCCCACCGCGATCACCCGACCGCCGCGCGCCTTGCAGGCGTTGACCGCATCCACCACCTGCTGGCTGACCTCCAGCCACTCGCTATGCATGTGATGGTCTTCGATGCGCTCGACACGGACCGGCTGAAAGGTGCCCGCGCCCACATGCAAGGTCACCTGCGCAGTAGCGACACCTTTGGCCTCGATAGCTTGCAACAGCTCATTATCGAAGTGCAGGCCTGCAGTTGGCGCTGCAACAGCGCCAGCCTTCTGCGCGTACACGGTCTGGTAACGCTCGCGGTCAGCGCTTTCGTCAGGGCGGTCAATGTAGGGCGGCAGGGGCATATGGCCGATCCGGTCCAGCAGCGGCAATACCGGCTCGTCGAACTCCAGCTCGAACAGTGCGTCGTGACGGGCCAGCATGGTCGCGCCGCTGGCCTCTTCAAACACAATACGGCTACCCGGCTTCGGCGACTTGCTTGAGCGTATATGTGCGAGCACCCGACAATCATCCAGCACCCGCTCTACCAGCACTTCCAGCTGGCCACCGGTTTCCTTGCGCCCGAACAGCCGCGCCGGAATCACCCGGGTATTGTTGAACACCATCAGATCGCCGGGACGCAGGTATTCCAACAAATCAGCGAACTGTCGATGCATCAGCTCACCGCCCGGCCCGTCCAGGCACAATAGCCGGCTGGATCGACGCTCGGCCAATGGATGGCGGGCGATCAGCCGATCAGGCAGGTCGAATCGAAAATCGCTGACGCGCATACAGAGGAAATCCGCAGATGACAAAAAGGGCGCATATAGTAGCGGAAATATGACTTTTCGACCACGCAAAGCATTGACCTGGACGCCCAACGGTTCGTATACTCCGCGCGGCTTGCAAAAAGCCTCGATGGCGGAATTGGTAGACGCGGCGGATTCAAAATCCGCTTCTGGTGACAGAGTGGGAGTTCGATTCTCCCTCGAGGCACCATTCGATGAACCGAATGGTGAAAAAACAGAGTGGCAAGCATGACAGAACCGGCCTTCAGCCGGTTTTTTGTGCCCAGGGTTCGGGCGTGCCATCGCACGCCGTCACCGAAGGCCAGCTACTTACTGCTGATCCAGAAACCGCTCGGCATCCAACGCAGCCATACAACCGGCGCCAGCCGAGGTGATCGCCTGACGGTACACATGGTCAGCCACATCACCGGCAGCAAATACGCCAGGAATGTTGGTCGCAGTGGCATTCCCTTCGGTGCCGCTGTTGATCTTCAGGTAGCCGTCCTTCATGTTCAACTGACCGTCGAACAGCCCGGTGTTGGGTGTGTGGCCGATGGCGATGAATACACCAGCCAGGGCGATATCTGCCTTCTGGCCATCATTGAAAGCCAGACGCATACCGGTCACGCCGCTGTCATCACCCAGCACTTCGTCCAACGTGGCGTTGAGTTTCAGCTCGATCTTGCCTTCGGCGACCTTGGCCATCAGCTTGTCGACCAGAATCTTCTCGGCGCGGAAGGTATCGCGGCGGTGCACCAGGGTGACTTTCTTGGCGATATTGGCCAGATAGAGTGCTTCTTCTACGGCAGTGTTACCACCCCCCACCACGGCGACGTCCTGATTGCGGTAGAAGAAACCGTCACAGGTAGCGCAAGCAGATACGCCCTTACCCATGAAGGCCTCTTCGGATGGCAGGCCGATGTAGCGGGCGGAGGCGCCGGTAGCGATGATCAAGGCATCACAGGTGTACTCACCCTGGTCGCCAGTCAGCACGAAGGGGCGCTGGTTCAGCTCGACCTTGTTGATGTGATCAAACAGGATCTCGGTCTCGAAGCGCTCGGCGTGCTTACGCATGCGCTCCATCAGATCCGGGCCCTGCAGGCCTTCCACATCCCCCGGCCAGTTGTCGACGTCGGTGGTGGTGGTGAGCTGACCGCCCATCTGCATACCGGTGATCAGCAGCGGCTTGAGGTTGGCCCGCGCGGCATAGACAGCGGCGCTGTAGCCGGCCGGGCCGGAGCCCAGAATGATCAGACGGGAGTGGCGTGCTTCAGACATTGATTCCTCCAGATCGCCGCCGGGGCGGCGTTATGATAGTCAAAACGAAAAAACTTCTGAACCAGAGCCGCTTGGCTCTGGTCATTCAATCTCGGCGGCCATCGCTGGGCAGTGCCCTGAAGGCAAGGTCATTCAGCGGTGGCGGCGGGTAATCCGCTGCAGTGATCTCGGGTGGAAGTCCACTACAATGAGGCCGTTCAGAATCCGGGCGATGTATCTGCTGACCGTGCCGGCACTCGATATTGACCGCAAAGGTAAGAGTGCTTGGTGCAGCACACTACCTGACGGTGGAAACTGCTGTCACTATATCAGGCGGATAGTCTATCTCTATAGTCTCGAATCAACACTCGCATCAAGGACACGACAATGGCCAACGCCCTGACCCCGTTACGCGGGCCTGAATATCTGAGAGAAGGTTGGCAACGTATTCGCCAGCCGGGGCTACGACGCTTTCTGATCATCCCGCTGATATTGAATCTGACCCTGTTTGTAGCCCTGATCGGCTGGGGTGCCCGGCAGTTCAACTACTGGATGGACAGGCTGATGCCGCACCTGCCCGAGTGGGCCGGCTTCATCGAGTGGTTGCTGTGGCCGCTGTTCGCGCTGGTGGTATTGCTGGTGCTGTTCTTCGGCTTCAGCATCATCGCCAACCTGATCGCCTCGCCCTTCTACGGTTTTCTTGCGGAAAAGATCGCCGAGCAGGAACGCGGACTGGTCAGTCCACCGACCGGTTGGCAGGAGATTCTCATGGTGGTGCCACGTAGCCTGGGCCGCGAGTTTCGCAAGATCGGCTATTACCTGCCGCGCCTTCTCGGCCTGTTGCTACTGACACTGATTCCGGTGGTCAACCTGGTTGCTTCGCCTCTGTTGCTGGTATTCGGCGTGTGGATGATGGCAGTGCAATATATCGATTATCAGGCCGACAACGATCAGGTCGACTTCCGCGACATGCTGCGCTGGATGCGTGGACGTCGCGGATTGTCACTGGGATTCGGCCTGCCGGTATATGTGGGGATGCTGATTCCACTGGTCAATCTGCTGGTCATGCCTTCGGCAGTGGCGGGGTCAACACTGTTGTGGGTACGGGAAGGCCCCGGCTCTCTGCCATGAATTGGTCACACATTCGTCACCATGCAATAACCGACGGGCGCCATGCTGGTGCCCATGAACACAACTACATCTCGTCCGCACAATCGCCACTACGCGCTGGTTACCGAAACCTGGAAACCACAGATCAACGGCGTCGCCAACACCCTGGGGCGCCTGTGTGATGGCTTGCTGCAGAACAACAACCGTATCCAGCTGGTGCGTCCCGCCCAACCCGGTGAGTCGACTGGCCTGATCGATAACGGCCTGACTCAGGAAGTACTGGTGCGCGGCTTGAGCATTCCGGGATACAGTCAGCTGCAATTCGGTCTACCGGCCTCGCGCCGACTAAAAGCACACTGGCAGCAGAATCGTCCCGATGCGGTTTATCTGGCCACCGAAGGCCCGCTGGGCTGGTCGGCGCTGCGCGTCGCCCGGCAACTGCGCATCCCCGTGGTGAGTGGCTTTCATACCAACTTCCAACAATACAGCGAGCTTTACGGCATGGGAGTGCTCTACCGCCCCGTGCTCGCCTGGCTGCGCTGGTTCCATAACCAGACACCGCTGACCCTGACGGCCAGTACAAGCCAACACCGAGAGCTGTCACGCATGGGCATCAACAACCTGATGCTGCTGGGGCGCGGGGTGGACTGTGAGCTGTTCCACCCCGCTCGTCGTGATCAGACCCTGCGCGCCAGCTGGGGCGCGGGCAAGCAGGATCTGGTACTGCTGCATGTTGGTCGGCTGGCGGCGGAAAAGAACCTGCAACTGCTCCAGCGCAGCTGGGATCAACTGCGCGGGCTCAACAATGACCAGGTGCGTTTGCATATGGTGGTAGTCGGCGACGGTCCCCTGCGCGACTCGCTGGAACGGGACATGCCCGACGCCATATTCACCGGTGCACTGACAGGCACGGAGCTGGCCAGAGCATACGCCAGCGCGGATATCTTCGTATTTCCCAGCCTGACAGAAACCTTCGGTAATGTGGTGACCGAAGCCATGGCCTCAGGACTGGCAGTAAACGCCTTTGACATGGCCGCAGCACATCAACACATTCGCGACCGTTACAGCGGAGGACTGGCGCCGGTCGCCCATGAGCAGATATTTCTGGATAATCTTCGTTGGCTGGTGAGCAACAAGGAAGGCCTGCGCAGCATTCGAATGCATGCACGACACCGTGCTTGCCAGCTGGGCTGGCCGACGGTACTGCGGCGTTTTGAAGAGTCTTTGCAACGGGCATGCATGACATCCCGTCCATTGATCAGGGCTATCCCCGGTAATCAGGGATAGCCGGCAGCGACTCTTATGCCAGCTGCTTCAAGGCCTCGCGACTGTACGGCAACACCTCATCAAAACGCCCTTGCCGCAGCTTGCTTGGCCACTCAGGGTCGACGATCAGCGCCCGACCAATGGCGACCAGATCGAACTCCTTGTTGCCCAACCGCTGCAGCAGGTCATCGATATTGGCCGTCTTGGCCACCTTGTCGGTCTTGACCATGTACTCCAGAAACTCGCTGTCCAGCCCGACACTGCCGACGGTAATGCAGGGCTTGCCGGTAATGTTGCGGGTCCAGCCGGCCAGGTTCAGCTGTGAACCTTCAAACTCCGGCTCCCAGTAACGACGCTGCGAACAATGGAAGATATCCACACCGGCTTCAGACAGTGGCTTAAGAAACTGCTCAAGCAATGCCGGTGTCGGCGCCAGTCGTGCGTTGTAGTCCTGCTGCTTCCACTGGGAAAAACGGAAAATGATCGGAAGGTCCGGACCTACTGCGGCGCGCACAGCGCGAATGATCTCGACAGCGAAACGACCACGCTTCTCCATGCTGCCGCCGTACTCGTCATCACGCTGGTTGGTGCCCTCCCAGAAGAACTGGTCGATCAGGTAGCCGTGAGCGCCGTGCAGCTCCACCGCATCACAACCGATGGCCTTGGCATCCTGCGCCGCCTGGGCAAAGGCATTGACCACATCCTGGATGTCTTCCCGGGTCATGGCATGCACCAGGACCTTGTCATCCTTGCGTTTTTCCATCGGCCCATAACCCGGCACGCTACCGTCCGGCCCAGTGCCCAGACGGCGTACATTGCCGACGTGCCACAGCTGCGGCGCGAACTTGCCACCAGCTGCGTGCACGGCATCCACCACCTTCTTCCAGCCGGCCAGCGCATCCTCACCGTGAAAGCGTGGCACATCGGGATAGCCATTGGCTGCACAGTGATCGACCGTGGTGCCTTCGGTGATGATCAGACCGACACCTTCGGCCGCGCGGCGACGATAGTACTCAACCACCTGGTCGGTGGGGACGCCGTTGGGCGAAAAGTTACGCGTCATGGGCGCCATGACCAGACGACTGGGAAGACTCAGCGAACCCAGTACAACGGGTTCGAACAGGGGGCTGGTATGTGCCGACATCATTAACTCCTGCGGAAATATTTCGGACCATCACTATAAAGGCTGAATAACGATTCAGAAGCTGAATTGATTTGATTGATGACAGGATAGAAACCGTTGGCATCAGAATGCCCCATCAAAAAAGGCCGGCCCCTTGCGGGAACCGGCCTTTGGTGCAACTCACTTATGCCGAAGCTTAGTGATGCACTCCGCCTTCGCCATGGATATGACCATGGGCCAGCTCGTCTTCGGTAGCGTCGCGAATATCAGCAACCTTGACTTCAAACGTCAGTCGCTGACCGGCCAGCGGATGGTTGCCGTCGACGGTGACTTCGTCGCCGTCCAGCGCAGTAATGGTCACGATCTGCATGCCGCCATCTGGAGCGGAGGCGTGAAACTGCATGCCTTCTTCCAGCTCATCGACACCTTCGAACATGTTGCGTCCCAGTACAGCAACCAGCTCAGCGCTGAATTCGCCGTAGGCGTTTTCCGGCTCGACAGTCACTTTCAGCTCGTCGCCAACCTGTTTTCCGACCAGCGCCTGCTCAAGACCGGGAATGATATTACCTGCGCCGTGCAGATAGACCAGCGGCTCGCCGCCCGCGGAAGTATCCAGCACTTCGCCCGCATCGTTGGTCAGTGTGTATTCAATCGATACGGCTTTGTTGGCAGCAATCTGCATAATTAAATCCTGTGCTCTCCGAGTTGTGATCGCTCAGTTTACGCATAAACAGCCGGAAACGCACGGCTGGATCCACAAGGGGTCTGCACTAAGGTATAAGTTGACCATTAAGGGTTGCCCCCAGAAGATGCGCAACTCTTGAGAGCCTGAACAGGCTACACCTACCCTATACAAACAACAGTGGACCACCATGACCGATCGCCTGGTACTCATCATCAATTGCGGAAGCTCATCCATCAAATTTGCCCTGCGCAGCGAGTCCGCGCCCAGCCCGCTGCTCAGCGGCCTGGCGGAACGCCTTGGCACCCCGGAAGGGGTGATGAATTGGCAAGCGGGCGATATACGTGAGCAAGTGATGATCGGTGATGGCAAACACAGCACCGCTCTGGCCAGTTTGCTACCGCTGATCGAGCGGTTCGCCGAACAGCCGCTGACCGCGGTAGGGCACCGCGTGGTGCATGGCGGCGAACACTTTACCGGCGCACAGATCATCGATGATGAGGTGATTGCCGCCATTGAAGACAGCTCACCTCTGGCGCCACTGCATAACCCGGCGCACCTGGTCGGCATCCGCGCCGCCATGGCGGTACTCGACGACATCCCGCATATCGCTATCTTCGATACCGCCTTCCATCAGTCAATGCCGCCCCATGCTTACCGCTATGCGTTGCCGGAAGCCCTGTACCGCGACCACGGTGTACGCCGCTATGGTTTCCACGGCACCAGCCACCGCTTCGTCGCCAGCCAGGCCAGCTTGCTGATGGGGTTGGAACCCGGTCACGGCGCCTGGTTGACCGCGCACCTGGGCAATGGCTGCTCGACCTGCGCCATTCTCGACGGCAAAAGCCTGGATACCAGCATGGGCATGACGCCACTGGAAGGCCTGGTCATGGGTACCCGCAGCGGTGACGTGGATCCCAACCTGCACTCCCATCTGGCCCGCACGCTGGGCTGGGATCTGGAACGCATCGATCACATGCTCAACCGTGAAAGCGGGCTGCTGGGGTTGTCCGGCCTGTCCAACGACATGCGTACCCTGGTGGCCGCACGCGCCGACGGTCATCCCGGCGCCACCCTGGCGGTCGAGGTATTCTGCTATCGTCTGGCACGTTCGCTGGCTGGGCTGGCTGTCGCGCTGCCGCGCATCGACGGTCTGATCTTCACCGGCGGCATTGGTGAAAACTCGCCGCTGACCCGCGAGCTGACGGTGCGCCACCTGGCCCTGTTCGGGCTGGCCATCGACCCCGCCACCAATGCCACCCCGCCCGGCAACCCGGCGCGCCAGATCCAGGCCGGCAACTCGCCGGCGATTCTGGTCATTCCCACCGACGAGGAACGGCAGATTGCCGAAGAATGTCTGGTGTTGCTCGACCTTGCCGACACTCAGCCCATGGAAAAGGAAGACTGATCAATGCATACTTTTTTTCTTGCACCCTCCGGATTCGGTGTCGGCCTGACCTCAGTCAGTCTGGGTCTGATCCGCGCTCTGGAGCGCACCGGTCTGCGCGTGCACTTTCTCAAGCCAATTGCCCAGCCGCACCCCGGCGATGATGGTCCCGAACGCTCCACTGCCCTGATCAGTCACACCATGGGGCTGGAGCCACCCGCTCCTCTGGAATTACATGAAGTGGAGCGGCGCCTGGCCAACGGCGAGCTGGATGAGGTGCTGGAAGACATCGTCAGCCGTTACCGTGAAGCTGCCCGAGATGCCGATGTTGTCGTGGTCGAAGGTATGGTCCCGACACGCCAGGCAGCCTATGCGGCGCGCATCAACCAGCATCTGGCCAAGAGCCTGGATGCCGACGTTATCCTGGTCAGCGCACCGGATGACGACAACCTGGCGACGCTGGCTCATCGCATCGAACTGCATGCCCACGGCTTCGGTGGTCCCCAGGACCCCAAGGTACTGGGCGTGATCATCAACAAGGTGCAGGACCTGGACCTCGGCGGCGATGTCCCGCATGATCCCAGCCAGCTCAAGCGCACCCTGAAAGAATATGCCGCTGCGCTCAAGCAGCATTCCAAAGTATTGGATACCGAAGCCTTTCGGCTGATCGGCTGCGTGCCCTGGCAGAGCGAACTCAGCGCGCCGCGCAGCTCAGACGTGGCGGCGCTGCTGAATGCAAAGATTCTGCATCCCGGCGAAATGCAGCAGCGCCGCGTGCTGGACATCATTCTGTGCGCCCGCACCGTACCCAACACGCTGCACCTGTACCGTCCCGGCACCTTGCTGGTGGTACCCGGCGACCGGGATGACATCATCATCTCCAGCAGTCTGGCTTCGCTGTCCGGAACGCCACTGGCCGGCCTGCTGCTCACCGGCGATATCATGCCCGATGAACGCGTCATGCAGCTGTGCCAGCCCGCACTGGATAACGGCCTGCCGATCTTCCTGGTCGGCACCGGCAGCTTCGCCACGTCCTCGCAACTGGACCGCATGAACCGGGAAATCCCGGTCGATGATACCGAGCGCGCTGCCTTGGTGACCGATTTTGTCGCCTCGCATATCGACCACAGTTGGCTGCAACACCGCTGCGGCATGCCCAACGAGCGGCGCATGTCGCCCCCAGCCTTTCGCTATGATCTGGTTAACCGCGCGCAGCAGGCCGGCAAGCGTATCGTACTGCCGGAAGGCGACGAGCCACGCACTGTCCAGGCGGCGGCCATCTGTCAGCGGCGCGGCATCGCCCAGTGCATCCTGCTGGCCAAGCCCGAAGCAGTAGAGGCGGTTGCCCGAGCCCAGCACATCACATTGCCCGAAGGCCTGCAGATCATCGACCCGGACGAGGTTCGCCAAAGCTATGTCGCGCCCATGGTTGAACTGCGCAAGGACCGTGGTCTAACCGCACCGGTTGCCCTGCAGCAACTGGAGGATAACGTGGTGCTCGCCACCATGATGCTGGCTCTGGATGAGGTCGATGGTCTGGTATCCGGTGCGATTCATACCACTGCCAATACCATTCGCCCTGCGTTCCAGCTGATCAAGACCGCGCCAGGCTATAGTTTGGTCTCTTCGGTATTCTTCATGCTGCTGCCGGATCAGGTGCTGGTCTATGGTGACTGCGCGGTAAACCCTGATCCGAACGCCTCCGAGCTGGCCGAGATCGCCATCCAGAGCGCCCGCTCCGCTGAGGCCTTCGGCATTCCGGCGCGAGTGGCCATGATCAGTTATTCCACCGGCAGCTCCGGCACCGGCGAGGATGTTGAAAAGGTGCGCGAGGCCACCCGCCTGGCCCGTGAACGTCAACCGGGCCTGTTGATCGATGGTCCACTCCAGTATGATGCCGCCGCGATTGCCAGCGTCGGCCAGCAGAAAGCGCCGGATAGCCCGGTTGCCGGCAAGGCCACGGTATTCATTTTCCCGGACCTGAACACCGGGAACACAACCTACAAGGCAGTGCAGCGCAGCGCCAACGTGATCAGCGTAGGGCCCATGCTGCAAGGTCTGCGCAAACCGGTGAATGACCTGTCCCGGGGTGCGCTGGTGGACGATATCGTGTTTACTATCGCACTGACCGCCATACAGGCCGAATCTGACGCGATCTGATTGACGTCGGGATGATTGGCCTGTCTGGTTAGTGCACAACCTTACAGGCCACCAGGCCCTCGGACGAGTCCTCAGACAATGCTGTATTTTTTGCCTGCATCGATACGTGGCGTGCTATCACTCCTGCTGCTGATCCTCAACACAGTGTTCTGGTTCAGCCTGCTTTTCCCCTGTGCGCTGATCAAGTTGCTGCCCTTCCCTGCGCTGCAAGCCTGGCTGACCCGCCTGATGATCCGTATTGCTGAAACCTGGATGCTCGGTAACAGCGGCTGGATGCGGCTGGCCGGACGCACGGAATGGGATGTTCAAGGTCATGAGCAACTGGATCAGGACGGCTGGTATCTGGTCACCAGCAACCATCAGAGCTGGGTGGATATTCTGGTGCTGCAGCACAACCTCAACCGGCGCATGCCGATGCTGAAGTTCTTTCTCAAGCAGGAGCTGATCTGGGTTCCGATCATAGGTCTCTGCTGGTGGGCGCTGGATTTCCCGTTCATGAAGCGGTACAGCAAGGCCTATCTGGCCAAGCACCCGGAAAAGGCCGGCCAGGATCTGCTCGCTACCCAGCGCGCCTGTGAGAAGTTCAAGACCACGCCAGTGGCCGTGTTCAATTTCCTCGAAGGCACCCGGCTGACCCCTGAAAAGCACGCCGAGCAGAACTCCCCCTACCGTTACCTGTTGAAACCCAAATCCGGCGGTGTCGCTTTCGTGCTGGACGCCATGGGTGAACAGTTGCACTCACTGGTGGATATCACCATCCATTACCCCGATGGCAATCCGACGTTCTGGGATCTGCTCAGCGGCCGGATCCGCAAAGTGGTCATGCGCTGCCAGACGCGGCCGATTCCTGCCGAGTTTCTCGGCAAGGACTATCAGAATGATGCTGCGTTTCGCCAAGTGTTCCAGGCTTGGGTCAACCAGCTGTGGACAGAGAAGGACGCAGAGCTTGCGCAGCTGCACAGGGATCACCCGCCGGCGGTTTAATGCCCATGCAACTCCCACAAAAAACGGGACGCTGAGCGTCCCGTTTTCATGTCAAACCTGACGCGCCATTACAGCGGACGCAGGTTGATCTCTACGCGGCGGTTCTGCGAACGACCCGCAGTGGTATCGTTGGTCGCGATCGGCTGGCTCGGGCCAACACCACGGCTGCTGATACGCGCACCGGACACGCCCTGGCCAGTCAGATAGGAGGCCACGCTGGTCGCGCGCTCCTGGGACAGACGCATGTTCAGTTCCAGCGAACCTGTGCTGTCGGTATGCCCAACGATATCAATCCCGTTCTTATCGAACTCCTTGAACACCTTGACCAGCGAGTTCAGGGTTGGGTAGAAGCTGCTGGAAACATCCGATGAGCTGCTGGCAAAAGTGATATTGCCCGGCATGATCAGCTGCAGATTGTCACCGTTGCGGACCACCTGAACACCGGTACCAGTCAGTTCCTGACGCAGACGCTGTTCCTGGCGATCAGCGTAGTAACCATAGCCGGCGCCGGCAGCACCGCCCACCACGGCACCAATCAGCGCACCCTTGCCGCGATCCTTCTTGCTTGAAGTGGCAGCCCCGATCAGCGCCCCTGCTGCCGCGCCGCCGCCGCCATAGACGCCAGCCTTGCCGGCTTCACGCTCACCGGTATAAGGGTTGTTGGTACAACCTGCCAGCAGCGCAGCGCAGGCAGAGGCAGCAATAAGTGCTTTGATTTTCATACATTTTTCCTTAATTGACTTCATCATCGCAGCTCGACATCCCAGCCGGGATGCGTATCCGGAGAGTAAGACCGCTACGCTTGGTTTTTTATCCCGCATAATGGCAATTATGGTCCATTCAGCCACGAATGAAAGGATTCTCACGCATCTCATCACCAATTTGCGTATCAGGTCCATGTCCAGTTACCACCACCGCCTCTTCATCCAGCGTGTATAACCGCGTACGAATCGAGGTCTCGATCTTCGCAGCATCGCCACCCCATAAATCGGTACGGCCGATGCCACGGCGGAACAAGGTATCTCCCGCTATCAGCAGTTTGTCCTGTGGAAACCAGAAGCTCATCGACCCCGGCGTATGCCCCGGCGTATGCAAGGCCACACCGCAGCCGCAGGCCAATTCCTCATCATCCTGCAACCACTGGTCCGGCGCCGGCACCGGCTTGTAGGGAATGCCGAACATCTGACATTGCATTTCCAGGTTATCCCACAGGAACTGGTCTTCCTTGTGCAGATGCAAGGTCGCCCCGGTGGCCTTCTTCATCTCGCCGGACGCCAGGAAGTGATCCAGATGCGCATGGGTATGAATGATGCTCACCACCCTCAGCCCCAACTGATCCAGCCGGTCGAGAATCAACTGATGATCCCCACCCGGATCAATCACCAGGGCTTTCCTGGTGATCGGATCACCGATGATGGTGCAGTTGCACTGCAATGGCCCGACGGGAAAGGTTTCGCGGATAAGGGAGGGGGGTACAGCGTCCATGGGAAGTCCTTGTATATCTATTGGCATGCGCGTGAGTATGACAAATCAACAGGGGGAAAGCCTCTACCGCACCTGGAAACCCGATTGATTCAGCTACTCATAACCGGACCGTGCTGCGTCCTGATATGCCTCACCATCATCCGCCAGCTTCTGCACCACCAGGCTACCGATAATATCGCCCTCCACGTTGACCGCCGTACGCACCGTATCCAGCAGCCGATCAACCGGTAGCAGGATGGCAATGGCTTCGGCTGGCAGACCCACGGCCTGCAGCACCATGACCATGGTCACCATGCCTGCGCTGGGGATGCCGGGGGCGCCGGACGAGGCGATCATGGCGGTGAGAAACACCACCAACTGCTGGGTCAGCGACAGCTCTATACCCACCAGATTAGCCACAAACAGAGCCGCGGCAGCTTCGTAGAGTGCCGTGCCGTCCATGTTCATGGTTGCCCCCATCGGCAGAACGAAGCCGGCGATCCGCCGCTGCACGCCGAGGTTCTCCTGAGCACAGCGCAGGGAGACCGGCAATGCGGCCGAGCTGGAACTGGTGGCGAACGCGGTAATGATCGCCTCGCGGGAGCCGCGCCAGAACCACAGCGGCGACTTGCGGGTCACTGCGTAGAGAATACCGGGCAGCGTGACGACCCCGTGAAACAGCGTGGTAGCAAAAACCAGCACGATGAAACCGAGCATAGTGACCAGCAGAGCAACATCCTGCTCGGCGACCAGACGAATCAGCAGGGCGAGAATACCCAGCGGCGCCAGCCACATGATCCAGCCGATGATGCGCAGCAGCAGATCAAGAAACTCCTGCATCAATTGCAGAACCGAGCGATACCGTTCGCCACCGGCCACCAGAGCGATACCGACAAAGATGGCGAACATCAGCACCGACAGGATATCGCCGTTGGCAAAGGCTTCAAAAGGATTCTTGAACAGCCCGCTGAAGAAATACTGAAAGAACGCCGGCATGGTCATCTGCCGAGCTTCGAATGACTCCATGGCCTCAGCGAACATATCCAGCGACAGCCCTGCACCAGGCTTGAATATATTGGTCACCACCAGGGCCAGCAGCATCGCCAGTGCGGTGGTCAGCATGAAATACAGGACTGTGGTGATCCAGACGCGGTGCACCTGATGGTGCGCCTGCAAACTGGCAACACCGACCACAATGGAGGTGAATACCAGCGGAATCAGCACCATCTTCAGCAGGCCAATAAAGACACTGCCTACCAGACTGCTGCTGTAGAGCGCCCCTATACGCAGCCCGGCATCCTCAGGCATGGCACCGAGCAGCCAGCCAATGAGCACGCCGAGGCCGGCGGCGATGAAGATCAGACGGTTCAGACTGGGCACATCAAGTCTCCTCTACGGTGGACGAAGAAGGATACCCCAGGCCAGCCGCCCCGGCACAGGGCCGGGGCGGCTGCTGTGTTCAGATAGAAGAAATACAAGGTGCCTGCTGCTCAAGCCAGCCGGCGATTTCCACCCGAATGCGTTTCTTATCCAGTTTGCCGACGCTGGTCTTGGGGATCTCATCAACCACCGCGATCTGTGTCGGCACCGCCCATTTATTGATCCGGCCATCATCGACAAAGGGTTGCAGATGCGCAGCGAGCAGCGTGGCATTCATTTCCTGCCCGGGTGCCACCACCACCAGCGCAAAGGGCCGCTCGTCCCAGCGCGGGTCAGGGACGCCCACCACGGCCACATCACGCACGGCCGGATGCAGACTTATCAGACTTTCCAGTTCCAGCGAAGATAGCCATTCGCCCCCAGTCTTGATCACATCCTTGATCCGGTCGCGGATGTCGATGCTGCCCGTATGATCGATGCTGGCCACATCGCCGGTGTGCATCCAGCCGTGCGCCCACAGCTCGCGGCTCTTTTCCGGTTCTTTGAAGTAGCCCTGAGTCAGCCAGGGCGCGCGTAATACCAGTTCCCCCTGAGTGTGTCCGTCATGGGGCAGGAAGTTGCCCTGCTCGTCCATGAGCCGCGCTTCAACCAGGGGAACCGGTATGCCGGCCTTGATCTTGTGGGTGATCTGCTCATCTTCACTGCCAGCCTCGATCTGCAGGTTGTTGTAACCGGCGGAAATCAACGGACAGGTTTCCGACATGCCATAGGCACCGGACAGGCGAATACCCTGCGCACCGGCCGTCTTGTACAGGCCACGGGTCAATGCACTACCGCCAATGATGATTTTCATTCCGCCGAAGTCGTACCCTTCGGCAGCCTTGGCGTTGAGCAGCATCTGCAGGATGGTCGGTACGCAGTGCGAGTAAGTCACCTTCTCCTGCTGGATCAGCTTGACCAGCAGCTCCGGCTCGTAACGTCCGGGATAAACCTGCTTCACGCCCAGCAGAGTAGCGGTATACGGCATCCCCCAGGCATGCACGTGAAACATCGGCGTGATGGGCATGTAGACATCGCGGTTGCTCATCATTCGCTCATGCCCCAGACCATTGAGCATGCCTGCCTGGGTCATGGTATGCAGCACCAGTTGCCGATGGGTGAAGTACACCCCCTTCGGGTTGCCGGTAGTGCCAGTCGTATAAAAGGTCGTGGCCACCGAATTTTCATCAAAGTCGGCGAACTCGTAGGTACTGCCTGCCGCTGCCAGCAATTGCTCGTACTCACCAACGAACCCGCGCAGATCAGCCGTCTCCTCACCGGCGTCGGTCAGCAGAACGGTCGATGTCACCGTCGTCAGCTGCGATTCGATGGCCTGGTAGAGGGGCAGAAACTCGCTGTTGACCAATACCATGATGTCGTCTGCATGGTTCATGGTGTAGACGATCTGTTCCGGCGACAGCCGCACGTTGACCGTGTGCAGCACCGCGCCAATCATGGGAACGGCGAACATGCATTCCAGATAGCGGTGGCTGTCCCAATCGAGCACTGCCACGGTGTCCCCAGCCTTGACGCCAGCATTGGTGAGCATATTGGCCAGCCGGCAGATACGCTGATTGAAGGTCGCATAGTCGTAACGGCTGATGTCGCGGTAGACGATTTCCTGCGAGGCTTCATAGCGAACCCCCGAGAGCAGCAGATTCTTGATCAGCAGCGGCGTGGAATGGGCCTGCTCGGTGGGCGGTAGGATTCTGGTGTTCAACATTGTGCGACCTTCTTATTGTTGGCTTGCTGGATCAAATGACGGCTCTGCGGCCGCTGCTGTGTTCAATATAGCGACAGCCCGGCAGAACGACCATGGCAGTTATGTATCCCGATCATACAAAGCTTTGCAGTCGACAATAAGGATAATAACCGCGTATAAAGTCGGTTGATGACCACAAATAAACAATCAGTCATATTTTCAGGAGTAGGCATGTCCGAAAACATCGTTATTGTCAGCGGCGTCCGCACGCCCATGGGTGGTTTTCAGGGAAGCCTGTCGAGCGTTTCGGCAGTGGACCTTGGTGCTTTGGTTATTCGCGAAGCAGTCGCCCGGGCCGGCATCGCTCCGGCGGATGTCGAGGAAGTGATCATGGGTTGCGTGTTGCCCGCCGGCCTCAAGCAAGGCCCTGCCCGCCAGGCCACATTGAATGCCGGGCTGCCCGCCTCCACCGGTTGCACCACCATCAACAAACTCTGTGGCTCCGGCATGAAAGCCGTGATGCAGGCCCATGACGCACTCAAGGCCGGCTCCAACCAGATCATGCTGGCTGGCGGCATGGAAAGTATGTCCAACGCTCCGTACATCATCGAAAAGGCCCGTAGCGGCCTGCGCATGGGCCATGGTGAAATCAAGGACCATATGTTCTTTGACGGTCTGGAAGATGCTCAGACCGGTCGGCTGATGGGTTCTTTCGCTCAGGACACAGCTACCCAGTACGGTCTGACCCGCGAACAGATGGACGCCTATGCCATCGAGTCTCTGACCCGCGCCAAGACAGCCATCGATAACGGCTCACTGGACAGCGAGATCGTTCCGGTGACCATCTCCTCCCGCAAGGGCGACGTGGTGGTGAAACACGACGAGCAACCGCATAACGCCAATATCGAAAAGATCCCCGGTTTGCGCCCGGCCTTCGCCAAGGACGGCAGCATCACCGCCGCCAATGCCAGCTCGATCTCCGATGGCGCCAGCGCACTGGTATTGATGACCGAATCCGAAGCCAACAAGCGCGGCCTCAAGCCGCTGGCACGTATCGTCGGCCATGCCACCCAGAGCCAGGCCCCGAGCGAATTCACTATTGCCCCGGTAGGCGCCATGACCAACCTGTTCAACAAGACCGGTTGGAGCAAGGAGGATGTTGATCTGTACGAGATCAACGAAGCCTTCGCCATGGTCACCATGCTGGCCATGCGTGAACACGGGCTGGACCACAGCAAGGTCAATATCTTCGGCGGCGCCTGTGCCCAGGGTCACCCGGTCGGCTCCACCGGCTCACGCCTGGTCGTCACCCTGATCAACGCCCTGCAGAAAACCGGTGGCAAGCGTGGCGTGGCCTCGCTGTGCATTGGCGGTGGCGAAGCCACTGCAGTAGCCATCGAGCTGATGTAAACGCCGCCCTCCTCGTATGAAAAGGCCGGAGTACTCTCCGGCCCTCAAGCTTTCTGTCTCACTGCCGACACAACCAGCATCGACACCCGAATGCGCCCAGGCAATCCGCGCTTTTGGCTACTGGTTTTTCTTCCAAGGTATAGACGGCATGAACTTGAAATTCAGTCATAAAATTCTTCTTGCCGGTTGCGGCATCGTCATTCTGGCCTTCTCCCTGTTCGCCTTCTATAACGATTATCTGCAACGCAACGCCATCCACAACAATCTCGAGTTCTCCATAAACCAGTCGGGGACCCTCACCGCCAGCAGCGTACAGAACTGGCTGAATGGCCGAGTGCTGTTGATGGAGAATCTGGCCGAGAACATCGCCACCCGCACCTTCCCGGCCGCCCAGGCCGAGCTGATCGGTCAGCCGACCCTCGCCTCTCAATTTCTGTTCACCTATCTTGGCGGGAGCGATGGTATTTTCATCCAGCATCCGCAGGAAGAACTACCTGAGGACTACGACCCGCGGGATCGCCCCTGGTATACCGACGCGGTAACGGCCAACGGCAGCATTCTGACCGAACCTTACCGAGACCCTACTGGCGATATGGTGGTGACCGTTGCCACGCCGGTGAAGCGCCATGGTCAACTGACAGGGGTTGTCGGTGGCGATCTCAGCCTGAGAACGCTGATCGGCATTATCAACTCGGTGGATTTCGGCGGCCTGGGGCACGCCTTTCTGGTCAGCGGTGACGGCCAGGTGCTGGTCACGCCGCAGCAGGATCAGCTGATGAAGAACCTCGGCGAGATCTATTCCGGCGATGTGCCACGTATCGAGTCAGGCCTGCAGCCCGTGCAACTTGATGGTCGGCAGCGCCTGCTGTCGTTCACACCGATTGCCGGTCTGCCTTCCGTGGACTGGTACATCGGCCTGTCGATCGATCGGGACAAGGCTTACGCTCCGTTGAGCCAGTTCCGCACCTCGGCGATCATCGCCATGCTGATCGCGGTGTTGGCCATTGCCGTACTGCTGAGCCTGTTGATCAAGGTACTGATGCGTCCGCTGCAGAACATGGGCCGGGCCATGGCTGACATTGCCGAAGGCGAAGGCGACCTGACCCGTCGTCTGGCGGTGGAAAGTCGTGACGAGTTCGGCGCACTCAGCGCCTCATTCAACCAGTTCGTCGAACGTATCCATGCCTCCATCAGTGAAGTTGCCTCCGCCACGCGCCAGGTACATGATCTGGCAGTGCGGGTCATGACCTCCTCCAATGCCTCGATCGCCGGCTCTGATGAGCAGAGCGCCCGTACCGAAAGTGTCGCCGCGGCCATCAACGAGCTTGGTGCCGCCGCCCAGGAAATTGCACGCAATGCGGCCGATGCCTCGAATCAGGCGAGCACAGCCAGCGAGCATGCCGACGAGGGCAAGCAGGTCATGGAAAGAACCATCCAGGCCATGAGCGCGCTGTCCACCAGCATCAACACCTCCCGCGAACAGATCGAAACACTGAATACCAGTACCGAGGACATCGGCCACATTCTTGACGTCATCAAAGGCATTTCCGCGCAGACCAATCTGCTGGCGCTCAACGCCGCCATCGAGGCCGCCCGGGCCGGTGATGCAGGCCGAGGCTTTGCCGTGGTGGCTGATGAAGTGCGCAACCTGGCGCACCGTACGCAGGAGTCAGCCGAGGAGATCCACCGGATGATCACCACGTTGCAGCAGGGCTCACATGACGCGGTCGACACCATGCAGGCCAGCCAGGCCTCCAGCACGGAAAGCGTGAGTGTTGCCAATCAGGCCGGGGAACAGCTGAATACCGTGATGCAACGGATAGGCGAGATCGATGCCATGAACCAATCGGTAGCCGCTGCCACCGAGGAGCAGACGACTGTAGTCGAAGCCCTGAACATGGATATCAGCCAGATCAACCTGCTGAACCAGAAGGGCGTAGCCAACCTCCAGGAAACCCTCGGCGACTGTGATGCGCTGTCCCACCAGGCCACTCGACTCAAGCAGCTGGTCGAGAGCTTCAAGATCTGAGCGTCCTTATCAGGCCACAGCGGGTGATGGTTATGACAAAACATTCACCAGCTGTGAGCACTTGCCGATCCGTGACATCTGCCTGAAACTGATCTCCATTTTTTCAGTTAAGCCCTTTCAAGGAGATCTCCATGAGCGACATCCGTTTTGAAGACAAGGTCGTCATTGTCACCGGTGCCGGTGGTGGCATTGGCCGCGCCCATGCGCTGCTGTTCGCCAAACATGGCGCCAAGGTGGTGGTCAATGATCTGGGCGGCAGCGCTCAGGGCGAAGGTGCCAACAGCGAGGCAGCGCTCAAGGTCGTTGAAGAGATCAAGGCGGCTGGCGGCACCGCGGTAGCCAACCCGGACAGCGTGGTGGAGGGTGACAAGATCGTTCAGTGCGCGATGGATACCTTCGGTGGTGTCGACGTGGTGGTCAACAATGCCGGCATCCTGCGTGACAAGAGTTTTGCCAAGATGTCCGATGCCGACTGGGAGCTGGTGTACAAAGTACACGTCGAAGGTGCCTACAAGGTGACCCATGCGGCCTGGAACCACATGAAAGAACAGAACTTCGGTCGCATCATCTTCACCGCGTCCACCTCTGGCATCTACGGCAACTTCGGTCAGGCCAACTACGGCATGGCCAAGCTGGGCCTGTATGGCCTGACTCGTACTCTGGCCATCGAAGGTCGCAAGAACAACATTTTCGTCAACGCCATCGCTCCCACGGGCGGCACGCGCATGACTGAAGGCCTGTTCCCGCCAGGCGCATTCGATAAGCTCAAGCCCGAGCTGGTCAGCCCGCTGGTGGTGTATCTATGTTCCGAGCAATCCCAGGAAACGGCCAGCCTGTTCGAAGTCGGTGGCGGCTGGATGGGCAAGGTACGCTGGGAGCGTTCGCTGGGTATCGGTTTCAACCCCGATGAAGGCTTCAGCCCGGAAGATGTCCAGGCCAATTTCGAGCAACTGTGCAACTTCGAGAATGCCGTACACCCGAAGGACAATATCGAGGCGCTGAAAGAACTGATGCAGAATATTCAGAAGTTCAGCTGAAAATCCACCATCGCTGAACATTGTTTGCCCCATGATGGGGCGAACAATGCCCATTTCCGCTTTCGCGGCACAACGATCCCGGAGTAGAATCCAGCGCTCCCCCGCAGGCCACAAGCCAGGACCCGAGCGCATGAAAGTCATTACCCTCAGCAATTACAACGAGCTCAGCAGCACCGCCGGCCAGATCATTGCCGATCTGGTGAGCAGCAATCCACGCTGCACCCTGGGCCTGGCCACCGGCAGCACCCCGCTGGGCACCTACCAATATCTGGTCAAACGCTACCAGGCGGGCGACATCTCCTTCAAAGACGTACAGACATTCAATCTGGATGAATACTGCGGCCTGCCGCGCAGCCATCCCGAAAGCTACTTCCGCTTCATGCACGACAATCTGTTCAGCCAGGTCGATATTCAGACAGAAAACAGACACATCCCCTGTGCCGAGGGCGGCGATCTGCAGAGTCAATGCGATGCCTACAATGCCCTGCTACGTGAGGCGACGGTCGACCTGCAGCTACTCGGCATCGGCAGCAATGGCCATATCGGCTTCTGCGAGCCAGGCACACCCTTTGACCAGGAAACCTTCCTCACCCAACTGGCCGAGAAAACCCGCCAGGACAATCAGCGTTTCTTCAACTCGCTGGATGAAGTGCCTACCACGGCCATTACCATGGGCATCAAGAACATCATGCAGGCCAAATCCATCCTGCTGATCGCCAGCGGCAAGGGCAAAGCCGAGTGCATCAGTCAGATGGTCAACGGCCCGGTTACCGAAGCCGTACCCGCCTCGGCCCTGCAGCAGCATCCCAATGCGACCATCATCGTCGACGAGGAAGCAGCCTCTCTGCTGTAACGTCCAGGCCGGGCAGCTCAACGCTGCTCGGCAAACAGATCCGGACCGAATACCTCGTAATGGATGCGTGCCTCCCCCACGCCCAGATTCATCAGCGCATCATGCTGCAGGCGCATGAAGGGCACTGGTCCGCAGATGTAATAGTCGGCCTCCTCCAGCAGTATCCGGTCGACTATCTGCTTCACATCGACAAACCCTTCATAGTCATAATCCTGTCCGACCTGGTCGCTGGCCAGCGGGTCGCTGTAGAACATGATCAGGTGGAAGTTGTCATGTTCGGCAGCAGCCTGGCGCAACTTGCTTTTCATCGCCTGCACCCGCCCATTGCGCGCGCCGTGCACGAACACCAGATGACGCTGATCCGGTGATTGCAGCACCCGCTTGAGCATGCTGATCATCGGCGTCAGGCCAACCCCGCCACTGATCAATACCACCGGCGTGGTGGCATTCACATCAATGAAAAAGTTGCCGTAGGGAGCAGCCAGCCGAATCCGATCACCAATCTGCACATGATCATGCAGCAGATTGGACACATAGCCGGGTGGCTGGTCTTCGTTACCGGATTCGCGTTTGACCGAGATCCGATAGGTCCGCCCGTTGGGCACATCCGACAGACTGTATTGGCGAATCTGCTCTACACCCAGCTCTGGCACCTGCACCACAACACTGGTGTATTGTCCGGGCTCGAAATTCGCCACTGGCTGGCCATCCTCCGGCGCCAGCACGAAGGAGGTGATCTCCTCGCTTTCGGGGTTCTTTTCCTGCACGGTGAATTCGCGCCAGCCATTCCAGCCGCCGCTTGTTGCCGCGCTCACTTGATACAGATTGCGCTCCATGCCGATCAACACATCAGCCAGCTGGCCGTAGGCCTGCTCCCAGGCATACATGATGTCGTCGGTGGCGGCCGCACCGAGTACTTCCTTGATGGCACCCAATAGATGCTTGCCGACAATCGCATACTGATCCGGCTGAATGCCCAGGCTGACGTGCTTGTGAGCAATACCCTGCAACAGGGCATCCAGGCTCAGTGGATCATCGATATTGGCAGCGTAGGCGTATACCGCACGAGCCAGGGCTTCCTGCTGCTGCCCTTTCTGCTGGTGCGCCATATTGAAGACGTTTTTCAGCTCGGGATGTTCGTCGAGCATGTTCTGGTAGAAGCGGACGATGATGGCTCCGCCGTGATCGGCCAGAACCGGTACGGTGGCCTTGATCGTATCTCTTGCGGATTGGGTAAGCATGATGATTGCCTCAGGTGAACCGAGTATGGTCCGAGGCTAGTTTGCGCGGTGGACTACGTCAAACGGGCCGACAAGCACTTGCCGAATACCGTTATGCACTTCTGACGGCAGTCAATCAGTTCCTGCTATCTCCAGTAGTGAATAACAGAAGCCGACGGCGGCAATGACCAGTAGAAAACCGGCAGACAGGATAGATATCATCCGCTTCTTCCGCTGGAAGAACCCGCCTTTCATGGCCGCGATATAAGCCACCAGGATCAGCAGATCGAGAATGACCCATACGGCAGTCAGAATTGCCAGACTCAGGGGCGCCGTCCGGGTGATGCCAATGAACTGCGGAAAGAAGGCGATGAAGAACACGATGTCCTTCGGATTGGAGACGCCCACCAGAAATCCGTTCAGCGCTGGGAACTGTGGCTTGGCGACAAGCCGGCTTGCAGCGCTATTAGTCTCTGCTCCCGTACCAGCGAACTCACTGCGTAGCGCCTTGAAGGCAATCCAACCAATGAAGACGCAACCCAGCAGACTGATCCAGCGCAACCAGAGATCATTTACCGACAACAGTCCGGATATCACCAGAGCCGCACTGCCAATCAGCAGAAGAGACGCCAGATTGGTGCCCAGCACGGTACGAAAGGCGTGGGCGAATCCATAGCGCGAAGCATCACTGATGACCAACGCTACCACCGGGCCGGGTGTGGCGATCAGCAACGTGATCGACGCAACGTACATCAGCAATAAGGGATAATTCATTGGTCACCGATTTAATGTGCTCATAACCCTTGCCTGCCGCCCATACGAGCGGCAAGCAAGAATAAATCACACGTAAAACGCTTCCAACGGCGGAAAGCCATTGAACTCGATCGAGCTGTAGCTGGTGGTGTAGGCACCGGTGGACAGCCAATACATGCGATCACCGATGGCCAGATTCAGCGGCAGGCCATATTTGTAGTTCTCGTACATGATATCGGCGCTGTCACAGGTCGGGCCGGCAATGACGGCTTCTTCCAGCTCGCCGCGCTTGTCCGTCCAGATCGGGAACTTGATCGCCTCGTCCATGGTTTCCACCAGGCCGGAGAACTTGCCCACGTCGGTGAATACCCAGCGCTCCAGCGCGGTGTGGGATTTACGTGAGACCAGCACCACTTCACTGACCAATATGCCGGCGTTGGCGATCAGCGAACGGCCCGGCTCGAGAATGATTTCCGGCAGGTCATCACCGAAGTCCTCATGCAGGAAGCGGGTGATTTCCTCGGCGTAGGTCTGCAGGGTGTTGGTCTTGGTCAGGTAGTTGGCCGGGAAGCCGCCGCCCATGTTGATCATCTTCAGGACGATGCCGTCCTCTTCTTTCAAACGCTCGAAGATCACCTTGACCTTGGCAATGGCGCCATCCCACGCGCCGATGTCGCGCTGCTGCGAACCGACGTGGAAGGAAACGCCATAGGGGACCAGACCCAGCTCACGGGCCAGCACCAGCAGATCCATGGCCATGTCGCTCTGGCAGCCGAACTTGCGCGACAACGGCCAATCGGCCGTGGTGGAGCCTTCAGTCAGAATGCGTACATACACTTTCGAACCCGGCGCGGCTTTGGCGATGTTGCGCAGATCCGCTTCCGAGTCAGTGGCGTACAGACGCACGCCCTTCTCGTAAAAGGAGCGAATGTCTCTGGATTTCTTGATGGTGTTGCCGTAGCTGATCTGTTCCGGCTTGACGCCCAGCGCCAGCACCTTCTCCAATTCATAGATGGAAGCGATGTCGAAATTGGAGCCTTTTTCTTTCAGCAGGCTCAGCACTTCATTGGCCGGGTTGGCCTTCACCGCATAGTAGATATTGCCATACGGAAAACCCGCGACCAATTCGTCGTAGGCACGATCGATGGTTTTCAGGTCCACGACCAGAAAAGGGGTTTCAAGTTGATCAGCACGGGCACGGATGCGGCTGAAGGTGTCGCGGTCGAAATATTCGTCCAGTTTGATGTTCATGGCGTCGGCTCCAAAGCAATGTTCTGGTGTCGGGCCGCGTGAGGACATGGGGATCAGATGCAGGGCAGACAGGCGTACCCGCACACCCGGTACAAGACCAAGGGGGCAGACAGCGCCTTCCGTAAGCGACTCTGAACGTATAGCCAACACACAACCCGGGGGTGCGAACGTCTGATCAGTATCCCCACTTTGGTTCGCCTACTTCCCAAGGCGTGCGCCGAAAGCAATAAGTCCGCCCCTTCAGGGAACCGGCCTTGCTGTCTCGTCGTCAGTACTTGAGCCGTATGGATCGTGCCAGCGTCAACGTTCGGTGCGAACCATAAAACCAAGCGAGTTCGCGGTCAATAGGTTGGGGCCGCCAATATGCAATAATCCACCGTGGGTGATGTTCATGGCCCACTCAGCAGAGGAATATCCGATATGCGGGACGCGTCCGTTCACAGCCCCAGCCTGGCAGCCGACGATGAGATTCATGATGTGATCATCATCGGTGGGGGCGTCAATGGTTGCGGCATTGCCATGGATGCTGCCGGCCGAGGCTTGAAGGTGCTGTTGTGCGAGCAGGGCGACCTGGCCTCGGCCACCTCCTCGCGCAGCAGCAAACTGATCCACGGCGGGCTGCGCTATCTCGAGTTCTATCAGTTCCGACTGGTCGGCAAGGCGCTGGCAGAGCGTGAAGCGCTGTTGCGCAATGCACCTCACATCATCTGGCCGATGCGCTTCCGCCTGCCTCACAGGCCGCATTTGCGGCCGGCCTGGATGATCCGTCTCGGCCTGTTTCTGTATGATCATCTGGCCCGCCGCGAGACCCTTCCCTCCTCTACCGGGCTGAAATTTGATGGGAGCAGCCCCCTCAAGCCCGAGATTACCCGTGGCTTCGAATATTCCGATGCCTGGGTCGATGATGCCCGTCTGGTGGTGCTGACCGCCCAGGCCGCTGCCCAGCGAGGCGCGCAGATCAAAACCCGCACCGCCTGCGTGGAAGCCAAGCGCACGGACGGGCTGTGGCAGATCGTTCTGGAAGACCGCTTGACCGGCCAGCGCAGCCGCCACCGCAGTCGGGCACTGGTCAATGCCGGCGGCCCCTGGGCGGGTGAACTGCTGGCATCGGTGATCGACACGCCGGTACGGCGTCCTCTGCGGCTGGTCAAGGGCAGCCACATCGTCGTGCCGCGCCTGCATGACGGAGAGGAGTCCTACATTCTGCAGAACGAAGATAACCGCATCGTTTTCGTCATCCCCTACGAGCAGGAGTTCTCGCTGATCGGTACTACCGATGTGGATTATCAGGGCGACCCCGCTGCAGCCAGCATCTCTCCCGAAGAGACCAACTACCTGCTGCACGTGATCAACAATCACTTCCGCCAGACGCTGACTCACGGGGACATCGTCTGGAGCTACTCGGGCGTCAGAGCATTGTTCGATGGCGAGGGCGGCGCTGCCCAGGCGGCGTCACGGGATTATCTGCTGGATGTGCATGCTCAGCATGGCCACCCGCCCCTGCTGTCGGTATTGGGCGGCAAGATTACAACCTATCGGCGCCTGGCCGAGGAAGCCACTGATCAGCTGTGCGAACTCCTGAACAGCCCGGCGCGGGCCTGGACGCGGGAGGCGATCCTGCCCGGCGGAGACTTCCGCGATCACCAGAGCCTGCTCGCCGACCTGCAGAAACTCTACCCCTGGCTACCCGTCGAGACCGCCCGACGCTTCACCCGCAGCTACGGCACCCTGACCCATGACCTGTTGCAGGGAGCGCGAAGCATGGACGATATGGGCCGTCATTTCGGCGCCGATCTCTATGCGCGGGAGGTGCACTATCTGATTCAGACCGAATGGGCACTCACCGCCGACGACGTCCTCTGGCGCCGGACCAAACTCGGATTGCAGCTCAGGGCCGGTGCCGCCGCGATGTTGCAGGATTTCATGGATATCCGCAGCAAATGGCGCAAACCCTGAGTCCTTCTGAGCGGCGCGTAGCGGGGCATGACGGGCATTTTGCTTTGTCATAGCCAAGCAAATCAGCCACAATACGCGCCGATTCCCATTTATCCTCGCCCGGAGCCGACCGACACCGGTCACGGTCTCCTCGCCACAGCAAGAAACCGAACAGGCTACATGTCCAACATCGAGAAAGAAGTCGCCAAGCGCCGCACCTTCGCCATCATCTCCCACCCCGATGCGGGTAAGACCACCATTACCGAGCGTCTACTGCTGATGGGCAAGGCGATCGAGGTGGCCGGCACGGTCAAATCGCGCAAGTCCGATCGGCACGCGACTTCCGACTGGATGGAAATGGAAAAGCAGCGCGGCATCTCCATCACCACCTCGGTGATGCAGTTCCCCTACCGCGACCACATGATCAACCTGCTCGACACACCCGGCCACGAGGACTTTTCGGAAGATACCTATCGTACCCTGACCGCTGTGGACTCGGCGCTGATGGTGCTCGACGGTGGTAAGGGCGTTGAGCCTCGCACCATCGCACTGATGGACGTCTGCCGCCTGCGCGACACGCCCATCGTCAGCTTCATCAACAAGATGGACCGGGATATTCGTGATCCGATCGAGCTGCTCGATGAGATCGAAGAAGTGTTGAATATCAAGGCCGCGCCCGTCACCTGGCCGATCGGTTGCTATCGCGACTTCAAGGGCGTCTACCACCTCAAGGAAGACTACATTCTGGTCTACGCCTCGGGTCACGGCCACGAGCGCACCGAGACCAGGATCATCCAGAATCTGGACTCCGACGAAGCACGCCAGCATATCGGCGACGAGTACGAGCGCTTTGTCGATCAACTGGAACTGGTGCAGGGCGCCTGCCACGAATTTGATCAGGACGAGTTTCTCGCCGGCAAGCTGACGCCAGTCTTCTTCGGTACCGCGCTGGGCAACTTCGGCGTCGACCACGTACTCGACTCCATTGTCGACTGGGCTCCAAGCCCGTTGCCCCGCACCGCCAATGAACGCGTCATCGAGCCGACCGAGGGAAGTTTCAGTGGCTTCGTCTTCAAGATCCAGGCGAACATGGACCCTCGTCATCGCGACCGCATCGCTTTCATGCGCGTGTGCTCGGGCAAGTACGAGAAGAACATGAAGATGCGCCACGCACGCATCGGCAAGGATATTCGCATCGCCGATGCGCTGACCTTCTTCTCCAGTGAACGCGAGCAGCTGGAAGAAGCCTACGCGGGCGACATCATCGGCCTGCACAACCATGGCACCATCCAGATCGGCGACACCTTCACCGATGGCGAAAACATCAGCTTCACTGGCATCCCGCACTTCGCCCCGGAGCTGTTTCGCCGAGTGCGCCTGAAGGACCCGCTGAAATCCAAGCAGCTGCGCCAGGGCCTGCGTGAGCTGGCCGAAGAAGGCGCAACCCAGGTGTTCTTCCCCGAGCGCAACAACGACATCATTCTCGGCGCGGTGGGCGTACTGCAATTCGATGTCGTCGCCAGCCGTCTGAAAGAAGAATACCGAGTCGAATGCGCCTACGAACCGATCAACGTCTGGTCAGCCCGCTGGATCGAATCGAGCGACAAGAAGAAGCTCGAGGAATTCAGCAACAAGGCCATGGAAAACCTTGCTATTGACGGCGGCGGCCACCTGACTTACCTGGCACCGACCCGGGTCAATCTGAGCCTGACGGAAGAGCGTTGGCCGGACATCAGCTTCAACGCCACCCGCGAACACCACTGACGGAATCAAGCCGGGGCACACTTCGCTCCGACTTTCCCGGCTCAGAACAAATCGGATTGCGAGCTTGAATCCTTATCCTGTTGCCGCGCAGCTTCCTGACGGGCGCGCAGCACCCGGGCCTTGCGCGACCGGCACAGGCGAACCACCTGGCGCTTCTGGTCGGAGGAGAATTCAAGCCAGTACAGTCGCTCTTCCCGCGAGCGGAAGCAGCCTTTGCAGAAGCCCTTGCTGTTGGCTTCGCAAACCCCGATGCAGGGGCTGGGGATATCAAAGAATTCAAGTTGGTCCATTCATCACTCGTCGACATCCACCTAGCCTTGCCAGGACCGAAATACAAGCGAAAAATTTGTTTTCGCTGAAGAGCCCAGCCTGCCTGCGCTCTGCATCACATAGCCGGGCGCCATCAGACAGATCGGGTTGACCCATTCAGGAACACCCACTATATTGCGCAATATTATCCTTCTTAACACTACATGTTGTGCGCAAGCCCTATAACGCTTGCGCTTTATTTTCAAGCCTTTTTGCCCAGGAATTGCCAGATGACCGATTTCCAGTCCCTCAAAGTAACCAAGCGCAACGGCTCCCAGGAACCCATCAATCTGGACAAGATCCATCGCGTCCTGGACTGGGCTGCAGAGGGTCTGAGCAATGTATCGGTCTCTCAGGTCGAACTGAAGTCGCAGATCCAGTTGTATGATGGCATCCGCAGCCAGGATATTCACGAAACCATCATCAAGGCTGCCGCCGACCTGATCTCTCAGGACACGCCAGACTATCAGTACATGGCCGCGCGCCTGGCGATCTTCCATCTGCGTAAGATAGCCTATGGTCAGTTCGAGCCGCCACACCTGTTCGATCACGTCACCACATTGACGGAAATGAACCGTTACGACCAGCACATCCTGCGTGATTACAGTCGGGACGAGTTCGACACCCTCAACGACTACATCAACCACAGCCGTGATCTGAACTTCTCCTATGCGGCGGTCAAGCAGCTGGAAGGCAAATACCTGATCCAGGATCGGGTCAGCCGCCGGGTCTATGAAAGCCCGCAGATGCTCTACATGTTGATCGGCATGTGCCTGTTTGCCGACTACCCGCAGGATAGCCGGCTGAGCTACATCAAGCGTTTCTACGACGCCATCTCGCTGTTCAAGCTCTCCCTGCCGACGCCGATCATGTCCGGCGTACGCTCGCCGTCTCGGCAGTTCAGCTCCTGCGTATTGATCGAGTGCGGCGACAGCCTGGACTCGATCAACGCCACTACCTCGGCGATCGTCAAGTACGTGTCGCTGCGTGCCGGCATCGGTATCAATGCCGGACGTATCCGCGCTGTCGGCAGCCCTATCCGTGGCGGTGAGGCCCAGCACACCGGCTGCCTGCCGTTCTTCAAGCTGTTCCAGTCGGCGGTCAAGTCCTGCTCCCAGGGTGGCGTGCGCGGTGGCGCGGCCACCCTGTTCTATCCACTCTGGCACCTGGAAGTGGAGTCCTTGCTGGTACTGAAGAACAACCGTGGCGTGGAAGAGAACCGGGTGCGGCACATGGACTATGGCGTACAGATCAACCGCACGCTGTACCAGCGCCTGATCAAGAACGGCAACATCACCCTGTTCTCGCCGCATGAAGTGCCCGGCCTGTACGACGCATTCTTCGCAGATCAGGACGAGTTCGAGCGGCTGTATCAGAAATATGAGCAGGACCCGACTATCCGCAAGCGCAGCATTCCAGCGGTCGAACTGTTCTCGCTGATGATGCAGGAGCGTTCCAGCACCGGCCGTATCTATATCCAGAACGTCGACCACTGCAACACCCACAGCCCGTTTGATCCGGCTGTTGCGCCCGTGCGCCAATCCAACCTGTGTCTGGAAATCGCCCTGCCGACCAGCCCACTGGATGGCATCAACGATGGCAGCGGAGAAATTGCCCTGTGCACCCTGTCAGCACTGAATCTGGGCGCCATCAACAGCCTGGACGAGCTGGAAGAACTGGCCGAGCTGGCGGTACGCGCACTGGATGCGTTGCTGGACTACCAGGACTACCCTATCGAAGCAGCGCGCAAGGCGTCGATGAAACGTCGCACCCTGGGTATCGGCGTCATCAACTTTGCCAACTACCTGGCCAAGAATGGCGCACGTTATTCCGATGGTTCCGGCAACAACCTGACGCACCGCACCTTTGAAGCGATTCAATATTACCTGCTCAAGGCTTCCAATACCCTGGCCCGCGAGCGCGGTGCCTGCTCCGGCTTCAACGAAACCACCTACGCCAAGGGTGTGCTGCCGATCGATACCTACAAGAAGGATCTGGACGCGATCTGCTCAGAGCCACTGCACCTGGACTGGGAAGCCCTGCGCGCCGATATCGTCAAACACGGCCTGCGCAACTCGACGCTGTCCTCGCTGATGCCGTCCGAGACTTCCAGCCAGATCTCCAATGCCACCAACGGCATCGAACCGCCGCGCGGCCTGGTGACCATCAAGCAATCCAAGGACGGCATTCTCAAGCAGGTGGTGCCGGATTACGATGAGCTCAAGGACGCCTATGAATTGCTGTGGCAGATGCCGAATAACGATGGCTACCTGCAGCTGGTGGGCATCATGCAGAAGTTCGTCGACCAGGCGATCTCGGCGAACACCAACTATGACCCACAACGCTTCGAAGGCGGCCGCGTGCCAATGCGCCAACTGCTCAAGGATCTGCTGACTGCCTACAAATTCGGTCTGAAGACCCTGTATTATCAGAACACCCGCGACGGTGCCGATGATGACCAGGCTGACATGGTTGATGACTGCGCCGGCGGCGCTTGCAAGATCTGAGATATGACGATGACGATGAAAATGAAATACAGCACCTTTTCCCAGGCCGATAACAACCAGATGGGCGAGCCGATGTTTTTCGGCCAGCCGGTCAACGTTGCTCGTTATGACCAGCAGAAATACCCGATCTTCGAAAAGCTGATCGAGAAGCAGCTGTCGTTCTTCTGGCGCCCGGAAGAGGTCGATGTTTCCCAGGACCGCACCGACTTCCGCAACCTGCCGGAGCACGAAAAGCACATTTTCCTGGGCAACCTGAAGTATCAGACGCTGCTGGATTCAATTCAGGGTCGCAGCCCGAACGTGGCCTTTCTGCCGCTGGTGTCCATCCCCGAGCTGGAAACCTGGATTGAAACCTGGTCATTTTCCGAGACTATCCACAGCCGCTCGTATACCCATATCATCCGCAACATCGTCAATGATCCTGCGGTGGTGTTCGACGATATTGTGCGCAACCAGCACATCATCGAACGCGCTGGAGACATCGCCAACTACTACGATGATCTGATCCAGTACAGCAATCTGTACAATCAGTTTGGTGAGGGCACTCATCAGCTCAATGGTCAGAGCGTTACCATCGAACTGTTCGAGCTGAAGAAAAAGCTGTATCTGTGCATGATGTCGGTGAACGTGCTCGAAGCGATCCGCTTCTATGTCAGTTTTGCCTGCTCCTTCGCCTTCGCCGAACGCCGGCTGATGGAAGGCAACGCCAAGATTATCCGCCTGATCGCCCGTGACGAGGCACTGCACCTGACCGGCACCCAGCACATCCTCAATATCATGCAGGAAGGTGAGGATGACCCGCAGATGGCTGAAGTCGCGCGGGCCTGCCATGAGCAGTCTGTGGAGATCTTTCGCCACGCCGCAGAACAGGAGAAGCAATGGGCCGAGTATCTGTTCAAGGACGGCTCCATGATCGGCCTGAACTACAGCATCCTCAGCCAATATGTGGAATACATCACCAACCTGCGCATGAGCGCAGTTGGACTGGAACCCATCTTCCCTGGCGCCCACCAGAACCCGATCCCCTGGATCAATGCCTGGCTGGTGTCCGATAACGTACAGGTAGCGCCGCAAGAGGTAGAGGTCAGTTCTTACCTGGTCGGCCAGATCGATTCAGAAGTATCGCTGGAAGATCTGGGCGAGTTCGAGCTGTAAGGCGGTGCAGGTATTTACCCGCGACACTTTCTTCGAACTGGATGAAGACGAGACGCTGCTGGAAGGCCTGGAGCGTACCGGCCACCATGTGGAATACCAATGCCGCAGTGGCTACTGCGGCGCCTGCCGGGTGAAGTTGAAATCCGGCAGCGTGGTCTACCCGAAGTCGCCGCTGGCCTTTCTCAAGCGTGACGAGATCCTGCCTTGCTGCTGCCGGGTACAGGAACCCATCGTCATCAACGTACCGCTGAAAAGCAAACTCTGAGGCGCGCCATGTTTGAAATCCAGCCCATGGATCCACTCCTCTACCGCGAGCAGACCCGCCGCAGCACCCTGATCCTCTGTGCCATCCTGGCGGTACTGTGCATCTCGCTGGCTAGCCTGTCCGTTGTCCTGTTCGGTGAACCCGGCGGCAACAACTTCCGCTGGAACCTCGGTGGCGTGATTGCCGGCCTGCTGCTGACCATTGCCCTGGTGCGCCTGCATCTTTGGCAGCAGCCATGGATGACTGCGGCGGTGTATGGTTTTCGACTCAAACGCAACCTGATGAAGGTGACCAATATTCTGCACCAGGTGAAGGCAGGCATTGCTGCCGATGACCCGACAGCCATGCGCGTGCTGCGCTTCTATCATCTGGGCCTGACACAGATGCACCAGCTGGATGGCAACAGCAGCGCAGCCAGCGACCTGATCAAGGAAGTCGACCAGCACCGCGAACACATGCTGGCGCAAGGTATCGAACTTGAGCAGAACCGTCTGGACCCCAGCTGGCTAGCCGAGGTCAGCTCTCTATGGCGCGACAGTAAACTTCGATAGGACGGAACTCGGACGCTGACCGGCAAAGCTACTTGAACCAACAGGACGATCACCTGACCAAATCTCTGAAGCCCTTGTCCGGAGACTCCCCATGCCGCTCACTGCCCTGGCCCTCAACTGCACCCTGAAACCTTCTCCCTCAGCATCCTCCTGTGACCTGCTGTTGCAGCAGACACTGGCTGCGCTGCAGGGACACGGCGTGAAAGGCGAGCTGTTGCGCGTCGTCGATTACAACATCAAGCCGGGCGTCACCTCCGATGAAGGGGAAGGTGATGACTGGCCGATGATTCGTCAGAAAATGCTGGATGCCGATATTTTCATACTGGGCACACCAGTCTGGCTCGGCCACCCATCCAGCCTGTGCCAACGCGTGCTGGAGCGATTGGATGCACTGCTCAGTGAAACCGATGATCAGGGCCGCATGCTGTCTTACGCCAAGGTGGCCGGCGTGGCTGTGGTAGGTAATGAAGACGGTGCCCACCATATCGTGGCGCAGTTGTACCAAGGACTGAATGACGTCGGCTTCACCATTCCCGCCAATAGCTGCACCTACTGGGTAGGCGAAGCCATGGGTTCGACTGACTTCAAGGATCTGCTATCAACCCCTGACAAGGTCGCGCAGACCACCCGCGTGATGGCGCAGAATTGCGTGCATCTGGCCGGGCTACTGAAGAAACATCAGTATCCCGGCCAGTGAGCTGCTGCAGCTGATCAGTTGCCGGCGCGTCGCAATGCCTGCGGCGAGAAGTCCCGCGGTGACATCTCGTAATTGAAGTCGTACATCGGCTCGTTGTTGTCCAGACCGTCGACGAAGTAGTTGCCGGTCTGCAAGTAATAGAGGGTTTCCAGGGTGCTGTTGAACATCGGCAGCTCGTAATAGCTGATTGGGTGGCTTTCCTGCAGTCCGACCAGTTCGCCCTTGTCGTCACGCAGGTCCACCGCCAGGATCTGCCAGCTGTCCTCGTCCACATAGAAACGCCGCGTGTGATAGGGATGGGAATAGCCCGTCCGCAGCGTGGCCTCCACGACCCAGACCCGGTGCAGTTCATAGCGCAGCAGCTCCGGATTCAGGGTCTTGGGCAGCACGATGCGGTCGTAATTGATGCCCTGCTGGTGCACGGCATAGCTGTTGTAGGGCACCAGCATTTCCTGCTTGCCGACCAGCGCCCATTCATAACGATCCGGCGCACCATTGTAGGAGTCCACCACATCGGCGGTGGCCAGGCCACTGGTATCCGGCTGCACCGAATCGTAGGCCAGCGATGGCAGGCGCCGGACTCGACGGTCGCTCGGGCTGTAGCGCCAGGCACGGCGCGTCGTCAGCACCTGATCCAGCGGGTCCTGCACCACCAGCGAAGTACCGGACAGTTTGGCCGGCGCCGTCACCTGATAGCGGTAGTACAGCAGGGTGTTGTCCATTTCCTCACGGGTCATGCCCTCACGGTTGTAGACATAGAAAACATAGCGGTCACGCTTGATCAGGTTGCTGCGACCATTGATCACCACCGCCTGATTGTTGATGAAGTGGGTCTGCTCGCCCTTGTAGTGCAGGATGTGGTTCCAGATGACTTCCATACCGTCCTGCGGGATCGGGAAAGGTATCCCGGCCACCGCTCCGGCTATACCGTTGCCATTGGAGATCAGCTCGGCATTGACCGCATTTTCACGGGTGGCGTCGTAGATGCGCTGGGGTGCAGCGGCACTGCGGCGAGTCGGATAGACCTGCAGGTAATAATCAGGATTACGTTCCAGCAGATCGGCCAGACCTGCGGGCAACTGCTCCCGGTGCTGACCAAGATCGGAGCCGTCAACACGGTAGAGCATGGCATCGTTGGCAAAGGGATCGGGATGGTGCATTCCCGGCCGATACTGCGCTGGCGGCGTCACTCCACCGGTCCAGGCAGGAATGGTGCCCTGCGCGTTACCGGCCCGCTCAGCGCCTAATGGCGTTAAATCCGCACCCAGACGTGCTGCCTGAGCTGGATCCACCTTGGCCTGAGCCTGGCACGCGAAAACGGCCAGTAATACCACCCCGAACTTCCTGTACATGCACAACTCCCTGCGAACCAGTACGGCTACCCGCATGACAGCGCCAGCGAGTAGTCTGATTGAAATAAAACGCCAAAACTCCGGGATTGTAACGCGAAAGCCTCCGCTACGCTCTATTCCGCTACAAAATGACACAGTGCCCCGCCGCCGCGCTTGCAGCACAGCCTGCGAGTGCCGATGCTATGGGGCATGAACACATACATCGACACCCACACCCATCTGGATTTCAACGACTTCGATGCCGACCGTGATGCGGTACTGGCCGACAGTCAGCGCCTCGGCGTGCAGCGATTGCTGATCATGGGCGTGACCCAGAGCAACTGGGATACCCTCTGGGCGCTGGTCGAGGCTGATCCACGGCTGTACGCCGCCTTCGGTCTGCATCCGGTCTTTCTCGATGAACACCACCCGGAGGATCTGCAGCATCTGCGCGACCGCCTGGAGCGTCATGTCAGCCACCCGCGCTGCTGCGCCGTGGGCGAGTTCGGGCTGGATTATTTTCTTACCGAGCTGGACCACGAGCGTCAGCAAACCTTGTTCGACGCCCAGCTGCAGATCGCCGCTGACATCGACTTGCCGGCGCTGCTGCATGTGCGCCGCGCCCATGCGCCGGTAGTCGCAGCCCTGAAGCGTTACAAGTTGCGTCGCGCCGGCATCATTCATGCTTTTTCCGGCAGCTTCGAGGAGGCGCGCGAATATATCCGGCTGGGCTTCAAACTGGGCATGGGGGGCGCGGCCACCTGGCCGCAGGCCAAGCGCATGCATCGCGTCATCGCACAATTGCCCGCCGAGAGTCTGGTGCTGGAAACCGATTGCCCGGACATGGCACCCGCGTTTCGCCCCTATCAACGCAACAGTCCACAGAATCTGCCGCAGATCTGCGCCCATCTGGCCGAGCTGCGCGGCGAGTCGTTGGAACAACTGGCCCGCCAATGCCTGCATAACACCTGTGAATTGTTCGACTGGCCCTTAGCTGCGGTGTCTTGAATACACGGGTCTGGTAGAGTCGGATTATTCAATAGAAATAACCGCAAGGAGATCCGATGCCACTGGGCATAACGCTGCTACTGATCTGGCTGGTGCTACTGATGCGGTTTCCGCGCATCATGCTGCCAGCCAGCGGCATCATCATTGCCATCACGCTGGTACTGGCGGCAGGCGTCGGCATCTGGCAGTGGCAGCACGACAAGCAAGTGGACATGCTGGAGATCCGCGTGCGTCATTTGCCCGAACAGTGCGACTTCGGCAAGCCACTGCAGGTCAGCATTCATAACAGCAGCGCCCAGACCGCCACCCAGATCAGCTGGCAATTGCGCGCCGTGCAGCCCGGTTACAATACCAACCTGCTGGACATCAGCGTCACCGATAGCCTCTATCGCCTCGACCAGCCATTACACCCCGCGCAACAATGGCAGCAATGCTACAGCGTGCCACGCTTGCGCAGCGGCTTTCGCGCCGAGGACCTGGAATACTATGCCGACAAGGTCCGCGCCGATTTCACCAAATAACCAATAATCATAAAAAAGGACGACTCATGAGCAAACCCGTCGCATTGATTACCGGCTGTTCCAGCGGTATCGGTCAGGCGCTCGCGCACCTCTGCCTGGACGCAGGCTATGAGGTGTTCGCCGCTGCACGCAACCCCGCCACTCTCGCGCCATTGACCAGCCGCGGTGCGCAGGCAGTCACCCTGGATGTAAACGATGCCGCACAGATCGCCGCCTGCAGCGAACGCTTGCGCAGTGAAGCCGGACGGCTGGATCTGCTGGTCAACAATGCCGGTTACGGCGCCATGGGCCCGGTGCTGGATGCCGATCGTGAGACCCTGCTCAAGCAGTTCGATACCAATGTGTTCGCGCCCCTGCAGCTGGTGCGCGCCAATGCTGATCTGTTGCGCGACAGCCGCGGGTTGATCGTTAATATCGGCAGCGTATCAGGTGTCACCACGACGCCCTTCTCCGGCGTCTATTGCGCCTCGAAAGCCGCGTTGCACTCACTCTCCGATGCCTTGCGCATGG
This sequence comes from Pseudomonas sp. FME51, assembly GCF_014897305.1. Classification (NCBI taxonomy): domain Bacteria; kingdom Pseudomonadati; phylum Pseudomonadota; class Gammaproteobacteria; order Pseudomonadales; family Pseudomonadaceae; genus Pseudomonas; species Pseudomonas sp. FME51. The sequence continues at coordinate 202,859 of NZ_JABUYN010000004.1, read as the reverse complement.
AGCTGGCGCCCTTTGGCATCAGCGTGCTGACCGTACAACCGGGGGCCATCGCCTCGGATTTCGGCAGCAACGCCACCGCCGCGATAACCATGACAGAAGACTCCTGGTTCAAGCCGTGGGAAAAGGCCGTGCAGGCTCGGGCCAACGCCTCGCAGAAATCTTCATCCACCTCCGCACGTGATTTTGCGGTGGAGCTGATGGGCTACATCAACAACCCGTTACGTCCGGAAACCGCCCTGATCGGATCAGGCAGTCGCAGTATGGTACGACTGAAACGCTGGCTGCCGGCGTCGGTACTCGAGGCGCGGCTGCGCAAGCGATTCGGGCTGAATAAGGCCTGAGACGCAAACATCGAAACATATTAAAACTGGCGACGGTTGTCCATGTTTGGCACTATCGCTCGACTTTCATTCTGGAGAGACCTGCCCATGCGCTGGCTGATACCCTTTTTTGCTGTATTTCTGATGGTCGGCCTGGCCGTTCCCGATGCCGAAGCACGTCGCATGGGAGGCGGCAAGAGCTTTGGTTCCGCGCCCATGCACAAGAGCCAGCCGGCCCAACGCCAGCAGACACAGCAGGCCACCCCGCGCAATCAGCAACAGAATCCCGCAGCCACATCCGGTGCCAGCCGCTGGCTCGGCCCGCTGGCCGGTATCGCTGCTGGCGGTCTGCTGGCCTCGATGCTGTTCGGTGATGGCTTCCAGGGCCTGCAGTTCTTTGACATTCTGATCTTCGGGCTCATTGCCTTTGTGCTGTTCAGGCTATTTTCCCGGCGCAATGCGGCCGCCATGCAGCGCCAACCACACCCAGCCGGCGGCCCGGTCGACCACCCACAAGGTCCGCAGAGCTGGTCACCGCAAGGCGCTGCCACCGCGCAACCGGTAGCTCAGCCGATCACCATGCAGGCACCGGCGTGGTTCGATGAGACCAGCTTCCTCAAGGGCGCCGAAGAACATTTCTTCACCCTGCAGCGCCATTGGCGTGACGGCGACACCGCCGGTATGGCGGAATATCTGGATCCGGCCCTGCTGCAACAGATGATAGCCACCCGTGCCGAAGCTCCGCCAAGCAGTAACGGTTTTATCGAACAGCTGGAAGTGCGCCTGGAAGGGATAGAGCAACGCGAAGGCCGCACCATTGCGACAGTCGGCTTCACCGGCCTGGATCGTGAGTTCCCGCAGGATGAAGGCGAACGTTTCGACGAAAGCTGGCGCCTGGAGCGTGCCGACGGCGAGAACCAACCGTGGACCATCTGCGGCATCCGTCAGAACTGATCAGCCGCCGCGGCTAACGCCGCAGCAATAAAAAACCCTCGGCTTTCTCAAACCGAGGGTTTTTTATGCCGACAAGCAAGCTGTCCGTTCGATATCGATCAACGCCGTACCGGCCGTTTCTGCAGCTTGCGCTGCAAGGTCCGGCGATGCATGCCCAACGCGCGCGCCGTCGCCGAAATATTCCCCTCATGCTCCGCCAGTACCCGCTGGATATGCTCCCATTGCAAGCGATCCACCGACATAGGATGTTCCGGCACCAGACTTTCCGGATCGGCCTGATCCGACAGCAGCGCCGTCAGCACATCATCGGCGTCCGCCGGTTTGCACAGATAGTTGCAGGCACCCCGCTTGATCGCTTCCACAGCCGTGGTAATGCTTGAGTAGCCGGTGAGAATGACCACCCGCAGATCGGGATACAGCTCCAGCAGGCGGGGCAGCAGCACCAACCCCGAGTCGCCTTCCATCTTCAGATCCAGCACCGCGTAGTCGGGTTTTCTCTGCCGCGCGATGGCCATTGCCTCTTCCGCATCGCCCGCAGTGTCTACCCGCAACCCTCGGCGCGTCAGCGCCCGGGCCATTACTCGAGTAAAGGTCGGATCATCATCCACCAGCAACAGCAGCGGCTGTTCTTCCTGATTGAATTCTTCTGTCATGCATGTTCCTCAATTGCCATGGGAGTCCCGAGAACCTGACGACAATAAGGGCTCAGAGATCCCCTACCGGCAAGATTACCTCGGTCAGGGTACCCCCGCCATCCTGATTGAACAGTTTCACACTGCCGCCAATACGCTCGACCGCGGCCTGACTGAGAAACAACCCCAAGCCAAAACCCTTCTTGCCCTTGGTAGTGACAAAGGCGGTGCCCAGCTGCTCGGCGATATGCAAAGGCACGCCCGGCCCACGATCGCGGATACACAGACGTAACCGCTGCGCATTCCACCCCAGTTCGATAGTGATATTGTCAGGGCAGGCGTCGGCGGCATTATTCAACAGATTGAGAATGGACTGGCCCAGCTCGGGGCTATCCTGCACCATCGGCACCGCGCCCCCTGGCATTGGTTTCAATTGCCAGGACGCCTCTGGACGCATCAATTGCCAGCGCTCCAGCAGCCCTTTGAGCCAGACATCGGCAGGCTGATGGCTATGCGGCTGACTGCGATTGAACTCGGCGCTGCGCACCATCTGTTGCAGGCTTTCCTTGCACTGGCGGACCTGCTCCTGGAGCAGCGCGAGATCTTCCTGAATCTGGGGGTCGGTATAATCTGCACGCAGATCCTTGAGCAGCACGCTCATGGTCGACAGCGGGGTGGAAAGCTCATGAGCTGCGCCCGCAGCGACACTGGCAATACCCAGCAGCTGGGCGTCGCGCATGCTCTGCTCGCGGCGCTCGGCGAGGCGGTCGGCATGCTTGCGCAAGGCTTCGGCCATATGCACGACGAACAGGGTAATCAATCCGGCACTCATGGCGAAGTTCAGCCACATGCCGATGACCCGGATATCAATCTGGCTGTCACGCACCGGCATCTCGAACAGCGGCAACGGGTGATACCAGAACAGCAGCAGGCTGTAGGCAACCATCGCCACGCTGGCCAGACATGCTGTATATACCCAGGACAGGGTTGCCGCCGCGATGGTCAGCGGCACCAGGAAATAGGAAGCAAAGGGGTTAGCCGGACCACCTGCGTAATACAGCAGCACGCTGTGCACCAGAATATCGAACAGCAGCTGAGCACCGTATTCCACGTCCGTCACCGGCCAATCGCGCAGCAGTCGCAACAACGAAAGCAGGCTGATGCCCGCCGAGACGCTCAGTGTCAGCAGCAGTGGCGTCCACTCCAGAGAAAACCAGCCACTGAACCACGCCCCCAGTACCGAGGCGGCCTGCGCCGTCAGGACCAACAGGCGAATGAAGATCAGCCGCCAGAGATTCTGCCGCGAAGGAGAGAGCGCGAAGGCATTCGGGTTCATCAATAGTCGCTGCGACAAAAGTTCACTCCAGTATAGAATCGACCATGGTCGGCCTTGATGTGGCATAGGGTCGCATAAAACCCTGATCCAGCGCATCGGGAACCGCTATGCTGGCTGCTTGTCTCAAAAGTTCAGGGCAATGTGCCCAAGGAGAATTTCATGCGTTCATTTCTTGTATTACCACTGGTCATGGGCCTGGCCTTTGCCGGGCAATCCCTGGCCGAGCCACTGAACTACAATCAGGTGTCACTTCGCGCTGAGGTGCAGCAGTCGGTGAACAACGACACGCTCACCGTGGTGCTGTTTACCGAAGAGCAGGACACCGACCCCGCCAAACTGGCCAATCGCATTACCGCCACCCTGAACACGGGACTGGAAACCGCGCGGCAGAACAAGAGCATCAAGGTCTCCAGCGGCAGTCGCTCCAGCCAGCCGGTATATGACGAGAAACGTCAGAATATCGTTGCCTGGCGTGAGCGCGGCGAAATTCGTCTGGAAGGCACCGACTTCGCGCAGGTTTCGACCGTCACCGGTGATCTGCTCGGTGAACTCAACCTGGACAGCATGTCCTTCAGTCTGTCACCGAGCAACCGCACCGCTACTGAAGACAGCCTCATCAAGGAAGCCATCGCGGCGTTCAAGCGGCGCGCCGATATCGCCACTCAGGGGCTGGGCGGCAACGGCTACAAGATTGTCCAGCTGAACCTCAATACACAGTTCATGTCACCGCGTCCGTACATGCGCGCCAACAGCATGTCCATGGCCGCAGATGCGAAGATGGCCACACCCGCCGTTGAAGGCGGCGAGGCGGACGTCACAGTCAATGCCGATGGCGTGATCGAAGTGCAGATGCCCTGAGCAGACTGCTTCAGCGATCATCGTCGAAGGGTTCCTGCAGATAACGATCGGTATCGAAGGTTTCCACCCACTCCGGGTGGAACACCACCAACGCCGCCACCCCCATGCCATTGATGAAGCCCTCGGGAAACATCACCATGATCATGTAGCCGATCAGCTCGACCACCGAGCCCAGCGGCGCCAGGTGCCCCGACCACGCCAGTAATCCCATTCCCATCAGCATGGTGCATACCGCCGCCAGCGCCGCCGCAAAAAAGCCACTGATGAAAATGTACAAAAACAGATTGCTCGGCTTGAAACGTTCCAGCATCCGGCTCATCAGGACCGTCACCAGCACCGGAATAAGAATGCGCAACAGCCCGTTCACCCCCAGCGCACCAATCTCGTCAAACCCCAGCAGCACCAGCGCAAACTGCGCCAGCGCCCCAGCAGCCAGTGCCAGCGGCCAGTCCAGCACCAGCGTCACCACTGTCAGCCCGAGAAAGTGAAACGTCAGTCCGCTATCGAACTCCTTGCGCAGGAGCCACAGCACGAACAGTGCGAAGATGCTGCCGAAGAACAGATGCTGACGGCGACTGTCTGCCACCAGTTCAATCCAGGAAACCCGTGCCAAGGCCCACAATAGCGCTCCGCCATATAAAAGCAGGCTGAATACAATCTGGGTTCCGGTTAGCAGGTTGACTGACAGCACGGGATTCTCCTGGGATCTGTAGACGGCAATCATACCAGCCTGCAAAGCTCACAGAGAGCGCATGGAATGCCTTGAGGTGCAATCTTCCGTTTTGAGGCATAGAATGCTCAGATTGTTCGTCAGACTCATGCGCAACACAGAATTGCGTCCATATAAGAATGAAAGGTGACTCATGGCCAGCCGTCTCTACCCTGAAGATCAGAAACGGGTCGAAGAATATCTGAACTCTCCCCTGCATAAGGTTGAACGCAAGCCTTTCAAGGTCTGGTGGTTGCTCACAGCCATCGTGGGTGCGGTTTTCGGGCTTGGCCTGCTGGCGCGATTTCTTGCGGCGCTCGTTCTTGCGTGACTCTGACAGACGCTTGATTCCTGTTATCTGAGAGTCCATGCAATGTCACAATCCAACGATTCACCCCTTCCCCATATCGTCGTTGTTGGCGGTGGAGCGGGCGGCCTTGAGCTGGTCACCCGTCTCGGGCGCACCTTGGGCAAACGCAGGCGCGCCCGCATCACCCTGATCGATAGCAACATGACCCACATCTGGAAGCCGCTGCTGCATGAGGTCGCGGCCGGCTCTCTCAATGCCACTGAAGAAGAGCTGAACTACGTTGCCCAGGCGAAGTGGAATCATTTCAACTTCCAGCTCGGCCGTCTCACCAGACTGGACCGCGAGCACCGTCAGCTGCACCTGGCACCCATTCAGGATGAAGATGGCGTCGACCTGATTCCCGCACGGCAGCTGAGTTACGACTACCTGGTCATCGCGGTTGGCAGCAATACCAATGACTTCAATACGGCCGGCGCCGCGCAGCACTGCATCTTTCTTGACACCCGCGCCCAGGCCGAGCGTTTCCACACCCGGCTGATCAATCAGTATCTCAAGGCTCAGGTCCGCGGTGAGATGGTCAACAGCGAAGCCATTAATGTCGCCATCATCGGCGCCGGCGCCACGGGCGTAGAGCTGGCCGCAGAACTGCACCACGCGGCGCTGATGCTGCGCTCCTACGGCCTCGACCGGGTTCGCCCGGAAGACCTGAACATCAATCTGGTGGAAGCCGGGCCCCGCATCCTGCCCGCCCTGCCCGACCGCATCTCGGCAACGGCGGCAACCACACTGAATAAACTCGGTGTGCATATTCATACCGGCTCACCGGTCAAGGAAGTCCAGGCTGATGGCCTGCTACTGGCAGACGGTCAATTCATTCCAGCCTCGCTGAAAGTCTGGGCTGCCGGCATCCGGGCACCGGCCTTCCTCACCGAGACGGGACTGGAGACCAACCGCATCAACCAACTGGTGGTCGACAAGACCCTACGCACCCAGGATGAGCGCATCTTCGCTTTCGGTGATTGCGCAGCCTGCCCGATGGACGAACCCGGCAAGTTCGTTCCGCCACGCGCTCAGGCCGCACATCAGCAAGCGACCCTGTTGAGCAAGAACCTGATCAACCTGCTGGACGACAAGCCACTGAAGCAATACCGCTATCGCGATCACGGCTCTCTGATATCGCTTTCCAGCTTCAGTGCCGTCGGCAACCTTATGGGCAATCTCACCGGCAGCGTCATGCTGGAAGGCTGGCTGGCACGCATGTTCTACCTCTCCCTTTACCGCATGCACCAGATGGCGCTGTACGGCCTCCCACGAACAATCATGCTGATGTTGAGCGACCGTATCGGCCGCAGTACAGAGCCGCGCCTGAAACTGCATTGAAAACAGCCCGATAGATGCAACAAAGCGAACCGCTTGTTGCATCTATCGCCCCTTCTGCGGTGTTTTTTCAATTAAAGCCAAACTTTGCACAAGAAGCTCAAATTCGGGCTTGACAGCCAAGCTGTGGCCGGTAAAATGGCGCGCCTCAGCAGGGGATATGTAGCAACAACGCACAGCAACCTGCAGAGAGTTTTCAAGGTAATTCCGCGATAGCTCAGTTGGTAGAGCAAATGACTGTTAATCATTGGGTCCCAGGTTCGAGTCCTGGTCGCGGAGCCACCTTGTAAAGATCGGGGTATAGCGCAGTCTGGTAGCGCGCCTGCTTTGGGAGCAGGATGTCGGGAGTTCGAATCCCCCTACCCCGACCATTTTTTTGGTTTTTGAGCATTGGGTCGTTAGCTCAGTTGGTAGAGCAGTTGGCTTTTAACCAATTGGTCGTAGGTTCGAATCCTACACGACCCACCACTCAAAAATATCTTCTGCTGTTATCTCGCACTTTCTCTCGTTTCAACCTCCTTATTCTTTTCGATCCCCCCACAGAACATCTGTTGCTGTGCATTCTGCCGTCCGTCAATTACTCAAGACACCCAGGGAACCCTCAGGCGCCCGGCTCTCGGCTGTGCGGCAAACGAAAAAGCAAAGCAGACAAAAACACCCCACACAAACAACAAACCCGCCATACGGCGGGTTTGTTGTTACCAGACTGGCTCTGCTTACAACTGCGGACCAGCGCTGGCGATGGCGTCGGTCACATCGAACTTCTTGAAGTTCTCAACGAACAGGCCCGCCAGATCGCGCGCAGCGGCATCGTAGGCTGCCGGATCGCTCCAGGTGTTGCGCGGGTTGAGCAACGCCGCCTCGACGCCTGCAACGGCCTTGGGCACATCCAGGTTGATGACCGGAACGTGCTCGGTTTCCGCACCTGCCAGCGCACCGGACTGAATCGCGGCAATAATCGCGCGAGTGGTCGGGATGCTGAAGCGAGTACCGACACCGTAGCCACCACCAGTCCAGCCCGTGTTGACCAGATACACCTTGCTGCCGAACGCATTGATGCGCTTGATCAGCAACTCAGCGTATTCACCGGCCGGACGCGGGAAGAAAGGCGCCCCGAAGCAGGTGGAGAAGGTCGACTTGATGCCGCCGCCCGAGCCCATTTCAGTTGAGCCGACCAGCGCGGTGTAACCGGACAGGAAGTGATAAGCCGCCTGCTCGTTATTGAGGATGGACACTGGCGGCAATACACCGGTCAGATCACAGGTCAGGAAGATGATAGCGTTCGGCTCGCCGGCATAGTTGGCTTCGACGCGCTTCTCAACATGCTCCAAAGGATAGGCCGCACGGGTATTCTGAGTCAGCGACACATCGGTGTAATCAGCTTTACGGGTGTCTTCATCAATGATGACGTTTTCCAGCACCGAGCCGAACTTGATGGCGTTCCAGATGACCGGCTCATTCTTCTGCGACAGGTCGATGCACTTGGCGTAGCAGCCACCTTCGATATTGAACACGATGCCCTCACCCCAGCCGTGCTCGTCATCACCGATCAGGTTGCGCGCCGGATCGGCGGACAAGGTGGTCTTGCCGGTACCGGACAGACCGAAAAACAGCGTGGTATCACCCTCGTCACCGACGTTGGCGGCACAGTGCATAGGCAGTACATCGGCAGCCGGCAGCAGGAAGTTCTGCACCGAGAACATGGCCTTCTTCATTTCACCGGCGTACCGCATGCCGGCCAGCAGCACCTTGCGCTGGGCGAAGTTGATGATGACGCAGCCATCGCTGTTGGTGCCGTCACGCTCAGGCTCGCAGACGAAATGCGGCGCATTGAGGATCTGCCACTGGTCATTTCCGGCCGGATTGTACTGTTGCGGATTGATGAACAGGGTACGACCGAACAGGTTGTGCCAGGCTGTTTCGGTTTCCATGATTACCGGCAGGTAGTGATCAGGACTGGCACCGACGTGAACATGGGAGACATAGCTCGGCCCTTCGGCCAGATAGTCTTCAACGCGAGTCCACAGGGCATCGAACTTGTCCGCCGGGAATGGGCGGTTGATCGGCCCCCAGGCAATGGCAGAGCTGGTAGTAGGCTCGTCAACGATGTAGCGATCCATCGGTGAGCGACCGGTACGCTCACCGGTCTTCACCACCAGGGCGCCGTTATCGGCCAGTTGACCCTCGTTGCGCTGGATCGCCAACTCGATCAGCTGGGCAATACTCAGGTCGTTAAATACTGTGTTGGTAGCTTGCGTCATCAAACTTCGTCCTCTTCGGCTTGACCGAAATCTCCACAAGACCGATGGATTCGGCCTCAGCACGTAGGGTTACAGCTTAAGAAAAGCGCCAGATCACCGCGCAGGCGCGACATTATGCCAAAGAATGAAGCCAGGCGCTAAGGAAGCGCCCCGACATCAATGAAGATTCTGCGCGTGATCCCGAGCCTGGTCGAACAGCTCGCTCAGCGCGGCGCGGTCGAAGGTGTACTTCGAATTGCAGAACTCGCAATCAACCTCGATCTCACCATTGCGTTCGTCCAGCAGCACAAAGGCATCTTCGCGCCCCAGACTGACCAGCGCATTGCCGGATCGTTCCGCCGAGCAGCTGCAGCGAAAGATAACGGAACGCTCATCAAAGAGTCTCACCTCTTCGTCGTGATACAACCGATGCAGAATCGTCTGGTTATCCAGCGCCATCAGCTCTTCAACGCTCAGGGTATCGGCCAGAATGCTCAGGCGATTCCAGGTCTCTTCGCGCTCCGCCGGGTCGGTCTGACGATCAGCCGGTAGAGCCTGCAACATGAAGCCACGCGCAGTACGGCCGTCAGCCAGCAAGCGAAAGCGACTGGGTAGCTGCTCGGAGCTGGCGAAATAGCCGGCCAGCGACTCGGCCAATGACTCTCCCTCCAGCGCCACCACGCCCTGGTAACGCTGTCCCTTGTTCGGATCGATGGTAATGGCCAGCACCCCATCGGGCATCAGATCACGCAGTCCGTCGCCGCTCAGATCGTCACTGTAACGGGCAATGGCGCGCACTTCCTGTTGGCTGGAACATTCGACCATCAACATGGATAGCGGACCGGATGAACGCGCCTGCATGACCAGCAGACCATCGAACTTGATCGCCGAGGACAGCAGCACCGCAGCCGCCAGCATTTCACCCAGCAAGGCCTTAACCGGCTCGGGGTATTCGTGCTTGGCAAGAATTTCACGATAACTCTGATTCAGCGACACCAGCTCGCCGCGCACGTCGGCGTGCTCGAATAGAAAGCGCTGGGTGATATCCTGGGACGGCATGGCTTCAACCTTTGAAAAACCTCGATTATACCCCTCACCCATCGGAAAGCGTATTGCGCTCGTCGCGAAAGCGGTGGATCTGCCGCCGCTGCTTCTTGGTAGGACGATGTTCGCTGATCAGCAACCCCGGCCCAGCTGCTTTACGCTGGGCCGCTGCCTCTTCACGCAAACGCAGACTCTCGGCGGTTTCCTCGTACAGCAGCTGAGCGTCGGGAGCCCCACGACGCACCATGGAAATGGCCTTGATTACCACAGTACGAGTGTCATGCCCCTGGCGAATCTGCAGCTCATCATCGACTTTCGGCTCTTTGCCCGGCTTGCAACGCTCACCACGGCAATGCACCTTGCCACCTTCAATCGCCGCCTTGGCCAACGCTCGAGTCTTGAAGAAACGCGCCGCCCACAGCCATTTATCCAACCGCGCCTTGCCATCATCGCTCATCGGGTCTGTACTCCTGAGGGCTCTGTATTGTTGGGAGTGTAACAAGCACGGGGACCCCTGAAAAATGCCGCGCCCGAAGGCCAGGCAAGGGTCTTGTTGAAATCACGATCTTGGCCCATGATGCGCGCCATTGCGGACAGTGGGTGGCAAGGGGATCAGCATGAAGACATTTGACCATCTCAGTGTGATCGGCCTGCGGGAGTGGATCGGCCTGCCGGCGCTTGGTATAGACAAAGTCAGAGCCAAGGTCGACAGCGGTGCGAAAACCTCCGCGCTGCACGCCAGCGATATTGAAACATTCGAACGTGACGGCGAAACCTGGGTGCGGTTCAATGCCCATACCGGTACGCCGCAGAAACCCCATGACAAGCAGTGCGAGGCCCGGCTGATCAGTTTCAAACGGGTGAAAAGCTCCAACGGCCACCTGCAGGAACGTCACGTCATCCGCACTCCGCTGGTGCTGGGTGACCGGTGCTGGTGGGTGGACTTCACTCTCACCTGCCGCAAGTCCATGCGCTATCGGGTGCTGCTCGGCTGCACGGCCATGCTGGACGGCCAACTTGTCATCAACCCTGGGCTACGCTTTGTGCAGGGCGAACCCCAACCCCACCTCAACCCAGAAGGCTGAAGAAGACACCATGAAAATTGCGGTACTGTCGCGCAACCCCAATCTCTACTCTACCCGCCGCCTGGTCGAAGCCGGCCGCGAGCGCGGCCATGAGGTACGGGTGATCGACACCCTGCGCGCCTATATGAACATCGCCAGCCACAAGCCGAGCATTCATTACAAGGGCTCCGAGCTGGAGCCCTTCGATGCGATTATTCCGCGCATCGGGGCATCCATCACCTTTTATGGCGCGGCGGTATTGCGTCAGTTCGAAATGATGGGCGTGTTTCCGCTCAACGAATCGGTTGCCATCAGCCGCTCCAGGGACAAATTGCGCTCTCTGCAGTTGTTGTCGCGTCGGGGCGTGGGTTTGCCGGTGACCGGGTTCGCCCATTCACCGGATGACATCCCCGACCTGATCAGCATGGTCGGTGGCGCGCCATTGGTGATCAAGTTGCTGGAAGGCACCCAGGGCATCGGCGTGGTGATGTGCGAGACGGAGCAGGCCGCCGAGTCGGTGTTGGAAGCCTTCATGGGACTGAAGGCCAACATCATGGTGCAGGAATACATTCGCGAAGCCGGCGGTGCAGATATCCGCTGCCTGGTGGTCGGTGACAAGGTGATTGCCGCCATGAAGCGCCAGGCCAAGCCCGGCGAATTCCGCTCCAACCTGCATCGCGGCGGCAGCGCCAGCCTGATCAAGATCACTCCGGAAGAGCGCATGACGGCTGTGCGCGCCGCCAAGGTGATGGGATTGAACGTGGCCGGGGTAGATATTCTGCGCTCGAATCACGGCCCGGTGGTGATGGAAGTGAACTCTTCGCCCGGCCTCGAAGGCATCGAGTCAACCACCGGCAAGGACGTTGCCGGGCTGATCATCTCGTACATCGAAAAGAATGCACGACCGAATCAGACTCGGACCAAAGGCAAGGGTTGAGGCGGGAGCAACAAGCGGCAAAACAAAGCGGCTTCCTGTTTTGGGTGGCCATTCACGGCGCCAGGGTATGAACATGGGGCCGCTGAAGGTTTAAAAGCCATCAACAACATAGATCTATACGGAACATGCTGGCCGGCAGAGCTGGGCCGACCGTCGTGTCGCCAGGGATGGCGACCGCGAGCTTACAAGGACGTACTTGCAGCGTGTCGGCCCAGCTCTGCCGGCCAGCCTGCTCCCTACTCGCACCAACAGGCACAAAAAATCTCGTAAGTGAACAACATTCCGAACAACTTATCGTTTACGGTTGATACAAGCTACCGAAGTCCTCGACCGCGTCAAACTCCTCAGTATCGCGCAACGCACCTTTGCTATCCGGCTGGCGTACGGCGAGAAGCTGGGCAATACCAAACTCCCGGGCGGCGCGCAGGATGTTCAGGCCATCATCGATGAACAGCGTGCGCTCGGGATCGAACTCCACTTCCGCACGCAGGGCGTACCAGAACGCCTGTTCTTCCTTGGGATAACCAAAATCGTGGGAGCTGATCAGTCGTTGAAAGTAGGTACGCAACTCGACGCGTTCCATTTTCAGCGACAGCGAATCACGGTGCGCGTTGGTGATCAGCACCACCTGACGACCACTGCCCTGCAAGGCACGCAGAAAAGTGTCCGCATCCGCTCGCAGACTGATCAGATGAGCTATCTCACGTTTCAGCTGAACAATCGGCAGGTCCAGCTCACGGGTCCAGAAATCCAGACAATACCAGTCCAGCTTGCCCTGGATACGCTCCATCAACGGATGAATCTCCGCCTTGGCCCAAGCCAATGACTGCCCATGATGCTCGGCATAGCACTGCGGCAGGTATTCGACCCAGAAGTGATTGTCAAAATGCAGGTCGAGCAAAGTGCCGTCCATATCCAGCAGGACGGTGTCGATGGTATTCCAGTTGAGCATGACCAGTTGGGTTTTGATGGAGTGAGCGGCTATGATAACAAACCAGTTGATGAGAACGGAGCCGACATGCCACAAAAGCCTGACATTCTAGATGCCCGCATTGTGGCCAAAAGCCGGTTATTCACCGTAGAGCAGACGCAACTGCGCTTCAGCAACGGCACCGAGCGCACCTATGAACGACTGGTCGGCTCGGGCACAGGCTACGGCGCGGTGATGGTAGTCGCACTCAAGGACGCACGCACTGCCGTGCTGATCGAGGAGTATTGCGGTGGCATTCATGACTACCAGTTATCACTGCCCAAAGGCCTGGTCGAGCCTGGTGAGGATGTACTGGATGCCGCCAACCGTGAGCTGATGGAAGAAGCCGGCCTCGGTGCAGAGCGCCTCGAACTCCTGACCAAGTTGTCACTGTCACCCAGCTATATGAGCCAGAGCATCTCTGTAGTGCTGGCCCGCGATCTGTATGAAAAGCGCCTGCCCGGTGACGAACCCGAGCCGATCCGCGTGGACAGCATCGACTTGTATGAGTTGAGTGAACTCAACGCCCGCACCAATTTTTCCGAAGGCCGCGCACTTGCCGCGCTGTACCTGGTGCGTGATCTGCTGGAACAACGCGGCGAGTTGCAGCGATGAGCCTGCCCATTGCCGTCGAGCGACTCTGTCGGTTGACCCGTGAGGCCGGGCTAGCCGCCCTGCCCTGGTGGCAGCAGAATCCGGAAGTGATCACCAAAGCCGATGACTCACCGGTTACCGCTGCCGACCTGGCAGCCAACCAGGTGATCCTGGATGGTCTGCGCGCCTTGACTCCGGAAATCCCGGTACTGTCCGAAGAAGCCGCCGATGTGCCCTTGAGCGAACGTCTGCACTGGGATCGCTTCTGGCTGGTGGATCCGCTGGACGGAACCAAGGAGTTCATCGCCGGCACCGAAGAGTTCACCGTCAACATCGCCTTGATCGAACAGGGCCAGGTACGCTTCGGCTTCGTCGGCGTGCCGGCCCGCGACACGCTCTACTGGGGCGGAGCCGGTCGCGGCAGCTGTCGGCAGCTGGGCGATGAGACGGCCCAACCGATCCATTGCCGTCTGCCTGCGGCGCCGTTGCGGGTAGTCGCCAGCCGCCGCCACAGCAGCCCTGAACAGGAAGCCTTGCTCAACCGTCTGCAGCAGGTACATGGTACCGAGCTGGTCGGCGTCGGCAGCTCACTGAAATTCTGCACGCTGGCCGCAGGCGAAGCGGATCTGTATCCACGCTTTGCTCCCACCAGTCAGTGGGATACCGCCGCCGCGCAGGCAGTGCTCGAAGGCGCGGGCGGGCGCGTACTCGATCTCGATGGCCAACGCTTCGCCTATCCGCACCGGGAAGACTGGCTGAACCCCTATTTCATTGCTACCGGCCAGCCCGACGAGACACTGCTGCGTCTGCTGCTCGGCTAATCCCCCTCAAGATCCATTGCTTCAGGAGTCCGTCATGTTCTTCCATTCACCTCCCGAGCACAAAATGCGTATGCCAACCCAGGCCGAAGCGTTGCCCGGCCGAAACGAGCCGCTACCCACCAGCAGCACTCATGCGGTACTGCAGACACCGATCAAACCGCCCTTTCCTGATCACCTGCAACAGATCATTCTGGGTATGGGCTGCTTCTGGGGTGCCGAACGGCTGTTCTGGCAAATCGAAGGCGTCTACACCACCGCAGTCGGCTATTGCGCCGGGCTGACACCCAACCCGACCTATGAGGAAGTCTGTTCCGGGCTGACCGGACACAATGAGGTGGTGCTGGTGGTCTTCGATCCCGAGATTGTGTCGCTGGAAGAGCTGTTACGGACATTCTGGGAAAGCCATGACCCAACCCAGGGCATGCGTCAGGGCAATGATCGGGGCACCCAGTACCGCTCCGGCATCTACGTCAGCGATATGGCCCAGCAGGCACAGGCCGAAGTCACCCGCGCCCGTTACGCCGATGCTCTGCAGGATGCAGGCAAAGGCAGTGTTACCACCGAGGTCCTCCCGGCTGGGGAGTTTTATTATGCAGAGGCCCCGCATCAGCAATATCTGCACAAGAACCCGGGTGGTTATTGCGGCATCGCCGGGACCGGAATTTGCATGCAGTAATAGTTTTTTACTTGCAGAATCAGTGAATTACTAATAAAACATTCGCACCGCGAAATACCACTCAGCCTCGACCATCAGGACCTCGGGTCGTGACTGTTTAGCCGGAGCTGTTTTCAGGTTCGTCCGCGCGATCAATCCTCCACAACCACCTGCTCCGAGAGTCCATGCTGCTACTGATATTGATTCTGACCCCCTTCATCGGATGCGTTATCGCGGCGTTCCTGCCGGTGAACGCCCGTAACCGGGAAGCCTGGCTGGCCGTTGCCATCGCTCTGGTTGGCCTGATCATCATCGGTTGGCAGTTCCCTCAGATCAGTAATGGCGAGGTCTTGCGTTATCAGATCGACTGGATGCCCGAATACGGGCTGAATCTGGTCCTGCGCATGGATGGCCTGGCCTGGCTGTTCTCCATGCTGATCATCGGCATCTTCCTGTTGGTGGTACTGTACGCCCGTTACTACATGTCTCCGGAAGACCCTGTACCACGCTTTTTCTCCTTCTTGCTGGCATTCATGGGCTCCATGCTTGGCGTGGTACTGTCAGGCAATCTGATCCAACTGGTGATGTTCTGGGAGTTCACCAGCCTGTCATCGTTCCTCCTGATCGGTTATTGGCACCACCGTGCCGAGGCCCGCCGTGGCGCGCGCATGGCCTTCACCGTAACAGCTACCGGAGGCCTGTGCCTGCTGGCCGGGGTGCTGATGATGGGGCATATTATCGGCAGTTATGATCTGGATGTGGTGCTGGCCTCCGGTGAAACCTTGCGCGAACATGCCTGGTATCTGCCCACGCTGATCCTGGTCGCTCTCGGTGCTCTGACCAAAAGTGCGCAGTTTCCATTCCACTTCTGGCTGCCCCACGCAATGGCTGCGCCGACGCCGGTATCGGCTTATCTGCATTCGGCGACCATGGTCAAGGCCGGGATATTCCTGCTGATGCGCCTGTGGCCGGTGCTTTCCGGCACGCCGGAATGGACCTGGATCATTGGCGGTGCCGGGGTCTGTACTCTGCTGATCGGCTCGTTCATCGCCATTTTCCAGCACGACCTCAAGGGTCTGTTGGCCTACTCCACTATCAGTCATCTGGGGCTGATCACCGCACTGCTGGGGATCGGCACGCCGCTGGCAATGGTCGCGGCGATTTTTCACACGCTGAACCACGCGACGTTCAAAGCCTCGCTGTTCATGGCCGTCGGTATCATCGACCATGAAAGCGGCACCCGCGATATGCGCAAACTCAGCGGCCTGTACAAAATGATCCCGTATACCGCGACATTGGCCATCGTCGCTTCCGCAGCCATGGCTGGGGTGCCCTTCCTGAATGGTTTCCTGTCCAAGGAAATGTTCTTTGCCGAAGCCCTGCTGGTCGGTAGCAACAGCAATTGGTGGATGGCGCTGGCGGCTGTCACCATGGGTGTATTCAGCGTGGTATATTCGCTGCGCTTTATTAACGTGTTCTTCGGAAAACCGGCCACCAATCTGCCGAAGACGCCCCATGAGCCGCCACGCTGGATGCGCTTTCCGGTGGAAGTGCTGGTGGTGTTCTGTCTGATTGTCGGCATCATCCCGGGCCTCAGCATCGGTCCACTGCTGCATGCCAGCGTGCAATCGGTGCTCGGCGACCAGACCCCCTATTACAGTCTGTCGCTCTGGCATGGCTTTAATATCCCGCTGCTGATGAGCTTTATCGCCCTGGGTGGCGGTGTGCTGTTGTATATCGTATTGCGCAAGCGCTTCAACCTCATCCAGCGTGACCAGGTACCGCTGCTGTATCGTTTCAATGGCAAGCAAGCCTATGAAAGCACCATGCTCGAGCTGCGCAGCGCCGCTTCCCGACTGGAGAAGCTGCTCGGCACTCGGCGCCTGCAACCGCAAGTGGTGCTGCTGGTGTCGGTGTGTCTGGCCGCCGGTGTGGCAGCCGCTGCTACAGCCCCCCAAGTTTGGTCTGCGCTGGGACCGAGCACACCCCATATCCCCTTCGCAGTGCTGTGGCTGATCGGTTGCGCTTGCGCGATCGCCGCCGCCTGGCAGGCCAAGTATCACCGTCTGGCAGCACTGGCCCTGGTCGGGGGTGCCGGTCTGGTGGTGTGTCTGACCTTCCTCTGGCTGTCCGCACCCGACCTGGCATTGACTCAGCTGATGGTGGAAACCGTCACCACAGTGCTTATTCTGCTCGGCCTGCGCTGGCTGCCACCGCGGCTGCGCTCCATCGAGCAGGATAAAGCCGAAGCTGTCCTGACCCGTACCCGCCGCACCCGCGATTTTATCCTCGCAGTGGCTGCGGGGTTGGGCTTGGCGGCAATCAGCTATCTGGTACTGATGTTGCCGGCAGGTAGCGGAATTGGCGGCTTCTTCCTTGAGCGCGCCTTGTCCGAGGGCGGCGGCAGCAACGTGGTCAACGTCTTGCTGGTGGACTTCCGCGGCTTCGATACCATGGGCGAAATCGCCGTACTGGGTATTGTCGCGCTGACCGTTTATGGCCTGCTGCGCCGCTTCCGCCCTTCGCCGGAAAGCATGACGCTGCCGCCGCAGCAGACCAATCTGGTCGACCCCGCGGCACAGCAGACGCCCGCCGAACAGACCAAGACCGGCTACATGATGATACCTGGCGTCTATCTGCGGCTGCTGCTGCCGGTCATTCTGGTCTGTACCGTGTATTTCTTCATGCGTGGCCATAACCTGCCAGGCGGCGGCTTTGTCGCTGGCCTGCTGTTCTCGGTGGGCATCATCATCCAGTACATGCTGGCGGGCACGCTGTGGGTCGAATCCCGCCTGCACCTGCATCCGCACCGCTGGCTGGCGCTGGGATTGGTCATCGCAGTCGGCACCGGGCTCGGTGCGGTGTTGCTGGGCTATCCGTTCCTGACCAGCCATACCGCCCACGTCAGTTTGCCGATACTCGGCGAGTTGCATATGCCCAGCGCCTTCTTTTTCGATCTTGGCGTGTTCAGCGTGGTGGTTGGCGCCACCATGCTGATTCTCACCTCACTGGCTCACCAGTCGATCCGCGGCCATCGCCTGCCGCTGGCCTCGATGGACGCGGCTGACGCCGTTGAAAAGGAGAAAATCTGATGGAAGCTGTTATCGCCATTGCCATTGGCGTGTTGTTCGCCTCAGGAATCTGGCTGATTCTGCGACCCCGTACTTTTCAGGTCATCATCGGTCTGCTGCTGATTTCCTACGCGGTGAACATGTTCATCTTCATCATGGGACGTCTAACGGTGAACAAACCGCCACTGACCCTGGACGAATCGATTGATACCGGACTGTTCGCTGACCCAGTGACCCAGGCCCTGGTACTCACTGCCATCGTCATCGGCTTTGCCACTACTGCACTGTACCTGGTGTTACTGCTGACCTCCCGTGGGCTGACCGGTACCGACCATGTAGACGGTAAGGAACCCGGTCAATGAGTTTCTGGGCCGACCAACTGATACTGTTGCCCATACTGCTCCCCCTGCTGTTCGCAGCAGCGCTGGTGTTGCTCAGCGGCCGCCAGCAGCAACTCAAGTTCGCCGTCAACCTGATCGGTACAGTCGCGTTACTGATCACCGCCATTACCCTGTTCTGGTTCGCCGACAATGAAGTCTGGCCGAACGGCGTAGGCGTCTATCTGGCTGGTAACTGGGTAGCGCCATTCGGCATTGCACTGGTGGTGGACCGACTGTCGGCGTTGATGCTGACATTGAGCGCCGTCATCGCGACAGCAGCTCTGGTGTTTTCCTACCGCCGCTGGAGCCGTGCCGGGGTGCATTTCCACTCGTTGTTCCAGTTTCTATTGGCGGGAATCAACGGCTCCTTCATCACCGGTGACCTGTTCAACCTGTTCGTATTCTTCGAAATCATGCTGGCCGCCTCCTACGGTTTGTTGCTGCTCGGCCTGCAGCCCAACCGGATACGCGCCAGCATGCAGTATGTGGTGGTCAACCTGGTCGCCTCGTCGTTTTTCCTGATCGGTGTAGCATTGATCTACGCCGCCGCAGGCACCTTGAACATGGCGGATCTGGCAGTACGTGTCGCAGCCATGGGCGATAGTGAACGGTTGTTGCTGGAGGTAGGAGCCGCGATTCTGGCGATTGCCTTCCTGACCAAAAGCGCCATGTGGCCGCTGGGTTTCTGGCTACCGACCACCTACGCCGCGGCTGCACCGCCGGTAGCCGCTATGCTGGTACTGATGACCAAGGTCGGCGTATACGTGCTGCTGCGCCTGTGGATGCTGGTGTTCGCCGAGCAGGCCGAGGTGCTGCAGGCAATTTCCGGCAATATTCTGATCGTGGGTGGTCTGCTTACCCTGGCCTTTGGCACCATAGGCCTGCTGGGTAGTCAGGAGCTGGGACGCATGGCGGGGTTCAGCGCGATCATCTCTTCCGGCACTCTGCTGGCCGCGATTGGCTATGGCGAGCAGAAAGTCATTGCCGCAGCCCTGTTCTACCTGGTCAGCTCCACGCTGGCGGTGGCCGCGTTCATGCTGCTGATGGAGCTGGTGGAACGCATCCGCAAGCCCAGCGCCGCAATGTTGGCCCTGACCATGGAAGCCTTTGCCATCGACGACGCACCGGAGGAATCCGCGGGTGTGGTGATCCCGGCAGCCATGGCCTTCATCGGTCTGTCCTTTGTCGCCTGCGCCTTGATCATCGCCGGCCTGCCGCCGCTGTCCGGGTTTCTGGCCAAGTTTGCATTGTTCCATGCCCTGCTCAACCCTACCGGCTTGTTTACCGGCAATCTTTATTCTGCCGGCCCATTGGCCTGGAGCATGCTGGGTTTGATCATTGCATCCGGTCTCGCAGCGATCATCTCGCTGATGCGTTTTGGTGTGCGCACCTTCTGGGCATCTGCGGATGCCAAAGCGCCCCGCCTGCAACTGAGCGAAGCGCTCCCCGTGTCGATGCTGCTGCTGCTGTGCGTGATCATCAGTGTCGCGGCGGGCCCAGCCAGCAGCTACATGGAGCGCACCTCGGCCGTACTGCATGAGCCGCAATTGTATATTGATCGGGTGCTGTCCAGCCCGGCGGTACCCGGCGTGGTCCACACCGCAGGAGATGAGCAATGAAACGCTGGCTGCCCACTCCGCTGATCTCACTGGCACTCTTGCTGCTGTGGTTGATGCTCAATCAGAGTATCGAAGCAGCGCATATCCTGCTCGGCGCACTCATTGCGATCGCAGTCCCACTGCTGATTGCCCCGCTGCGCCCAACCGCGGTGCGCGTGTCTCGTCCGTTGACAATAATTCGCCTGACCTTCCACTCGCTGATCGAGATCCTGCGCTCCAGTTTTAACGTCTGCATACTTATCCTGTTCGGCGGTGGACGACTCAACACCCAGTTCATCCGTGTTCCGCTGGACCTGCGCGATCCCCATGGCCTTGCCGTGCTGGCCTGCATCATCAACTCCACCCCGGGCACGGTGTGGGTGGAGATCATTCCGGGCAGCAATGATCTGGCACTGCACGTGTTTGATCTGCATGATGCAGCCTGGTGGGTCGACATGATCAAGAGCAAACTGGAGCAACCCTTGATCGACATTTTTGAACAGGAGAAAGCATGATTGCCCTGATGCTCACAGTGGCACTGGGATTCGCCCAGCTGTGCGTGCTGTTAGCCCTGATCTTCTGTGCCATTCGCCTGCTGCGCGGCCCCACCGCTCAGGATCGGGTGCTGGCTCTGGATTCTTTGTGGATGGCGGCCATGCTGTTCATTCTGCTGCTGGGCATTCGCTTTTCCAACATCATCTATTTTGAAGCAGCGTTGGTCATTGCGCTGACCGGCTTTGTATCCTCGATTGCCCTGGCCAAGTTCCTCATGCGCGGAGAGATTATCGAATGAGCGACTTCCTGACCCTGCCGATGATCGAGGTAAGTCTCTGGCTGGCCATCCCCATGGCACTGCTGTTGATACTCGGCGGGATAATCACCTTTACCGGCGCGCTGGGGCTGCTGCGGCTGCCCAATTTCTACCAACGCATTCATGGTCCGGCGGTGTTTATTACTGTCGGTACCGGCTGCTTTCTGATCGCCTCCATGCTCTACTTCAGCGGCACAATGGAGCGCCCTGTCGTGCACGAGCTATTGATCACTGCCTTTGTGCTGTTGACCGCCCCGGTGGTCTCCATGATGATCATGCGTGCGGCCGTCTATCGTGATTTGCGCGCACGCAAACCCGACGCAGAACAAACCAGCGCCTATCAGTTTCCGGATGATGAGTAGCTGGGGAAGGGGGCATGCTTCACACCTCTTATTCAAAGGGATTTGAAACATGCGTCGTGATTACAAGGCGTCCTGAGCTGTCGGACTGGCCGCGATAGCCATCCCGGGCATCACCAGACTGGCGAAACGAAACAGGTTCATGCCCTGACGTGCCACTACCATGGGGCCACCACGTCCCGCAGTGAGCTTGCCGAGTACCGCCCCGGCAACAGCTGCGCCGCCGACCCACCACACTGGTGAAATGCGGCGCATAGCTGCATACCGCTCCCGCCCATCCAGCTTCAGCAGGGCAAACTCGACGGCGAGCTGCTCATCCAGCACTTGAATCTGATTTTTCAGTTTCTTGCGATCCACTGGCTTCCTCCTTCAATGTCTGCAGCTGCCTTTTGGTCGCTGGGAAAGACAGGCTCTTTGCATACTTCTTGCACAAGGTTGCCATCACCCCCAGCGTGATCAATTGCACGACAATGAATGTTCCTATGGACAAGGCTACCGAACCGCTCCAGGCGAAAGCCAACCAGGCCAGCAACACGGACAATCCAATCCAGGCCAGCAACAGCAAGGGCACCATCGCCAGCCCCAATACCACCAGCTTTCCCGAGTCGGCAACAGCCAGACGCAATTCGAGAACAGCCAGCCGAACCAGATCACCGCCCGCGAGGGCCGCATGTTCCAGCCACGCCAGAGAGGATTTCAGCTCATCCTTGAGCGGTTGCCGAACCTGTTCCTGACCGCCGGCATCACCGCTCTGAGGATTATTCTCTCCGGGAATATCTGTCATTTGTTGGATATCAGCTGGGAAACGATGAAGCCCGCGGCAAACGCAATACCGAGCGTAGCCAATGGCTTGTCATGAAGGTAGCTGTTGGCATGGTCACACAGCTCACCTGCCTTGTTCTTGCCCTTCTCCAATTGGCCTTCAGCGTCATGCTTCCAGTCCATCCCGGCAGACTCCGCCGCATGCTTGAAGTGCTCTTTCGCTTCCATCAGCTTACTGTAAGCAGCTGCCACCGCTTCCTTCCCGGAGTCGATTTCCTGTTTTTTGCTGACCTGGTCCTGATTTGAAACGGGTCCGTTCTTGTCAACAGCAGTCATATTCGTGTGCTCCTTGATAGCTTCGGATAAGTCAGTATTCAACACACCGACACAATACTTGACCCGAAGCCTGGCGGCTTGTTCCCCCTTTTTTACTATCTGTCGCCGCTTGTCATCAGGGCGCGCCAACCAGCCAGTCCATGCGCCAGTCTCCTGGACCGGATTGAGCAAACTGCGGAGCCAGCCAAGGCAACACCTGCTCCAGCTCTTCCCACAGCGGCCACGGCGGGTTGATCAACATCAATCCCGAACCATTGAGCCCCAGGCTGGTATCCGCCGGGCGCACGTTGAGTTCGACGCGCAACACCTTGGGCAGCTCCGCCTCACTGATCTGGCGATAAAAATCCCGCAGCAGACGCTGATCCTTGATCGGATACCAGAGGGCGATCACCGTCTGTCGCATACGTTGAATACCCTGCTGTACCGCTTGCAGACAACGCTGCAAGTCATCACCCTTTTCGAACGGCGGATCGATCAGCCATAAAGCGCGTTTTTCCGCCACCGGCAGGAAAGCCTTCGGCAACTCATAGCCATCACGCTGGTGCACGGCAATCCGCGGCTCATCGGCAAAATGGTTTTTCAGCGTCAGCGCGTCTTCGGGATGCAGCTCACTGAGAATCATCCGATCCTGCTCGCGCAGAACGTCGGCGATCAGCTGTGGGGATCCTGGATACAGCTGCAGTTCGCCCTTCGGGTTATGGCGAGCGACAACATCACGATAGTCGGCCAGCAGCCCAGGCAAATCATCCCGCGCCCACAACCGGCCAATGCCATCCAGATACTCCCCGGTACGCCCGGCATCCTCACCCTGCAGATCGTACAGCGCCGTACCAGCGTGGCTGTCCAGATAACACAGCGGCGCTTCCTTGCGCTGCATCAAGGTGACCATACGCAGCAGAATGGCGTGTTTGAGAACATCGGCGTGATTGCCGGCGTGAAAGCTGTGACGGTAGTTCATGGGGTTTCCTGAGGCTGGCGGACGGGCGCATTCTAGCCTATTGGCTCGCTTATTGGGTCGGACGGCGGCGCGCTCGCAAAAGCCCGTCGCTGATTGTTCTGTAGCGGGGTTCTGGCTGGTTAGAGTGTTTTTCAGCAGCACAATATTCATCACGGGAGGTTCCGGCCCTATTCAGTACGACCGTCGTGTCGCCATGGATGGCGACCGCGAGCTTACAGGGATGTACTTGCAGCGTGTCGTACTGAATAGGGCCGGAACCTCACGTCAGCACAAAACCAGCCGCACCTCAAACCAAACCAGCAATCAGCCAAATCTAAGCCTGTTGACTCGTCGGCGTCACCCGCAAAACTTCCTCAATCGTGGTCAAGCCGGCCGCCACCTTCTGTGCACCGGATAACCGCAGACTGTGCATCCCTTCCCGGTAGGCCTGGCGGCGCAGGACGTTGAGATCGATGTCGGCTTGCACCAAAGGCTTCAGGCTGTCGATCAGTGGCATCAACTCATAGACGCCGGCGCGACCGCGATAGCCGGTTTCGCGACATTCCGGGCAGCCTACGGGCCGATGGGCGCGAGTGGGCTGAGGCGAATTCCAGGGCTTGGTGAGCTCCTGCCAGGCAGCCTCGTCCACGTCTGCCGGCTCCTTGCAGTGCGGGCAGAGAATGCGTACCAGCCGCTGCGCCATGACGCCAAGCACCGTAGCCTTGATCAGGTAAGCCGGCACGCCCAGCTCGATCAAGCGGCTGACGGAGCTGGGGGCGTCGTTGGTGTGCAGGGTGGACAGTACCAAGTGACCGGTCAGTGCCGCCTGAATCGCCATTTCCGCGGTTTCCAGATCGCGGATTTCGCCGATCATGATGATATCCGGATCCTGACGCATCAAGGCGCGGATGCCGCTGGCGAACGTCAGATCAATATTGTGCTGCACCTGCATCTGATTGAAGCTGTCCTCGACCATCTCGATCGGATCTTCGATGGTGCAGACGTTGACTTCCGGCGTAGCCAGCTGCTTGAGCGTGGTGTACAACGTAGTGGTCTTGCCGGAGCCAGTCGGACCGGTGACCAGCACGATACCGTTGGGTTGCTCGACCATCTTCTGCCAGCGGCGCTGATCCTCGCTGGAAAAGCCCAGCTGATCAAAACTGCGCAGCAGTACATCCGGGTCGAAGATCCGCATGACCATCTTCTCGCCAAAGGCCGTCGGCAAGGTCGACAGCCGCAGCTCGATCTCATTGCCCTGGGGAGACTTGGTCTTGACCCGGCCATCCTGCGGCTTACGTTTTTCCGCCACATTCATCCGGCCCAGGGTTTTCAGGCGACTGACCACGGCTACAGCCACCTGCAACGGAAACTGGTAAACCGTATGCAACACACCGTCGATGCGTAGTCGCACGCTACCGTTTTCACGGCGGGGCTCGATATGGATATCACTGGCCCGCTGCTCAAAGGCGTACTGGAATAGCCAGTCAACAATATTGACCACATGCGCATCGTTGGCATCCGGCTCCTGACTCATGCTGCCCAGGTTGAGCAGTTGCTCGAAGTTGCCGATCGAGGTGTTCTTCTGGTCTGACGCATTGGCGCCGTGCACCGAGCGAGCCAGCCGATAGAATTCCATCGAATAGCGCAGAATGTCCGCCGGGCAAGCCACCACGCGACGAATCTCGCGCTTGAGCACATGCACCAGATCGGCTTCCCAGCCACGCACAAAGGGCTGAGCGCTGACCACAGTGACTTCCCGTTCGTTGATTTCCACGGCGAGAATGCCGTGGCGCTGAGCGAAGGCAAAGGACATCAAGGGCGTGACAGCCGAGACATTGATCTTCAACGGATCGATACGATAGAACGGCTGGCCCGACTCACTGGCCAGCCAGCGGGTCAGCGAGTCCAGATCCAAGGGTCTGCCGGGGCGGGCAAGATCATCCGGCGCCTGACTGGCGATGAACTCCAGCGGATGCAGCTTGGCCGTTTCTCCTGTCGCAGAACGGCGCAAGGTGCTCAACTGCTCGGCACTGTCCAGCGCCAAACGGCCTTGCGCTGCCAGTGCCTTGAGAACATCCGTCAGATCCAGCAGTCGATCAGTGCCGGGAATGGCCAGATCGGTCAGATGCTTCATCCCTGTTCACCTCTTGTCGTCCATTCCATCGACCCACCATCCCGGCGAATCTCAGCTGTTCAGTTCACGCCAAGCGTTCAGCTTGCGTAGTCGCTGCCCTTGCTTGCGCAACGCAGCCAACAATGCCGGGCGCACCTCTTCATCGACCAGAGGATATTGTTCAAGCAGCGCCTGCAGTTTGTTCAACTCGCCGAACAGCCGATTGGGCTCGGGCACCTCCAGATGATCACGGAAGTTGGACAACAGGAAATACAGGCGGCTCAAGCGTGGCTGCTGATCCATCCATTCGCTGACATCGGAATCCGGATCATTGTGATGCGGCACGCGCAGTTCCTGAATCTCGCGGGCAACCGCGGCCAGCAACCAGCGCGGCAATGCCAGGTCGCCTACACGCTCGCCTCGTGGCGGGCGGCTCTGCTTCCAGCTGGTGGTATGCAGCCACAATCCCAAACCAAGGAACAATTGCCCCCACGCAGGGCTGGCAACAGTCTGCTCGAATACTTGCGGTGCCTGTTCCCGGGCGCTGCGACCTTCCTCGTCATCGGACCAACCCGCGAGCACCAATGGGCGGTACTGCGCGACGAGCTGATCCAGAGCCGGGGTAAACGGCTGGGCTGAGGTACGCGGCAGGGCCAGGTCGAACACACCAAAGAAGGCGCGCAGACTGATCAGATTGACCAACAGCTCACGAAACAGCTTCCATTGCCCGCTGAACCGATATTGCTCGGCCAGCCGCTGGGTGTGCCCGAGCAGCTGCCATCCTGCGCCGGCGATCACCTCATCCACCCGGGTATCCTGCGACCAGGCGCGAGCATCCAGCTGCAGATCGTAGCTGGACGGATCGAACAGCCGGTAGCCCCTCTCGGCTTTGCTGATGTCGCAGGGCATCAAGGGCACGTCCACCGCCAGCGCGGAGGCCAGCTCCAGAAGAGCTGCCACCGGGCCGCTGCGCAGCTCAAGCTCCAGTTCGCAGATCGGCTCTTCGCGGCCGTCGGCGACGACCTTGCCCTGATCCAGCGCCGCTTCCACTTCCACTGTTTCACCCTCGCGCTCCCAGCGCAGGATCGCCTTGGTGCGCTCAAAGTCGGTGGTGAAAACGGGTTGCAGAGTCAGCTTGTCCAGCGCAGCGAGACTGGCGGGCCAGCAGCTGTCATCCAGCAGGGTCAGATCCAGCGCCGCGGCGGCGATGGACCAGTCCCATTCATTGCGCTCGGAAAGACCGGCAACGCTTTGGCCACGGCTTTTCAGCGTCTGGATGAACTCTTCGCCATCACGACGCACACGCAGGGCCACACGTGCTTCGGCAAGGTCTCGCAAGGCCGTGTCGTAATACTGGTTGTACAGGGTACCGGTGCTCCAGTCACCCTGCAGACGCTGCTGCAGCAAGGGATGGGTACGCAGCACCGAGAGGGCGTCGGGGCTGATTCGCAGTTTGATTTCTGTTTCCTGGGCCATACTTTGTCTCATGATGAAATTGCCGCGACCAACTGTGATCGAAATGATTTTTGGCAAAAGTGTGTCTATTGGGTGACCACATGCTCTGCCATGACTATAATCCGCTGCCAAACACGCCTTGGGAGTTCCCTATGTCCAACAATCCTTTTATGAACCTCTTCGGTCGCTCGCCTATCGGGCCGATGCAGCGGCATATGGCCAAGGCACACGAATGCGCTTCTCAGCTGGTGCCTTTCATCGACGCACTGATGGCGGAGGACTGGGTCGAAGCCGAACGCGTCCAACAGCATATCTGCGTGCTCGAGAACGAAGCCGACGAGATGAAAAAGAATGTTCGGGTTAATCTGCCCAACAGCCTGTTTCTGTCCGTGCCGCGCTCGGATTTGCTTGAGCTGCTCAGTGTACAGGACAAAGTCGCCAACCGCGCCAAGGATATCGCGGGCCTGATGCTGGGTCGCAAGATGACGATTCACCCCGCCGTACAGCCCGCATTCAGACGCTTTGTCGAGCGTTCCGTCGAGGCCGCCACCCAGGCTCTGCGGGCCATGGAAGAGCTCAGCGACCTGATGGAAACCAGCTTTGCCGGCCGTGAGAGGAAGCTCATGGAGACCATGATCACCGAGCTGGAATGCATCGAGCATGATACGGACGAGATGCAGATAAAACTGCGGGCGGAGCTGTTCAAGCGCGAGTCTGAACTGCCCCCCGTCAACGTGATGTTCACCTACCAGATCATCGAATGGATTGGTGATGTCGCAGACCGCGCGGAACGCGTAGGTAATCGTCTGGAAATCCTCATGGCCCGTTAAGGGCCGCCCACCTGTCACACAATCAACAGAGCTTCCTCTTATGACCCTGATCGCAGAATATGGCACCATCCTGCTGGTGCTGGCCTGCCTATTCGGTTTTTTCATGGCTTGGGGCGTTGGCGCCAATGACGTAGCCAACGCCATGGGCACCTCAGTGGGCGCTCGTGCCCTGACCATCAAGCAGGCAATCATCATCGCCATGGTGTTCGAGTTCCTCGGCGCCTATCTGGCTGGGGGGTCG
This sequence comes from Pseudomonas sp. FME51, assembly GCF_014897305.1. Classification (NCBI taxonomy): domain Bacteria; kingdom Pseudomonadati; phylum Pseudomonadota; class Gammaproteobacteria; order Pseudomonadales; family Pseudomonadaceae; genus Pseudomonas; species Pseudomonas sp. FME51. The sequence continues at coordinate 175,145 of NZ_JABUYN010000004.1, read as the reverse complement.
GTAACCCAGACCATTCGCAGTGGCATTCTGGATGCGACGCAAATCACTGCCGAGCAGATGGTGTTCGGCATGATGGCCTCCCTGCTGGCCGCCGGATCCTGGCTGCTGATCGCCTCCATGCGTGGCTGGCCAGTCTCGACCACACACTCGATCGTCGGTGCAGTGATCGGTTTTGGTGCGGTCGGCGTATCCATGGACTCGGTCAACTGGGCGGGCGTATTGCCTATCGTTTCCAGTTGGGTGATCTCCCCGGTATTGTCCGGCATCGTTGCCTTCATGATTTTCGTCAGTGTGCATCGGTTGATACTTGATACCGATACTCCCTTCGCCAATGCCAAACGCTACGTGCCCTTCTACATGTTTGCCGTGGGCTTTTTCATCTCGTTGATGACGCTGACCAAGGGACTCAAGCATGTTGGGCTGGATCTGTCCGGCCTCCAGGGTTTCGGCCTGTCGGTCGTCGCCGGCCTGCTGGTTTCCGGGCTGGGCGTGGCGCTGCTGCGACGTGTCAAGGAAGAGCCTGTGGAAAAAGGCAAGCACAACAGTGTCGAGCGGGTGTTCGGTGTTCTGATGATCTTCACCGCCTGCTCCATGGCCTTTGCCCACGGCTCCAACGATGTTGCCAACGCGGTAGGTCCGTTGGCTGCGGTGGTCGGCGTGCTGCAGTCAGGCGGCGAAATTGCCGCCACTTCGGTGGTGCCCAGCTGGATTCTACTACTCGGCGGTCTGGGTATCGTGATCGGCCTGGCGACCTACGGTTACCGAGTAATCGCCACCATCGGCCAGCACATTACCGAACTGACCCCCAGTCGCGGATTTGCAGCTGAGCTGGCCACCGCCGCTACCGTTGTCGGTGCATCGAGCATTGGCCTGCCGGTGTCCACCACCCACACGCTGGTGGGCGCGGTACTGGGGGTCGGCATGGCCCGCGGTATCGCTGCGCTGAATCTCAAGGTGGTAGGTACCATTTTCACCTCGTGGGTGATTACTCTGCCTGCCGGCGCCGTTCTCTCGATCATGTTCTTCTTCACCCTGCAGGGCATTTTCGGCTGACGCCCGCTACTGGCTGACGTAAGCTGGGTTTCCAGTCTTACGCCAGCCAGGAGTTCGCAATGCCTCTCCCCTCGCTCAAGGCGCAATTTGCCGCCCTGCTGCAAACGCCCTCCATCAGCTGTACCCAGCCGGAACTTGATCAATCCAACCTGCCGGTCATTCATCTGTTGAGCGACTGGCTGAGCGATCTCGGCTTTACCTGCAATATCCAACCGATTGCCGGGGCGCCGGACAAGGCCAACCTGATTGCCATTCTGGGCAGTGGCCCCGGCGGGCTGGTGCTGGCCGGACACACCGATACCGTACCCTGCAATCCCGAGCGCTGGCAGCACGACCCCTTTGCCCTGACCGAGGCGGATGGACGCTGGTATGGATTGGGCAGTTGCGATATGAAGGGCTTCTTCCCGCTGATTATTGAAGCCGTGCAGACATTCCGTGATCAACCTTTCAAGCAACCGCTGATCATCCTGGCGACTGCGGATGAAGAGAGCGCCATGGGTGGCGCCCAAGCGTTGGCCGCCGATGATCTGTTCGGCGCCCGCCATGCAGTGATTGGTGAGCCGACCGGTCTCAAGCCGATCCGCGTGCACAAGGGCATATTGATGGAGCGCGTGGATATCATCGGTCAGGCTGGACATTCCTCCGATCCATCGCTCGGGCGCAATGCCATCGAAGCCATGCATCAGGTGATCAATGAGCTGCTGACTCTGCGCAGCACCTGGCAACGGCAATGGAGCAACCCGCTGTTCAGCGTGCCGACTCCGACCCTGAACCTGGGCTGCATCCACGGCGGCGACAACCCCAACCGCATCTGCGGCCGCTGCGCACTGGAGTTCGATCTGCGCCCACTGCCCGGCATGGATGCGGATGAACTGCGCGCAACCATTGGTCAGCGTCTGGCCGCGGTTGCAGCAGAGCAACAGGTGCAAATCGATTATCAACCGCTGTTTCCCGGCGTGCCGCCCATGGATACACCCGCCACCGCCGAGATAGTGCAGGCCTGCGAGCAGCTCACCGGCTACAGCGCGGGTAGCGTTGCCTTCGCTACCGAAGGTCCCTATCTGAACCAGCTCGGCCTGCAAACCATCATCCTCGGTCCCGGCGACATCGCCCAGGCGCATCAACCGGATGAGTATCTGGCGATGGACCGGATCGCGCCGACGGTGGAATTGTTGAAGCAACTGATTGGGCGGTTTTGTTTGTAGGCAGCTCCCCCCCTCCCTCGCCGGGCGCCCCCGCCCCTTTCCCGCAAGGGGAGAAGGGCCGCTTACCTACCGAAACGGCGGCTCATCAAAGCTGCGCAGCTTGCGTGAATGCAGACTGTGCAGCTGGTCGCGCAGTAGATCCAGTGCAGCGATGCCGATATGCAAGTGCTGAGTCACGGCGCGTTCATAGAAAGCGCCGGCTGCACCAGGAAGCTTGAGTTCGCTGTGCAGCGGCTTGTCCGAGACACACAACAAGGTTCCATAAGGTACCCGCAGACGGTAACCCTGGGCAGCAATAGTGCCGCTTTCCATGTCCACGGCGACAGCGCGAGAAAGGTTGATCAACGGCCGTTCCTGCGCCCAGCGCAGCTCCCAGTTGCGATCGTCGTAGGTCAGGACAGTGCCGGTACGCAGGCGTCGCTTCAGCGAATCACCCTTCTCCCCCGTCACCTGCGCCGCCGCATCCTGCAGCGCCTGCTGTACTTCGGCCAACGCCGGCAACGGTATATTCGGCGGCAGAACCCGATCAAGAATGCCGTCGCGGCGCATGTAAGCGTGAGCCAGCACGTAGTCGCCAATAGTCTGTGACTGACGCAGGCCGCCACAATGGCCGATCATCAACCAGCAATGCGGGCGTAGTACGGCCAGATGATCGGTGATGTTCTTGGCGTTGGATGGGCCGACACCAATATTGACCAGGGTAATGCCATCTCCATCAGCGGCCTGCAGGTGATAGGCCGGCATCTGGTACTTGTGCCAGACCACGCTGTCGAGGATCGCCTGCATCTCGCCCTCGGCCATGCCACGCTCGACGATCACGTTACCCGGCAGCACCATGCGGCAGAAGCGCGAATCGGCGAGCAGCATATCCAGACCGTGGCGAATGAACTGGTCCACGTAACGGTGGTAGTTGGTCAACAGAATCCATGGCTGCACATGACGCCAGTCGCTGCCGGTGTAATGCACCAGTCGGCGCAGGGAAAAGTCCACCCGAGCAGCGTCAAACAGCGCCAGGGGCAGCGGGTCGGTATCTTCCCAGTCCACCAGGCCATCGGCTGTGCCATCGGTGGCAGCAGCCAGGTCGGTACTGGGAAAGACCCTTGCCAGTTCGCCGGCCGTGACACCGGAACCGGCCAGCTCATCACCCTGCTCAACCACATAGGGATAGGGAATCGCCTGCTGACTGACGCCCACCTCCAGCCGCACGTTGAACTCACTGGTCAATGGGTGCAGCTGCTGCAACAGGTAGCTGCGGAAATTCTCGGGATGGGTGATGGTGACACTGTAGGTGCCCGGCACCTGCACCTTGGCCCAGGCGCGCACGCTGGTCGGCGCCGGATCATTCCCCATCCAGGTCAACCGCAACTCCGGATAGCGGAACAGGCACAGCTGTTGCGCGTCGGGTCGGGTGCGGTCCTTGAGATATCGCTTCAGTGAATGCCCCAGCGCGCCAACCGCCTGGTCATACAGCGCGGCCAGACGATCGACAGCCTCTTCGGGTGTCTGCACAACAATGAAATCTTCAGTACCTGGATGCACGGCAATCTCTCTTCTGTCTCTGAATCCGGTTTCGGGAAAGCCCTTCTATCTTGCCTGCAATTCCTTCACGACGGCAATTGCGCGCCTTGCTCTTGAAGCCAAGGGCTGAATATCTCTAAACTGGTGTTTTTCACGGAACAGCCGCATGTCCGACTACGTCAAATGGTTCCGCCACTCCACACCCTACATCAACACCCATCGCGATCGCACCTTCGTGGTGTTGTTGCCAGGTGAAGCGATCGCGCACCCGAATTTCAACAACATCATCAACGACATCATGTTGCTCAACAGCCTGGGTGTACGTCTGGTGCTGGTTCACGGCTCGCGTCCGCAGATCGAGGAACGACTGGCGGCCCGCGGCCTGACTTCACATTTCCACAGGGACCTGCGGATTACCGACAGTGACACTCTGGGCTGTGTGATGGATGCAGTCGGTAGCCTGCGTATAGCCATCGAGGCACGCCTGTGCACCCTGGCCGGTCAGGGCAGTCGGCTGCGCGTGGTCAGTGGCAACCTCGTCACCGCCAAGCCGATCGGCGTGATCGACGGCGTCGACCTGCACCACTCCGGTGAAGTACGGCGCATTGATCGCAAGGCCATCAGTCGGCACCTGGACGACGCGTCCATCGTATTGCTGTCGTCGATTGGCTATTCACCGACCGGCGAGGCATTCAACCTTGCCTGTGAAGACGTGGCAACCAGCGCGGCCAGTGCGCTGGAAGCGGACAAACTGATCCTGTTCGGCCCGGATACCGGCATCTTCAATGCCGATGGCCAACTGCTGCGCGAACTCAAGCCCAGCCGAGCTCAGCCGCTATTGGCCGCGCTGGGCAACAGCCTGCCCGGTTCGCTGCTGGCTGCCGCCTGCAAGGCCTGCCATCAGGGTCTGCGGCGTAGCCACATCATCAGCTACGCCGAAGACGGCGCCATGCTCACCGAACTCTTCACCCGGGACGGCGGCGGCACCCTGGTTACTCAGGAGGCCTTCGAAACGATCCGCAGCGCCAGCGTCGATGATGTGGCCGGGCTACTGGACCTGCTGCGCCCATTGGAGCAAGCCGGGATTCTGGTTCGCCGCTCGCGGGAGATACTGGAAACCGAAATTGATCAGTTCACGCTGATCGAGCGCGACGGCATGATCATCGGCTGCGCCGCCCTGTATCCGCTGGATGAAAGCAGCGCCGAACTGGCCTGCGTGGCGATCCATCCGGACTACCGGCATGGTGGACGCGGCGACCAGTTGCTCGAACACATCGAAGCCGACGCCCGGCGGCGCTCGCTGAATACCCTGTTCGTGCTCACCACGCGCACCGCACACTGGTTCCGTGAACGTGGCTTCGAGCCAAGCTCGGTGGAACGCCTGCCCCAACAACGCGCCTCACTGTACAACTACCAGCGCAACTCCAAGGTTTTCGAGAAGTCCCTCTGAGCCGGTCTGCCTCGCCCATCCGGCGGGTCGGGCTGCAGGCTCGGCGGCAAATTGATATGCTAGGGCTCATTAGCTCCTGACGTTTTCTGCATCGCACAACGAGATAAACCACCATGCCTGATTATCGCTCCAAGACATCCACCCATGGCCGCAACATGGCCGGCGCCCGTGCTCTGTGGCGCGCTACCGGTATGAAAGATGATGACTTCAAAAAGCCGATCATCGCCATCGCCAACTCCTTTACCCAGTTCGTGCCCGGTCACGTGCACCTGAAAGACCTGGGACAGCTGGTGGCCCGGGAGATCGAAAAGGTCGGTGGTGTCGCCAAGGAATTCAACACCATCGCGGTGGATGACGGTATCGCCATGGGTCATGACGGCATGCTGTACTCCCTGCCCAGCCGCGAAATCATCGCCGACTCGGTGGAGTACATGGTCAACGCGCACTGCGCCGACGCTATCGTCTGCATCTCCAACTGCGACAAGATCACTCCCGGCATGCTGATGGCCGCCCTGCGCCTGAATATTCCGGTGGTATTCGTTTCCGGTGGCCCTATGGAAGCTGGCAAGACCAAGCTCTCCAAGGACCCACTGAACCTGGTCGATGCCATGGTGATCGCCGCTGAAGAATCCGCCACCGACGAAGAAGTAGCCGAAGTGGAACGCAGCGCCTGCCCTACCTGCGGCAGCTGCTCGGGCATGTTCACCGCCAACTCGATGAACTGCCTGATGGAAGCGCTGGGCCTGGCCCTGCCCGGCAACGGCTCTGTCCTGGCCACCCATGCCGACCGTGAACAACTCTTCCTGCAGGCCGCGCGCACTGTCGTCGAGCTGACCGAACGCTATTACCGCGACGGTGACGACTCCGTCCTGCCGCGCAACATTGCCAACTTCAAAGCCTTTGAAAACGCCATGACCATGGACATCGCCATGGGTGGCTCGACCAACACCATCCTGCACCTGCTGGCCGCCGCTCAGGAAGGCGAAGTGGAATTTGATCTGCGCGACATCGACCGCCTGTCCCGCGAAGTACCGGAGCTGTGCAAGGTGGCCCCGAACATTCAGAAGTACCACATGGAAGATGTGCACCGTGCCGGTGGCATCTTCGCCATTCTCGGTTCACTGGCCCGTGGCGGCCTGCTGCATACCGACCTGCCCACCATCCACAGCAAGACCATGGCCGAAGGCATCGCCAAGTGGGACATTACCCAGACCACCGATGAAGCGGTACATACCTTTTACAAGGCGGGGCCTGCGGGCATCCCGACCCAAACCGCCTTCAGCCAGAGCACCCGCTGGCCGAGCCTGGATCTGGACCGTGAAAACGGCTGTATCCGTAGCGTCGAGCATGCCTACAACAAGGAAGGCGGGCTGGCGGTACTCTACGGCAACATCGCACTGGATGGCTGCGTGGTCAAAACCGCCGGTGTTGATCCATCCATCTGGGTGTTTGAAGGCACGGCGAAGATCTTCGAAAGTCAGGACAGCGCCGTACGCGGCATCCTCGCCGATGAAGTGAAGGCCGGGGATATCGTCATTATCCGCTACGAAGGCCCCAAGGGCGGTCCGGGTATGCAGGAAATGCTCTACCCGACCAGTTACCTGAAATCCAAGGGGCTGGGCAAGGACTGTGCGCTACTGACTGACGGTCGCTTCTCCGGCGGCACTTCGGGCCTGTCCATCGGCCACGCCTCCCCCGAAGCGGCTGCCGGCGGCGCCATCGGCCTGGTACAGGAAGGCGATCGCGTTCTGATCGACATTCCCAACCGCACCATCAACCTGCAGATATCCGACGAAGAACTGTCCCACCGTCGCATCGAGCAGGACAAGAAAGGCTGGAAGCCGGTTGAAAAACGCCCACGCAAGGTGTCCACCGCGCTCAAGGCCTACGCCCTGCTGGCCACAAGTGCCGACAAGGGTGCGGTGCGCAACAAGGCGATGCTGGAAGACTGACAGGTTGGTAAAAGCGGGGTATTCCTTACTCCGCTTTTATCTCCGCCAGCTCACGCATAGCCCTGGCCAGCTTGCGCTCGCGCTTCTCAATCTTTTCCTGGCTCTCCCGCCTTGCCTCGGCCAACTCCTCACGGCGCTCTGCCACCTCGGCTTCACGATCGGCAATATCGTCATAGCGTCCATACCTCAGGTCGTCTCTGCAATACCTGCGCACATTATCCAGCGCCCTGGTCAAACCAAGCACCTGCCCCCGATGGCCTCCAGCCTTGGCCCATTCCAGCTTACTGGCGATCCGTTGTTCCTTGATCGCGCACCCGCCGCCAAAGCCAGCCTGCGCGTAGCCCGCCACAGCCAAACTACCGACCAGAAAAAGCACTCGTTTCATTTGACACTCCATGGTTGAATACAGATATCGGAGCGGGACAGTTACTCAGTTGGCTGACCTGATCCAGGTTTCGCAAGGACAAATTTCTTGCCGGAAAGACGGATTGCCTGCTGCTCTCAGCTTGATACGAGGCAGGCACGAATGACGATAGGGGAATGTGGCAATACGGCTTTCATGGACGCAGAATAGCGGTCCGCATGGGGGCACAACAATACGACATTTCCCATTTATGGCCGGCTTCAGCCAGCTGCCTTGAGCAGGTCGTGACGATACTGAAGGTTGAGCGCGACGACGCTGAACCTCCTTCAGACAGGGCGCGCGATTACTCCGCTTGGGCTTCGTCCAGCTCTTTCAGGGCCTCGGCCAGCTTGCCCTCGCGCTTCTCGATCTTGTTTTTATCACCGTCGCGGATCGCTTCAGCCAGATCCTCCCGGCGCTCTTCCACCTCTGCCTCGCTCTCGGCGATACGCCGTTGCCGCTCGGCAGCCAGTCCTTCCTCGGTGCAGTGGTCGCGCACTTCCTGCAGCGCCTTGTTCAGGCCCCGCACCTGCCCCTGGTTCTTCGCGGCTTCAGCCCGCTGCAGCCGCTCCATGATGCGCTGCTCCTTGTCGGCACAGGTTTCCGGATCATTCGCCGGGGTATCTGCGTGAACCGGCGTAACGAGCAACAGGGCTATCAGCAAGACCTTCTTCATCAGCATTACTCCGTATATGTGACACTTGCCATCAGCATAGACAATCCAGCGCCAGCGCAAGCCGTGCAGGCAAGCGATCAGTTCCTGGCCGAGGGAACCCAGGTTTCGAAGCGGTAAGCAGGTGTGGTTTCCCCAGCGGCGTGGGCTTCACTCTCGATCAGTTGCCAACCAGTGAATTCCGGAAAGAAGGCATCCCCCGCCACCGCCAGGTCGATCCGGGTCAGGTAGATGCGTGCGGCCAATGGCAGCGCCTCGGCATAGAGCTGGCCGCCTCCGATCAGCATGATTTCATCTACGCCTTGCTCCCGCGCCCAGGCGTCGGCCCGGGCAATGGCGGTAGTCAGGTCGCTGAATACCTCTGCGCCATCGAGCTGCAGGTCGGCCTGGCGGCTGACCACCAGATTGAGCCGGCCCGGTAAGGGTCGCCCCAGGGAGTCCCAGGTCTTGCGCCCCATGATGATGGGTTTACCCAAGGTGGTCTGCTTGAAGTGCTTGAGATCCGCTGGCAGATGCCAGGGCATACGGTTGTCCAGCCCGATCACACGGTCATGTGCGCAGGCGGCGATCAGGGAAAGCGGAAGATGGTTTTTCATCGGCCCAGAATACCTTTCCGCACACCGGGCGGCAAATGTCAGCCGGCCGCTTCCAGATAGTCATGCAGGGCGACGAATTGCTGCGTCAGCTTGTGCCGGGGGTCCAGGTGCACCAGCGGCAAGCAGGCCTGGTGCGACTCGCGCATCTTCACCGAACTCGACAGGTATACCGGCAGAACCGGCAGACCTTCTTTCAGCAGCTCGGCGACCATCTGCTGCGGCAATGCCGCCCGCGGCTGGAACTGATTGACGATGATTCCTTCAACCTCCAGGCGTTCATTATGGTCGTCGCGGATATCGTCAATCTCCTCCAGCAGTGCGTACAGCGCCTGGCGGGAGAAACTGTCGCAGTCGAACGGGACCAGGCAACGGTCAGCCGCGATCAACGCCGAGATGGAATAGAAATTCAACGCCGGTGGGGTATCGATATAGAGACGCTCGTAATCACCGTCGAGCTTGTCCAGCAGTCGGTTGAGCTTGTTGATCTTGTGCTTGGCCTCCAGCCTGGGCTGCAGGTCCGCCAACTCGGGTGATGCGGTGATCAGGTGCAGATTGGGATAGGCGGTTTCCAGGATCTGCGGCCTGGCTTTTTTCGCGGCAATACCCGAGGTGAGGAGCAGATGGAAGAACTCGGCGATGCCGGTGGGAATATCAGCGCCGGTGAGCCCCGTCAGGTACTGGCTGGAATTGGCCTGGGCATCGAGATCGATGAGCAGGGTTCGATAGCCCTGGGCGGCGCTGATCGCCGCCAGATTACAGGCGATGCTGGATTTACCGACACCGCCCTTCTGGTTGAAGATGACCCTGCGCATTGCCGCACTCCGCTGCCATAGATAAGCCGATCAAGCATATGACGGAATTATTGCAGTACGATGACATGCGCCACCCACCCCAACATCACACCGCTACTGGCGCCTTTATATGTGGATGGGATTGATAGCCGTCCAGGATGAAGTCTTCGAAGCTGAAGGCAAACAGGTCCTTGATCTCGGGATTGAGCCGCATCGTCGGCAGCGGATAGGGCTCACGGCTCAATTGCAGATCAGTCTGCTCGATATGGTTGGCGTACAGGTGGCAATCGCCGCCGGTCCAGACAAACTCCCCAGGCTGCAGATCGCAGACCTGCGCCACCATCAGGGTCAGCAGGGCGTAGCTGGCGATATTGAACGGCACGCCGAGGAAGATATCCGCCGAGCGCTGGTACAGCTGGCAGCTCAGCTTGCCGTCAGCGACATAGAACTGGAACAGCGCGTGGCACGGCGGCAACGCCATTTCGTCCACCAGCGCCGGGTTCCATGCGGAGACGATCAGCCGGCGGGAATCGGGGTTGGTCTTGATCATCTGGATCAGCTTGCTGATCTGGTCGATCGACTCGCCATTGGGCGCCGGCCAGCTGCGCCACTGGTAGCCGTAGACCGGCCCCAGGTCGCCATTCTCATCGGCCCACTCGTCCCAGATGGAAACGCCGTTTTCCTTCAGATAACGGATGTTGGTATCGCCCTGCAGGAACCACAGCAGCTCATGCACGATGGATTTCAGGTGGCATTTCTTGGTCGTGACCATGGGAAAGCCATCAGCCAGATCAAAGCGCATCTGGTGGCCGAATACGCTCCAGGTACCGGTGCCGGTGCGATCGCTCTTGAAGGTGCCGGACTCGCGCACCCGGCGCATCAGCTCAAGATACTGTTTCATGCCTTGCATCCTCTTTGCGGTAGGCCCACCACATCAACGCGGCGCCTGCCAGAATCATGGGTATACACAGCAGCTGACCCATGGTCAGCCAGCCAAAGGCCAGATAGCCAAGATGGGCATCCGGCTCGCGGACGAACTCGACGATGAAGCGGAACAGCCCGTAACAGATGCCGAACAACCCGCTGACCGCCATGGTCGGGCGCGGTTTGCGCGAATAGATCCACAGGATGGCAAACAGCGCCACGCCCTCAAGGGCAAACTGGTACAGCTGGGACGGGTGCCGCGCCAGCTGCGCCGGGTCGGTGGGAAACACCATGGCCCAGGGCACATCGCTGGCCCTTCCCCAGAGTTCGGCATTGATGAAGTTGCCGATGCGCCCGGCACCGAGGCCGATCGGCACCAGCGGCGCGATGAAATCCATCAGCTGGAAGAAGCTCTTGCCATGACGCCGGGAGAACCACAACACCGCCAACAGCACGCCGACCAGCCCACCATGGAAAGACATACCGCCCTTCCATATCTGCAAGACCAATGACGGGTCGTTCAGGTAGGAGGCCAGATCATAGAAGAGTACATAACCCAGTCGCCCACCGGCGATCACCCCCAACGCCACCCAGAACACCAGATCGGATAGGGTTTCTGACGTCCAACTGGGGTCGAAGCGCTTCAATCGACGGCTGGCCAGCCACCAGGCACCGCCGATACCGATGAGATACATCAGGCCGTACCAGTGAATCTGCACCGGGCCAAGTGTGAGGGCAACAGGATCAATCTGCGGATAAGTCAGCATAGGTGCTCTCTAAAGTAGAAAATTGATGCCTACCGACACCAGCAACAGGGCAAAGAGCCGCTTGAGCAGGCGTTGGGACAGCCGATGAGCCAGCCGCGCGCCGTAGCCGGCAAAGAATACACTGGTTGCAGCAATGCCGATCACTGCCGGCAGATAGACATACCCGAGACTCCAATCAGGCAATGCCTCGGTCGACCAACCAGTCCACATGAAGCTGACCGCACCCGCCACGGCAATCGGCATACCACAGGCAGCCGAGGTCGCCACCGCCTGCTGCATCGGCAGACTGCGCCATACCAGAAAAGGCACGGTCAGCGAGCCACCGCCGATACCGAAGATGGTCGACGCCCAGCCGACAACGCCTCCGGCCACAACCAGACTGGGCTTGTCCGGCTCACTCAGAGCAGCCTTGGGTCGAAGTTCGAAGGCCATCTGGATAGCCACACAGATGGCAAACACCCCGATGATCTTCTGCAGCACGGGCCCGCTGAGTATCGATGCGGTAAGCGCGCCGAGGATGCTGCCAAAGACAATGCCCAAGGCCATCCAAAGAAACAACGACCAGCGCACCGCACCGACCTTGTTGTGCGCACGCACCGAGTTGATCGAGGTGAAGGCAATGGTGGCCAAGGACGTGCCTACTGCCATATGCGTCAGCACCTCGGGAGCAAAGCCCTGTAACGCAAAACTGTAAACCAGCACCGGAACGATGATCATGCCGCCGCCCACGCCGAACAGGCCAGCCATCACGCCGGCAAAGCCGCCCAGTACCAGATAGATGATGAATTCCATTACATTCCTCGCATTGCCTCGGTTGCGACTGGTTGCCGCGCCGCGAGCCAGCGCGCTAGTGTATCGAAAACTGACCGTCGCCGCTGCCCCCAGCCGAACCAGACGCCACGCTCTGGAAGTCGGTACACTAGGTCTGTTGACGTTTCATCCTTGCGCTTTGAAGAGGTTTCTCCATGTGTCTGATTGCTTTCGCCTGGCAAGTTACCGAGCGGCCGTTGGTATTACTTGGCAATCGGGACGAATTTCACCCCCGGCCGACACGGGCGGCAAACTTCTGGACCGATGAAGGTCATCCCGAGCTATTGGCCGGCAAGGACCTTCAAGCTGGCGGCACCTGGCTGGGGGTAACCCGCAATGGGCGTTTCGCTGCGCTGACCAACATACGCTCACCCGGCGCACGTCCCGGTCCGCGTTCGCGGGGCAAACTGGTGCTGGACTATCTGACCGGCGACCTGTCACCGGCGGATTACCTGCGCAGTCTGACAGACGATATCGACGGCTATGCGGGTTTCAATCTGCTGGTCGGAACGACAGACCAGCTCTGGCACCTGAACAGCGAAGAACGCCAGGCACATGCGCTACAGCCGGGCATCTATGGTCTGTCGAACGCCTCGCTGAACAGCCCCTGGCCCAAATTGCAAACGCTGTGTCAGCGCCTGGAAGCGAATCTCAGTGCCGACAGCGAGACATTCCTGGATCTGCTCAAAGACAGCAATGAATACCCCGACGCACAGCTGCCCGACAGCGGCGTCAGCCTGGAATGGGAGCGTCGCCTGTCAGCGACCTTCATTCTCGGTGAAGACTACGGCACACGCGCCAGCAGCCTGCTGATCATCGACGCCGACCAAAACATCAGCTTCCGGGAACAGAGCTTCGGGCCGCAGGGTACTGATCAGGGCGGCTCCAGCTGGCATGTCTGAACAGGGTGCTGTTCAGCGCACCGGCATGAGGACTTTGCCCAGTCCCATTCTGCGCAACGCCAGATGCAGGATACTCTGCACCAGATAGGCATTATCCAGGGTCAGCGCTTCGTTGAGCAACGCCTGAGCATCGCTGAGGCGGATCTGGCGCAGCAGCCATTTGACCCGCGGCAGGTTGGTCGCGTTCATGGACAGCACATCACAACCCATTGCCAGCAGCAGCACCGCCGCCGCCGGATCGCCGGCCATTTCGCCGCATACACTCATCGGTTTTCCGGCTTCCTTGCAGGCCCGGGCGATCAGCATCAAGGCCTGCAACACCGCCGGATGCAGCGAGTGGTACAAATCCGCTACCCGCGGGTTGTTGCGGTCCACTGCCAGTAAATACTGAGTCAAATCGTTGGTACCAACCGACAGAAAGTCGACGCGCTGCGCCAGATCCCGCGCCTGATAAACTGCAGCCGGTACCTCGATCATGACTCCCACCGGAGGCATAGGAACCGTAATGCCCTCGTCCAGCACCTCGCTGTGGGCGCGGTGAATCAGGTGCAATGCTTCCTCAACTTCGGTCACGCTGCTGATCATCGGCAGCATGATGCGCAGATTTTCCAGCCCTTCGCTGGCCTTGAGCATCGCGCGAATCTGCACTAGGAAGATTTCCGGGTGGTCCAGGGTGACACGAATCCCGCGCCAACCGAGGAAGGGGTTGTCTTCCTTGATCGGGAAGTAGCTGAGGGCCTTGTCACCGCCGACATCCAGAGTGCGCATGGTCACCGGCAACGGATGGAAGGCTTCCAGCTGGGCCCGATAGGTGGCCTGTTGCTCTTTCTCACTGGGGAAGCGGTCCAGAATCATGAACGGCACTTCGGTGCGGTACAGCCCTACCCCTTCCGCACCACGATCCAATGAGCGGGCAATATCGGCAAACAGACCGGTATTGACCCACAGCGGCACGCGGTGGCCATCAAGAGTGACACAGGGCTCAGCACGCAGTTTTTCCAGCCCGTGGGACAGCTCAATTTCTTCGCGGATCAGCTCGCGATAATGCCGGCGCAGTTCCTGGGATGGGTTGGAATAGACTTCGCCGGCATTGCCATCGACGATCAGTTCCAGCTTGTCCATGCGCAGGTAGGGCAAATCCACCGCGCCCATGACCGTGGGAATACCCATGGCCCGCGCCAGAATCGCCACATGCGAGCTGCCCGAGCCCAGTACCGAGACCAGGCCGACCAACCTGTCCTTGGGCACTTCGCCGAGCATCGCCGGCGTCAGCTCTTCGGCCACCAGAATGGTCTTTTTCGGGAACACCAGTCGCTGACGTCCGGCTTCCTGCAGGCAGGCCAGCAATCTGCGGCCCAGATCCTTGATATCCGCAGCGCGCTCCTGCAGATAGGGGTCATCCATCAGCTCAAAACGTGCCACATGGGCATTGATGACATCGCGCAAGGCGCCCTGAGCCCACTGCCCCTGACGGATACCCGCGATGATCTCATTACCCAGGGAGGAGTCGTCCAGCATCATCAGGTAGACGTCGAACAGGGCCAGCTCTTCAGGGCGCAGCTGGGCTGCGAGCTTGGCTGACAGGCGCTTGATATCGGCATGAACGGCCTCCACCGCCTTGCGGTACAAGGCGATCTCCGCATCGATGTCCTTCACTTCCTTGTCCGGCACCGCCTTCAGATCCGCCGGCGGCAGCATCACCACAGCACGCCCGATGGCCACCCCGGGGGCACCGGGGACCGCATCGAAGCGAGTATCCTGAATCACTTCACCAGCCCAGCCCAGGCCACGCATCGCCCCGGTAGCCTCGGCATGGGCGATGACCCCGGCCAGCTGCGCGCTCATGGTGACGAGGAAGGATTCCTCCACTTCATCGAACTGACGCCGCTCCTTCTCCTGAACGACCAGCACACCCATGACCTGTCGGTGATGAATGATGGGCACACCGAGAAAGGACGCATAGCGCTCTTCGCCGGTTTCGGCAAAATAACGGAAACGTGGATGGGCGGCGGCGTCTTCGAGGTTGACTGGCTCTTCGCGAATACCTACATAGCCCACCAGGCCTTCATTGCTGCCCAGGCTGACGACACCAACCGCATCCTTGTTCAGGCCCTCGGTGGCCATCAGTTCATAGCGATCGGTATCCGGATTCAGCAGGTAGACGGAACACACATGGGTCTCCATCGCTTCCCGCACGCGGTATACGATGATGTTCAGCGCCGAGGCGAGGTCCTTGGCCGCATTGACCTCCTGGACAATACGCCGGAGCGTATTCAGCATGTTCAGCATTCGCTCAGCTCACTCAGCGGCAGACGCGGCGCCAGCTCCTTCATTGCCCGGCGATAGACATCCCGCTTGAACGCCACCACCTGGCCCAGTGGATACCAATAGCTGACCCAGCGCCAGCCATCAAACTCGGGCTTGGCGGTGCGGGTCATGCATACGCGTTCATCAGCGCAGGTCAGGCGCAGCAGGAACCACTTCTGTTTCTGGCCAACACATACAGGCTGGGAATGGCTGCGGATGAGGCGCTGCGGCAAACGATAGCGCAGCCAGCCGCGGGTGCAGGCCAGAATTTCAACGTCTTCGGGGAACAGGCCGACCTCTTCATGCAATTCACGGTACAGCGCCTGCTCGGGGCTTTCATGATGATGGATTCCGCCCTGTGGAAACTGCCAGGCCTCCTGACCGATGCGCCTGGCCCATAGCACCTGACCCAACCCGTTGGTCAGGATAATGCCTACATTGGGACGAAAGCCGTCGGAGTCGATCACTGCCAGTATCCTTATTTGTTGTCCACTGCATTGTTCCACAAAGACGCGCGTGCCAGCAATTGCATAAACACCCCCTTCCCCAAGCATTTATTCCGCGCCTGAATTATCCTTGCTGCTTCGCTACACCGATAACAGGAGCATTCCGTGGCACTGGCCATTTTCGACCTCGACAATACGCTACTGGGCACCGACAGTGACAATGCCTGGGGAGAGTTTGCCGTTGCGCACAACATCGTCGATGCGCAGACCTACGGCAAACTCAACACCCAGTTCTTCAATGACTACTTGGATGGCAAGCTGAACGTCAGCGATTATCTGGACTTCTGCCTGGAGCCGCTGGGGCGGCATAGCCGAGAGCAGCTGAATGAGTGGCATGCCCAGTTCATGCAGGAAAAGATCGAGCCCTTCATTCTGCCCAAGGCGCTGGAGCTGATTGCCCGTCACGAGCAGGCTGGCGATACCACCATGATCATCACCGCCACCAACCGCTTTGTTGCCGGCCCCATTGGCAAGCGTTATGGCATCGATATCATGCTGGCTTCCGAGTGTGAAGAGATCGACGGACGTTACACTGGCCGCTCCTGCGATATCCCCTGCTTCCGCGAAGGCAAGATCACCCGGCTGGAGCGCTGGCTGGAGGAGACGGGGCATAATCTCGACGACGCCTGGTTCTATAGCGACTCACGCAACGACCTGCCATTGCTATCAATAGTCGACAAGCCCGTCGCCGTCGACCCGGATGATGTGTTGCGCGCCCATGCCCAGCAACATGGCTGGCCCGTCATCAGTTTGCGTGACTGATCCTGCTCTCGACAAACCGAAAAGGCCCCGGCAGTTTTCTCCTGCCGGGGCCTTTTCATAAGGGTTTCAGTTCAACGGGACGCGTTGCCTCCCGTCAGACCGGCAGCACCCGGCAGAAATAGCTCTTGATGTAACCGGTTTCCGGAATGGCCGGATGCAGCGGGTGATCGGCACCCTGAAAACCCCGTTCGGCGATGACCAGATGCCGATCCAGGTGCCGACTGCCGGCCAACAGGATATCGCGCAGGCTGTTTTCCGCCAGATGCATGGAGCAGGAGGCTGACACCAGAATGCCGTCCTTGTTGAGCAGACGCATGGCCTGTTCGTTCAGGCGACGATAGGCATTTTCGCCATTGCGAACATCCTTGCGCTTCTTGATGAAGGCTGGCGGATCGGCAATCACCACATCGAATTTTTCACCGGCGCCCTTCAGTTCGCGCAGGGCGTCCATAACGTCGCCTTCGACCACGGACATTTTTTCCGCCACGCCATTCAGTGAAGCGTTATGTTCAACCAGATCCAGCGCCGGAGCAGAGCTGTCCACGCACATGACCTCACTGGCACCGAATACCGCTGCCTGTACGCCCCAACCGCCAATGTAGCTGTACAGATCCAGCACCCGCTTGCCCTTGACGTAGGGAGCCAGCCGCGCGCGGTTCATGCGATGGTCGTAGAACCAGCCGGTTTTCTGACCGGTATGTACCGGCGCTTCGAAAGCCACGCCATTCTCTTCCAGCGCCACTCGCTCCGGCACCTCACCGAAAGCCACTTCGATGTAGGAGTCGAGTTTCTCCGCCTTGCGTGCCGCACCGTCGTTCTTGAACAGCACGCCCGCAGGGGCCAGAACCTGAACCAGTGCCTCGATGACCTCACCACGTACCCGCTCCATCCCGGGGGTAGTAACCTGCACTACCAGGTAGTCACCGAAACGGTCCACCACCAGGCCAGGTAACAGGTCAGACTCACCATAAACCAGACGGTAGAACGGCTTGTCGAAGAGTTTTTCCCGCAGGCTCAGAGCAATCTTGATGCGGTGCACCAGCAGCGACTTGTCCAGCGAATGCGCAGCATCGCGGCTGTGCAGGCGCGCACAGATCAGGTTGTCCGGGCTGACGGTAGCCAGACCCAGCACCTTGCCGGAGGTAGTCTCGAGCTGGACTTCCTGTCCCGCTTCCAAGGCGGTAAGTGGGGTCTGGGCGATATCGACTTCGTTGCTGAAGACCCACAGGTGGCCACCCTTGATTCGACGATCACTGTTGGTCTTGAGGCGCAGGCTGGGCAGACTCATCACGAACTCCTGAATATTGCTGGCTGGAACATTCCGCCGGTGCGGCAGTATACAGACGCCGCAGCACTCAGTCTCCGACTACACTGAGCAATCCGGCCCCGATCATCTGACAATAACAAACCTGGAGCGTGCCCATGACCATCCCGCTGATTCTCACCGTAATTTCCGCTGACAAGCCCGGCCTCGTGGAGAGCCTGGCACAGGTCATCACTCGGCATGGGGGCAACTGGTTGGATAGCCGCATGGCACGGATGGCCGGGCAGTTCGCCGGAATCCTGCGGGTTGACGTGCCCGCCGCCCAGGTCGAGGCACTGCGCACCGAGCTGGAAAACATGAGTAGCGGAGGAATGAATATCCAGTTGGCGGTCAGCAGCCAGGCCGATGATCAGCCGATGGCGACGCTGATGCTCAGCCTGGTGGGCAATGATCGTCCGGGAATCGTACATGAAGTGTCCGCCGTGCTGGCGCGTCACGGGGTGAATGTCGAACAACTGGACACCAGTTGCGAACCCGCTCCGATGAGCGCCGACCTGTTGTTTCGCGCCAACGCCCGATTGGGTCTGCTACCTCAGACCGACGCCGACGCGTTGCGCGCCGACCTGGAAAATCTGGCCGATGACCTGATGGTGGAACTGAACGATGTACCCTGACCGGCTACAGCAGAAATATCGTAGCCAGACCGAGGAAGGAGGAGAACCCCACCACATCGGTGACTGCCATCAACACCATGCTGCCGGCCAGCGCCGGGTCGATGCCAAAACGGCGTAAAATCAGCGGGATCAGCAGCCCGGCCAGGACCGCGCAGACCAGATTGATCAGAATCGCCAGACCAATCACCCAGCCGATCCCCAGACTGCCGAACCAGAGTATAGCCACAGCAGCAACCAGTACCGCCCATAACACGCCATTGAGCGTGCCGATGCCCAGTTCCTTGACCAGCAATACCTTGAGGTTACCGGTGTCCACCTGGCCCAGCGCCAGCCCTCGGATCACCAGAGTCAGGGTCTGACTGCCGGCAATTCCGCCCATACTGGCGACGACCGGCATCAGCACCGCGAGGGCGACTATCTGTTCCAACGCCCCCTGGAACTGGCCGATCACCGAGGCGGCCAGAAAGGCGGTGATCAGATTGCACCCCAGCCAGACGGAACGGCGGCGGGTACTGGTCAACACAGGTGCGAACATGTCAGCCTCGTCATCCAGACCGGCCATACCCATGATCGCCCGCTCGGAATCATCACGAATGCTGTCCATCACGTCATCCACTGTGATGCGCCCAAGCAGGACACCATCCGGGCTGGTGACCGCCGCCGACAGCATGTCCAGATCTTCGAACTGGCGCTGTACGTCCTGACTGCTCATCAGCACATCCAGCGCTTTGAAGTCGCCATCCATCACATCACTGACCAGGCCATCAGCCGGGCTGGTGACCAACCGACTCAGCCGCAGCACGCCCAGATAGCGATTATCACGATCAACCACCATCAGCTTGTCGGTGTGATCGGGCAGATCTTCCAGCAGGCGCAGGTAGCGCAGCACCGAGCTGACCCGAACATCAGCGCGCACGGAGATATGGTCGATGTTCATCAGACCACCGGCGGACTCTTCCGGATAGGACAGCATGTCCGCCAACTGCTGACGTGTTTTGACATCCATGGACAGCAACAGCTGCCGACCCGGGCCAAACGGCAGCGCCTGAATAAGATCCACCAAGTCATCAAGATCGAGCTGATGGGCCGCGTCCAGCAGCTCGGCGTCGGACATTTCCATTGCCAAGCCGGCGCGCACTTCCTCGCGCAGGTGGACCAGAATCTGCCCTGCCCTGGCGCTGTCCAACCGCGACCAGATACTGCTGCGCTCGGCCGGCGGCAGTGCTTCCAGCAGACCGGCTGCCTGCGACGGATGCAGCTTGCCGAGAATCTTCAACGCCCGCTTGAATCGACCCGCATCCAGCGCCTCGCGCACCTGGGCGATCGGGCTGATATCTTCCTCGTCTTCCGCTTCCGGCTCCAGGCTATCCGGATGGTCATCGCTGTTGGTCAGCAGACGCTCTGCCAGTGCTGGGTCCAACACCGCCAGAATGCCCGGCTCCTCTTCATCCCCAATCTGGTTCCACACCAGCTGTTGCTGCTCGGGATCCAGATGATTCAGCAGTTCGACAACCTCCGCCGCGGTCAGCTCGCGCAGAATGCGCCGCACACGCTTGAACTTGCCCCTGGCCAGCGCATCGACAACGGATTCCTGGGTTTCGGCAGCGGACAGGGCTTCTTCACTCATGGCATATTTCCATCAGGCGGTGATTCGGTTGACGCACGGCAAGCCGTATAGGTTACACGGAAGTGATGGTGGGATACTGAAATACCGCAGCGGTCGGACCCGCCCATGATAGCCGGGTCGACCCTCGTCTCTGCCAGCGCGGTCAGCTTTGATCTTCGGCCCAGTCTTCCAGTGGCGGGCAGGCACAGAACAGGTTGCGATCACCGTAGACGTTGTCGATGCGGTTCACTGCGGGCCAGAACTTGTTGGCTGCCACCCAATCCAGCGGAAATACCGCCTGCTCCCGGGAATAACCGCGCTGCCAATCCCCCATGATGTCAGCCAGAGTATGCGGCGCATGGTACAGCGGGTTGTCTTCGGCACCCCACTGGCCCTTCTCCACCTGGGCGATCTCACTGCGGATGGTCAGCATGGCATCGACGAAGCGGTCCAGTTCCGCCTTGGACTCGCTTTCAGTAGGCTCGATCATCAAGGTACCCGGCACCGGGAACGACATGGTCGGCGCGTGAAAGCCGAAGTCCATCAAGCGCTTGGCAATATCTTCTTCGGAAACGCCCGACGCCGCCTTGAGTGGCCGTATGTCGATGATGCATTCATGGGCGACCCGGCCGTTCCGCCCACTATAAAGCACCGGGTAGGCCTCGCCGAGCCGCTGGGCGATATAGTTGGCATTCAGGATCGCTACCTCGGTGGCCTGACGCAGACCGCTGGCGCCCATCAGCGCAATATAGGTCCAGCTGATCGGCAGAATGCTGGCGCTGCCCCAGGGTGCAGCGCTGACCGCGTCGTTCTCCGGGTTCGGCCCATCCAGCGGCACCACCATGTGATTGGCGACATAGGGCGAAAGGTGGGCTTTCACGCCAATCGGCCCCATACCCGGGCCACCACCGCCGTGGGGTATGCAGAAGGTCTTGTGCAGATTCATGTGCGAGACATCCGCGCCGAAATCCGCCGGCCGCGCCAGTCCGACCAAGGCATTGAGGTTGGCACCATCCATGTACACCTGCCCGCCGTGCTGGTGCACGATATCGCAGATCTCCCGCACGCCCTCTTCATAAACACCATGGGTCGAGGGGTAGGTGATCATCAGACAGGACAGGTCATCGGCGTGGGCGGCCGCCTTGCTGCGCAGGTCATCGACATTGACGTTACCCTGTTCATCACAGGCAATCAGCACCACCCGCATGCCGGCCATCATCGCCGAGGCCGGGTTGGTGCCGTGAGCAGAGGTCGGGATCAGGCAGACATTACGATGCTGATTACCGGCCTCCTCATGGTATTTGCGAATCGCCAGCAACCCCGCGTACTCGCCCTGGGCACCGGAGTTGGGTTGCATGCTGATGGCATCGAAACCGGTAATGGCTCGCAACATGGTTTCCAGTTCGTCGATCATTACCCGATAACCTTCAGCCTGAGCCAATGGCGCGAACGGATGCATACGTGCAAACCCCGGCCAGGTAATCGGGATCATCTCGCTGGTGGCATTCAGTTTCATGGTGCAGGAGCCCAGTGGAATCATGGCGTGGTTCAACGCCAGATCCTTGTTTTCCAGCGATTTTATATAGCGCAGCAAGGCGGTTTCCGAATGATGCCGGTTAAATACCGGATGGACCAGAAACGCCGACTGGCGCTGCAGCTGCGCCGGGATACCGCTATCGTCATCACGCACAGCCTGGTCCAACGCTGCCATATCCTGACCGTGCGCCTGCCCAGTGAAGCAGCTCAGCAAGGTTTCCAGGATCGCCGCTGTGGTGGTTTCATCCAGGCTGACGCCCAGATGATCGGCATCAATCAGTCGTAGATTGATATCGTGGCTACGCGCGCGGCCGACGATGGTGCCAGCCTGGCCCGGGACATTCAGCGTCAGGGTATCGAAGAAGTGCTGATTGCTGCGCTTGATCCCGCAACGCTCCAGTCCTGCCGCCAGTATGCCGGTCAGCCGATGAACCCGCTGCGCAATGGTCTTCAGCCCTGCGGGGCCATGATAGACCGCGTAAAAGCTGGCGATATTGGCCAGCAATACCTGCGCGGTGCAGATATTGGAGTTGGCCTTTTCCCGACGGATATGTTGTTCGCGGGTCTGCAGTGCCATGCGCAGGGCGCGGTTGCCGTGGGTATCCACCGACACGCCGATGATACGTCCGGGCATGGCCCGCTTGTAGGCATCTCGCGTAGCAAAGAAGGCCGCATGCGGACCGCCGTATCCCATGGGGACGCCGAAGCGCTGGGAAGAACCGAATACCACATCAGCGCCCAGTTCACCCGGCGGAGTAAGCAGTACCAGACTCAGCGGATCCACCGCCACACAGGCCAGACCTTGCTGCGCCTGCACCTGCTGGATCAGTGGCTGCAGGTCACGTATCTCGCCCCAGGTGGTGGTGTACTGAAACACCGCCCCGAATACCTCGTGCTGCTCCAGCACATCGACGGAATCCACCAGCAACTCGAAACCGAAGGCCTCGGCGCGGGTGCGCACCACCGAAATGGTCTGCGGATGGCAGTCCTCGTCAATGAAGAAGACATTGCTCTTGCTTTTCGCTACTCGCCGCGCCAGCGTCATAGCCTCCGCCGCCGCGGTGGCCTCATCCAGCAACGAGGCGTTGGCCAGCTCCATGCCGGTCAGATCCAGAGTCATCTGCTGAAAATTCAGCAGCGCCTCCAGGCGGCCCTGGGAAATCTCCGGCTGATAGGGCGTATAAGCCGTATACCAGCCGGGGTTTTCCAGCACGTTCCGCAAAATCACCGTTGGTGTAAGGGTGTCGTAATAGCCCATACCGATGCAGGATGTGAAGACACGGTTGCGACTGGCAACCGACTTCAGATAATCCAGCACCTGCGCCTCGCTGCGTGGCTCGCTCAATGCCAGTGAGCAGGGAAGACGAATGCTCTGCGGCACAGTCTGCCCGATCAGCTCTTCCAGCGAGGTTACCCCCAGCACATCCAGCATGCTCTGCTGCTCGGCAGCGTCCGGACCGATATGCCGCCTGACGAAGGCATCATGCTGCTCCAGCTCGCTGAGACTTGGGGTATGGCTCATACGTTTCACCTTCTTCTGCGTGGAAACCTCTGAAGACGACTGCACTGGGCCAGGCTGCGCCTTTCAGGCTCTACGGATTCGGTTTATCAGCGTATCAAAGACTTGCCTGGTAACCCTCGGCATCCAGCAATTGGTCCAGCTCACTGGCATCGGCAGGCTGGATCTTGAACAGCCAGGCGGCACCGTAGGGATCACTGTTGAGTAGCTCAGGTGCATCGACCAGCGCCTCATTGTTCGCCAGCACCTCACCGCTCACCGGCGCGTAGATGTCGGAGGCTGCCTTGACCGATTCAACCACTGCACACTCCTCGCCGGCCTGAACCTGGCGGCCGACTTCCGGCAGCTCGACAAAGACCACGTCACCGAGTGCGTCCTGGGCGTGGTTGGTGATGCCCACGGTGACCGTGCCATCAGCTTCCTGACGGGTCCATTCATGGCTGCTGGCGTAACGCAATTCGCTGGGGGTATCGCTCATTTCAATTTCCTCAGTGGGGGGAAGCATTCCATTGAACACCACTGCACGCTGACGCGGACGGGGCGTTCAGGCTCATCAAATCATTCGAATATTTTCTTGCCGTTACGCACGAAGCCGGGGCGAATTACCTGCACCTCCAGCAACTTGCCGCGAATCTCGACACTGGCGGTCGCACCGGTGGCCGCCGGCACCCGAGCCAGCGCTATGGAGCAGCCGAGCGTGGGAGAAAAGCTGCCGCTGGTGATTTCACCTTCACCAACACCATCCACAATCACTTTCTGGTGACCCCGCAACACCGCCCGCGCATTCAGCACCAGGCCCACCTGCTTGGGTTGGTCGCCAGCCTGACGCTGTGCTTCCAATGCCTGGCGACCAATGAAGTCACGATCCTGCGGCTCCCAGGCAATGGTCCAGCCCATGTTGCCGGCCAGCGGCGAGGTCCGCTCATCAATGTCGGAACCGTATAGATTCAATCCCGCCTCCAGCCGCAAGGTATCCCGGGCACCCAGACCACATGGTTTACAACCAGCCTCGTTCAGTGCTTGCCAGAAAGCCATCGCTTCCTCGGCTGGCAGCATGACTTCCAAACCGTCCTCGCCGGTGTAACCGGTACGGGCGATGAACCAGGTGCCTTCCGGCAGTCCCTCGAAGGACTTGAGAATGGAGATCAGCGCTGCACGACTCTCGCTGACAATGCTGGCGCACAGCTCTCGGGCGCGCGGGCCCTGGACGGCAATCATGGCCAGCTCATCGCGCTCGGTGATGGTAACGGAGAAATTGTCGGCCTGCTGCTGCATCCAGGCCAGATCCTTGCTGCGGGTGCCGGCATTGAGCACCAGCCGGTAACCGTCTTCGGTGCGGTAGACAATCAGATCGTCGAGAATGCCGCCCTCGGTGTTGAGCATGGCCGTGTACAGCGCCTTGCCGGGCGCGTTCAGTCGCGCCACATCGTTGGCCAGCAGATATTGCAACCAGGCTGTGGCGTCGGCGCCAGTCACATCCACCACCGCCATATGTGACACGTCGAACATGCCCGCATCCCGGCGCACCTGATGGTGCTCCTCGATCTGGGAGCCGTAGTGCAGCGGCATGTCCCAGCCCCCGAAATCGACCACCTTGGCGCCGGCGGCCAGGTGACTGTCATAGAGCGGCGTGCGCGAAGCCATGGGCACTCCTTGTTGTGATCAGGTCAGTGCCTGATTGTAGTCACAAAGCCGGGGCTTTTGCAGTCTTTGCCGATATCACCGACCCGGGCTGCTCAACGACGCCCGGAACGCCTGATCAATACGATCACCGGCAACAGACCCACCAGCACCAGTGTCAGCGCAGGGAGTGATGCCCGGGTCCAATCACCCTCGCTGGTCAACGCATGAATGCGCACCGCCAGGGTGTCCCAGCCAAATGGCCGCATCAGCAGCGTAGCGGGCATCTCCTTGAGCACATCAACGAACACCAGCAGTGCAGCGCTGAAGATGCCCGGCAGCAACAGCGGTACATAGATGCGCCAGAACACGACCCAGCCCGGCTGCCCCAGACTCTGCGCCGCTTCCGGCAATGACGGCCGAATCCGCGCCAGCGACGTATCCAGCGGCCCATAGGCCACCGCCATGAAACGGATCAGATAGGCCAGCAACAGGGCAAACAGGCTGCCAAGCAGAATGGGCGCCGGGTTGGTCATGCCGAGCCAGCTCTGCAGCGGTACCACCATGTGGTTATCCAGGTAGCTGAAGAAGAACATGATGCCCACGGCGAGCACCGAGCCGGGCAAGGCATACCCGAGGTTGGCCAGGGCGACGGCACTGCGCACCCGGCGGATCGGCTGCAGCCGCCGAGCCAACACCAGCAGAATGGCTACGCTGACCGTCAGCCCGGCGGCGATGCCGCCGAGAATCAGGGTGTTGCGGATCAATGACCAGTAGCGACTGTCCAGATCGGCAATGCCGCTGCTCAGCAGCCAGTACAGCAATTGGCCCACCGGGATGATGAAGGCGATCGACAGTATCAGCAGGCAGTAGCCGCTGGCCAACCAGCCCAGGGGCCCTTGCAGGCGATAGAGTGCACCTTTGCGCGGCTTGTCGTTGGCTGGAAAACGCTTGCTGCGCCCCTGCGCGTGGCGCTCGGCAAACAGTGCCAGAAACACGAACAGCAGCAGCAGACTGGCCAGTTGGGTAGCGCTTTGCAAACTGAAAAAGCCGTACCAGGTCTTGTAGATGGCCGTGGTGAAGGTGTCGTAGTTGAATACCGATACCGCACCGAAATCGGCCAGGGTCTCCATGATCGCCAGGGCCGTGCCGGCACTGATCGCCGGGCGCGCCATGGGGATGGCCACCCGCCAGAAACCCTGCCAGGGCGTCTGACCGAGAATCCGTGACGCCTCCATCAAGCCGCGCCCCTGGGCCAGAAAGGCGCTGCGCGCGAGCATGTAGACGTAAGGGTAGAACACCAGTACCAGCGTCAGGATCACCCCGCCGGTGGAGCGGATCGGTGGTAAGCGGACGTCCTGACCGAACCAGTCTCGCAGCAGTGATTGCAGCGGCCCGGAGAAGTCCAGCAGACCGACCATGACAAAGGCCAGTACATAGGCGGGCACGGCGAAGGGTAGCATCAATGCCCAATCCAGCCAGCGCCGACCGGGGAATTCGCACAGGCTGGTAAGCCAGGCCAGGCTTACCCCGAGCAGAATCACGCCTGCCCCCACACCGAAAATCAATATCAGTGTGTTACCGAGCAGCTGTCCCAGCTGCGTCTGCAGCAGGTGACTCCAGATCTGATGGTCGATATTCTGCCAACTGAACAGCAGAACCAGCAGCGGCATGAGCACCAGACCGGCGGCGACATAGGCAACCAACTGCCAGCGCACTTTGTGGGCGATGGATTGAAGGGGCACTGACAACGTCCTGTAGTTATAAACGAACACACCCGCCGGGAGACGGCGGGCGTGCAGTATATAAGCAAAAGCGGCCGCCGGGTTTATCCCTGCGGCATTCTGATCAGTTCCAGCCCAGACGATCCATCAGCATGATAGCCTCAGGCTGACGCCGACCGGCCACTTCGATATTGACGTTGTCTGCCTTGAAGTCACCCCAGGCAGCCACTTCCGCGGAGGGCTCCAGCGCCGCGTTGGCAGGGAATTCCATGTTCACGTCGGCAAATACGCGCTGCGCTTCCTCCGTGGTCATCCACTCGAGCAGCTTGAGCGCTTCCTCGGGCTGCTTGGCATGCTTGGTCACGCCGGCACCGGAGATGTTGACGTGTACGCCACGGTCTTCCTGGTTCGGCCAGAACAGCTTGGCCTTAACGTCCGGCTCGGCCTTGTGCAAACGACCGAAGTAGTAGGAGTTGACAATACCCACGTCACACTGGCCGGCGTCGATGGCCTTCAGCAGCGCTGTGTCATCGGAGAACACCGGCGTCGCCAGGTTGGCCAGCCAGCCCTTGATCACGTCTGTGGTTTTCTCTTCACCTATGGATTCGAGCATGGTGGCGACCAGCGACTGGTTGTAGACCTTCTTCGCTGTGCGCAGGCATACGCGGCCTTTCCAGCTGTCATCAGCCAGAGCCTCGTAGGTGCTCAGTTCGTCCGGGTTGACCCGCTCGGTGGAGTAGGCAATGGTCCGTGCGCGCAGCGACAGCCCCGTCCACATGTCATTACTCGAACGCAGGTGCGCCGGGATGTTCTGCTCGATGGTGTCGGACTCCATCGCACGGAACAGGCCCTGCTCTTCGGCCTGCCACAGGTTGCCAGCGTCCACTGTCATGAACATGTCTGCGGGCGTGTTGGCACCTTCAGCACGCAGACGCGCCATCAAGGGGGCTTCGCGGTCGGTGATGAAGTTGATCTCTATGCCGGTCTTTTCAGTGTACATATCGAAAACCGGCTTGATCAGATGATCCTGACGGGAGGAATAAACCACCAGCTCCTTGGCCTGCGCGACGCTGGTGAAAGCGGTGGCGGCCAGGGTCAGGGCAACAAGATTACGGGTAAAGGACATCGGATAGCCTCGGGTTCGAAAAAGCGATCCTAGATGATAATGATTTTAATTAAGCAAATCCAGAGTATGCCCGAAAAAAGCACGGCACCCTCTTTCAGTCACCGTACACGCCCAATTCAGGCGGTTGCGCCAATGCAGGCAGATTATCGCCGAGCCCCATAGCGCGGCGGATGATGCCTGCCTTGACCGCGCCCTGCCCATTCAGCCACTGCATACCGCTGTTGCGCAGCCAGCGCAGCGGCAACGCATCGGCATGGAACAAACGCTCGAAGCCTTCCATCGCCGCCATCATCGACAGATTGGCACCCATTCGCCGGCGCTCGTAGCGCTGCAGCACCGGCAGGCTGGCGATATCTTCACCGCGTCTCAGCGCCGCACCCAGCACATCGGTCAGCTCGGCGACGTCGAGCAGGCCCAGATTCACACCCTGCCCTGCCAGGGGGTGAATGCTGTGCGCCGCATCACCGATAAGCGCCAGCCCCGGCATCACGTAGCGGCGTGCATGGCGCTGGCGCAGCGGGATGCAGTGGCGCTGATCGGCCTGAGTGATCCGCCCCAGCCGCCCTTCGAAGGCACGCTCCAGCTCGCTGGCAAACTGCGCCTCATCCAGCGCCATGACACGCTCAGCTGCTTCGGGCAGCAGTGACCAGACGATGGAACAGTAATGGCCGCCATCACGCTGGTTGAGCGGCAAAAAGGCCAGCGGACCGGTGGGCAGGAAGCATTGCCAGGCCGTATCGCCGTGGTGCCGCTCGGTACGGATAGTGGTCACCACCGCATGATGCAGATAATCCCATTCACGCATGGCAAATCCGGCCAGCTCGCGCACGCGTGAACGCGCGCCATCAGCCGCCACGATCAGCGGCGCCTGCACCGCCTCGGCATTTTCCAGATTCAGACGCCAGCCGTCCTCTTCGCGCACCAATTCCGTCACCCGCCGACCACCCAGCAGCGTCACGCCAGTGCTGGCCAGGCTGTCCAGCAGCGCCTGCTGAATGCGGCGATTCTCGACAATATGGCCCAGCCGGTTTTCACCCAGCACCCCGGCATCGAAGCGGATCTCGCCAGTGCCTTCGCCGTCCCACACGCACATATAGCGATAGGGGCTGCGCAGGTCCGGCGCGATACGCTGCCAGGCGTCAAGATTCGCCAGGATATTCTCAGAAGCAGCGCTCAGCGCACTTACTCTCGGGTCATAGCCTGATTCAGTGGTGCGCGCCGGCAGCGGCTGATCCAGCGGCATGGCATCCAGCACCGCCACCCGCAGGGAGGTATCCGCCAGGGCTCGCGCCAGCGTCGCACCAACCATACCGGCACCCACAATAATCAGATCAAACTGCTGCGCCATGGCGCCTCCGAAAAAATGTCGCTCAGCCGCGCAAACCCATGCCCTGACGAGCAAACAGGCTCTTGAGCGGCGGCAGAAGATCCAGCGCCAGCAGCCCGGCATTGCGGCCTGCCACCAGTGCAGAGTTGCGGTTACTGAACAATTCGGTCAGGTAGTGACTGAAGGCGACCGTGGCCGTCTGATCAGCATATTGACCGTCGATATAGCTCTGCAGCACCGCCAGTGAGCCAGGATCACGCTGTTCGCGCTGAGCCTGCAACAGGCTATCGGCCAATGCCATGGCGTCACGCAGAGACAGGTTGAATCCCTGCCCGGCAATCGGATGCAGACTGTGTGCGGCGTTGCCGAGCACCACCAGATGCGAGCGCACCTGCTCTTCGGCCTCGATCAGGTTCAGAGGATAGCTGGCGCGCTCACCCACCTTGGTCAGTGCGCCCATGCGAAAGCCGAACGCTGCCTGCAAACGTTGCAGGAACTCGGCATCCGGCAGGGCGGCGACGGCGTCGGCAATATTCACCGGCAGGCTCCAGACCAGCGCACTGCGCTGCCCGGACAACGGCAGCAACGCCAAGGGTCCGCTCTCGGTGAAGCGCTCGTAAGCCACCCCCGCGTGCCCACCCGCCGAGGTGATGTTGGCAATCACCGCCACCTGCTGATAGGGGTTGACCTTGCGCTGGATTCCCAGCTGCTCAAGCAGCCCGGAACGCCCGCCGTCGGCGATGATCAGCAGGTCCGAGGATAACTGCTGCGGGCCGTCCGGGGTCTGCAGATCCAGTGAATAGCCGCCCGGCTGGGGCCTGGCATGCGCCACCCGTGCTGGCGCCAACCATTCAATCGCCTGATGATCCAGCGAGCCAAGCAACACTTCGCCCAACCAGGCATTCTCGACGATATAGCCCAACGCTGGCACACCTTCGTCGGCGGCATGCATCAGGGCCGAACCGGGATGCCCCTGATCGGATATGTGAATCTGCCGAATCGGCTCTGCACGTCGGGCCAGATCAGTCCAGATACCCAACCGCTCGAACAGCCGCCGGCTGCCGTGGGACAGCGCCGTGGAACGATTGTCGTAGCTTGGCTGCCAGCCACCCTTGACCGGCGGCTGGGCCTCGATCAGACGAATCTTCCAGCCGGCTTCCCGGGCGCAGTCCTGCAGCCCCAGGGCGAGGCTGGCGCCGACCATGCCGCCGCCGACGATATTCAGGCTGATAGTCACGCAAGTGCATCCGTTACGGCACGGGCGCGCGCCATCAGCGCTTCAATCTCATCCGCTTCGCGCGGTACATTGCCGGTCAGTACATCATGACCTTCGCGGGTGACCACCACATCATCCTCGATACGGATACCGATACCGCGCCATTTGAGCGGTACATCCTCGTTGTCCGGAGCGATATAGATACCCGGCTCCACGGTCAGCACCATGCCCGGCTCCAGGACCCGCCACTCACCGCCCACCCGGTATTCACCAACATCATGCACATCCATGCCCAGCCAGTGTCCGGCGCGGTGCATATAGAATGGGCGGTAAGCGCCACTGACGATCAGCTCTTCCAGATCACCACTGAGCAGACCCAGTTCCAGCAGCCCGGCCGTGATCACCCGCACGGTCGCATCATGGGCTTCGTTCCAGTCACGACCGGGGCCGATTACCGCGAACGCGGCGACCTGGGACTTGAGCACTATGTCATAGATGGCACGCTGCTCAGGGCTGAAGCGGCCGTTGGCGGGAAAGGTGCGGGTAATGTCACTGGCATAGCAGTCCAGTTCACAACCCGCATCGATCAGTACCAGATCGCCGTCGCGGATCTGACTGGTGTTCTCGGTGTAATGCAGGATGCAGGCATTGCGGCCAGCGGCAACAATCGACGCATAGGCCGGCGAGCGACTGCCGTGGCGCATGAAGGTGTGTTGCAGCTCGGCTTCCAGTTGATATTCATACATGCCCGGGCGGCATACCTGCATGGCGCGGGTGTGGGCCTCGGCGGAAATATCACCGGCGGCCTGCATGACACGAATCTCCGCCGCACTCTTGTACAGGCGCATGTCATGCAGCAGGTAGTCCAGGGCGATGAATTCCTTCGGCGGCTCGGCGCCCAGTCGCGCCTTGCTGCGAATGGTATTGACCCAGCCCGTCAGGCGCATGTCGAACTCCTGGTTCACGCCCACCGCGTAATACACCCGCTCGCGACCTTCGATCAGGCCGGGGAGAATGTCATCGATATCACTGATGGGAAAGGCATCGTCCGCACCATAGGCCGCGACAGCGCCTTCCTGGCCGGCCCGATAGCCGTCCCAGAGCTCACGCTCCTTGTCCTTTTCCCGGCAGAACAGCACATATTCACCATGCTCGCGGCCCGGTATCAGTACCGCCACCGCTTCCGGCTCGGGAAAGCCGGTCAGATACTGGAAGTCGCTGTCCTGTCGGTACAGATGCTCGACGTCCCGATTGCGAATGTATACCAGTGCAGCCGGCAGAATGGCGATGCTGCCGGGTTCCATCTGCGCCATCAGCGCCTTGCGACGACGGGCGTATTCCTGCTTGCTAATGTGCATGGGCTATTCTCAGTGCAGTGAAGCGGGCGGTTGGTCCTGCGGCTTGTCAGCCGGCTGGCATTCGCTGAACAGCAAGAGTACAGCCATCCGCACATATTCCATGACTTCCATGAAATCAGCCTCATTGGCTTCGGACTCTTCCAGATCGGCCTGTACCTGAGCGATGGCGGCAAAGTCAGCCAGCACGCTGGTAGCCTCCTCACTCAACTCACCTTCTCGTCCAACCAGACCGAAGCCACCAAGGAAACCTTCACACCACTGCCCCAGCGCCAGCGTCCGGCGATCAATGGTTGTCTCATCATCGGGCAACAGCAGCGTCAGGTCAAAGCCACTGCCGGCCAGCTGCGCCAGACTGGCATCGTGCAGCTGGATCAGCAGCACCTTGTCCGCTTCGGACAGCTGGCCACGGCCATCAATGACCTCACGGGCCGCATCCAGCCAGGCGGTGTGGTCCAGGCGGCTGCCGGCAGAGAGCCGCCCAACCAGGTGGCCGTGCAACTCAGCGGGGAATCCGGCCGCACCCTGTTCAGTGAACATCTGGTCGACACGGTCATAATCAAAAGTGGCAGACATCAGAGCCATAGTTTTCTGGTCTCTCGGGCATGGGTAGATAATGCTGGGAACCTTTCCCAGACAGCTGCCATATCCTACAGACCTGACAGCCTCAGGAACAACCTGGCTTGCGCTCCGCGTCTCGCCATCGCCGTCACCAACCAGGTTCTCACAATCGCTCATCAGGGTTTGACCACCCTGCCGGGCGGCTCTATAGTTCTCCGACAGCGGGATGACAGAATGGCGCCAAATGGACGAACCCGATATCAACAACCTGATTGAAAAAATAGACCAGCTGATCGGCATCTGTGATCGACTGCAAAAACAGAACCACCAGCTCCTGGCCCAGGAACGTTCCTGGCGTGAAGAACGATTGCAGCTGATCGAGAAGAACGATTTGGCCCGTCAGAAGGTCGAAGCCATGATATTGCGTCTGAAATCCCTGGAGCACGATTCATGAGCCAACCCCTGACAGTCACCCTGCGCATCCTCGACAAGGAATACCAGGTAGCCTGCCCCCCTGAAGAACGTTACAACCTGGAAGAAGCTGCCCGCCATCTGGACAACACCATGCGCGACATCCGCAATCGCGGAAAAGTCGTTGGCGTGGAGCGAATCGCGGTCATGGCGGCACTCAACATCAGCCACGAAATGCTCACCGGCAACCTGCAGAAGTCGCGGCTGATGAGCGATCAACAGCAACAGATCACTGAACTGGCCAACCGTCTCGATCAGGCGCTGACACGCCATCAGGAATAGCCGAGGTCTGGAGTTGCAGTGAATTTTCTGTATACTCGGTCACATCCCTGGAGTGTTTGCCAGTCGGTGATGTCCCTGAGCCGATACTCCTGTAGAAGGGGGGCAGGCGCTATCGTCGGTGTGCACGTCCGCAAGTCGGAAAGCCTAAAACGATGCCATGTCCTCCGCCTTGAACTTTCGGGTTCAAGGGCTTACCCGACAGCGGCATTCCGGGGACTCATTTCATGAATGGCAGCAACCGTTCAGCATTGCGCCGTCGACTGCGCACAGCGCGCCGCGCTCTCAGCCCTCAGCAACAACATCAGGCCAGCCTGCAGCTATGGCGCCAGCTTGCACAGCACCCCCTGTTCCGCCGCAGCCGGCATATTGCCTTCTATCTGGCCAACGACGGCGAAATAGATCCAGCGATACTGATGGAGCACGCCCACCGCCTGGGCAAGCAATGCTACCTGCCGGTCATTACCGGCTGGCCAGCCAATCGCATGCACTTCCAGCGCCTGACTCCGCAACAGCCATGGGTAACCAACCGCTTCGGCATCCGCGAACCTCTGCTCAACCCGGCACTGCAGGCCAGACCCTGGCGCCTGGACCTGATCCTGATGCCGCTGGTCGGCTTTGACGAATCAGGCAACCGCCTTGGCATGGGTGGCGGCTTCTATGACCGCACCTTCGCTTTTCGGCGACTACGCAAACACTGGTTCGGACCACGTCTGCTGGGCCTGGCTCATGATTGCCAGAAAGTCGCACAGCTGCCCGCTGCCGCCTGGGATATACCCCTGGACGGCATCGTCAGCGATCAGCAGATCATTCTGGTGAAATAGGTTCAGCTTCGAATGAAGCTGCGGGGCGGTCAAAATAACTCTGGGTATAACCCGTAGTTACCACACCCAAGGTGAACACGAGCACTAAAACCCACATCAAGTCCGGCTTACGACGCATTACTTGCCCTCCAATACTGGCCAACTTCGTTGTCTGATCCTTCAGAACGCTCCTGTTGAGCGCACACATCGTTTTGAGACAATACTTCCGACGTATCGAGCGACACCGTATAACCCATTAATTTATTGACGTCAACTTTTCTGCCATTTCGGGCGCATCGACCCGCGCGGCCGAGTCAGCCCAGATACAACCGATAGGCCGGGTTATCACTTTCATGCCAAAAGGGGTAACCGATCTCCTTCAGTGCAGCAGGCACCTTGGCTCGCTCCGCTTCGGGCACCTGGAGCCCGACCACTACCCGACCGTAGTCGGCTCCGTGGTTGCGATAGTGGAACATGGAGATGTTCCAGCGCCCGCCCAGCTTGTTGAGGAAGTTGAACAACGCGCCGGGGCGTTCGGGGAACTCGAAGCGATAGACCACCTCGTCTTCCACCTGCACTGAGTGCCCGCCGACCATATGCCGGATGTGCAGTTTGGCCAGCTCGTTATCGGTCAAATCCAGAACCGGGAAATCCTTGGCAATCAGGTCCTCCACCAGCGCTTCACGCGGGTCATTCTCCGGGTGCGTCTGCACCCCGACAAAGATATGAGCTTCCTTATGGTCATGGTAGCGATAGTTGAACTCGGTGATGGCCCGCTTACCGATAGCCTGACAGAACGCCTTGAAGCTGCCGGGGCGTTCCGGGATGGTCACGGCCAGCAAGGCCTCACGCTGCTCACCGATTTCAGCCCGCTCGGCGACATGACGCAAACGGTCGAAATTGATATTGGCGCCCGAATCGATGGCCACCATCACTTTGCCGGTGCAGCCTTCGCGCTCGACGTACTTCTTGATTCCTGCCACGCCGAGACATCCAGCAGGCTCACAGATCGAGCGGGTGTCATCATAGATGTCCTTGATCGCTGCGCACATCTCATCAGAGGACACCGTGATGACCTCGTCGACGTATTGCTTGCAGATATCAAAGGTATATTTGCCGATCTGCGCTACCGCCACGCCGTCTGCAAACTGCCCGACCTGCCCCAGCGTCACCCGCTTGCCTTTCTGCAGCGCCATCTGCAGACAGTTGGAGTCGCTCGGCTCGACACCGATCACTTTGATGTCCGGGCGCAGGTACTTCACATAGGCTGCAATACCAGCGATCAAGCCGCCACCGCCAACCGGGACGAAAATGGCATCCAGATGTCCCTGATGCTGGCGCAGGATTTCCATGGCCACGGTACCCTGACCCGCGATGGTGTCGGGATCATCATAGGGATGAATGAATACCAGTCCCTTTTCTTCCACCTGCTTCTGCGCATAGGCCAGCGCCTCGTCGAAGGCGTCACCATGCAGCACCACCTTGCCGCCGCGCGCCCTGACAGCCTTGACCTTGATTTCCGGTGTGGTCTTCGGCATCACAATGGTCGCCTTCACCCCCAGATGCCTGGCCGCAAACGCCAACCCTTGAGCATGGTTACCCGCCGATGCTGCAATCACGCCACAGGCGCGCTGCTCATCGGTCAGTTGCATCAACTTGTTGTAGGCGCCGCGAATCTTGAAGGAAAACACTGGCTGCAGATCTTCGCGCTTGAGCAGAACCGTATTGCCAATTCGCTCGGAGAGGAAGGGCGCGCGATGAATAGGGGTTTCGACAGCCACATCGTACACGGGCGAGCAGAGAATCTTCTTTACGTAACTTTCCAGAGTAGGCATCAGGGTTTCGGCTTGGTGATAAGGTGAGATAAAGGTGCCAGTCTAAACGAATCGGTCCCGATCCGACTACACGCTGTCCGGATGGAGCCGTATAATTGCCGCTTTATTCAAATGCGCAGAGGTGACCGCCATGACCCAGGATGAACTCAAGCAGGCCGTTGGGCAGGCCGCGGTAGAAATTCTGCTGCCCAATCTGGAAGACAAGAGCATCATCGGGGTTGGTACTGGCTCGACCGCCAATCACTTCATTGATGCTCTGGCCCGGCACAAGGGCTTCTTCGACGGCGCCGTGGCCAGCTCTCAGGCCACCGCCGAGCGCCTGAAGCAGCACGGGATTCCCGTCTATGATCTGAACAGCGTGGCCAATCTGGACTATTACGTGGACGGTGCCGACGAGGCCAACCGGCATCTGGAGCTGATCAAGGGTGGCGGCGCAGCCCTGACCCGCGAAAAGATCGTGGCTGCCGTCGCTCGGACCTTCATCTGCATCGCCGATGAGAGCAAGCTGGTCAGCACCCTCGGCGAGTTCCCCCTGCCGGTGGAAGTGATTCCCATGGCCCGCAGCCACGTGGCCCGGGAAATCGTCAGACTCGGCGGCGACCCGACCTACCGCGAAGGCGTGGTGACCGATAACGGCAACGTCATTCTCGACGTCCACAACATGCAGATCCACGATCCCCGCGAGCTGGAAGAAAAGCTCAACGCGATTGTCGGTGTGGTCTGCAACGGGCTGTTTGCGGCAAGGCCGGCGGACATTCTACTGCTCGGCACGGCAACTGGCGTGCAGCGCATGGAGCGATCTGACAGCTGACTCTCAGTGAGAGTCTTTGCCGTCCCGTAGGTCGCGTGCAACTGGCAACCTACGGGGCGGTGAGAATGCCTGCCAAGTATTGCGCCGGTCAGGTAAGCCGCCTGCCCGGCGCTATCCCTTCACTGGGCAAGCGGACATGGAAAGCCGCTCCACCCAGCGCTGAATCCTCCAGATTCAGTTCGCCATCGTAGCTTTCGATGATATCCCTGACCACGGACAGCCCAATCCCCTGCCCCGGATGAGCCGTATCCAGGCGCTCGCCCCGGCCTATTATCCGCTGACGCTGGCTTTCCGGCACCCCGGGCCCGTCATCCTCGACGGTTATTTCGCAGATACCCTGGCTTACCGTCGCACTGACCTTGATATGCGCGACACTCAACCGGTAGGCATTTTCCAGCAGGTTGCCCAGCAGCTCCAGTAGCGCGCCCTCTTCCATCGGCACCTGAAAATCATCACGGATATCAAACTCCACGCGCAGGGGCTTCTCCTGATAAACCTTGCTCAGGGCCTCACAGAGCCTGGCAACCACCGGTGCCAGCGTCGCCTGATGCAACACCAACCCGCTGCGGCGCAAACTGGCTCGCTGCAATTGATAGTCGATCTGCTGGCTCATCCGCTCTATCTGATCCTGCAATACCCGGGATTGCTCGTTGCGCTCAGGTTGTTCACGGATATTTTCCGCCACAGTCTGCAGCACCGCCAGCGGCGTCTTCAGACTGTGGGCCAGGTCTGCCAGCGAATCGCGATACCGCGCCTGCTGCAGGCGCTCGCTATCGAGCAGACGATTCAAGGAGCGCGTCAGACGGGCAACCTCGGCAGGATGTTGATCCGTCAGGGCAGCTCGCCTGCCCTGCTCAATCTCGTTCAGCTCCCGTCGGACGCCGCCCAGTGAGCGCAGACTCCAGGTCAGCCCGAGCCAGAGCAGCACCAGCAGGATCAACAATCCGCCGCCCAGCCATAATCGCAGTTGCCGACTGAAGCTTTTCTGTAGAGGCGCGAACTCGCTGCTCGGTAACATGGTGATGAAACTCAGCGGCAGCTCATTATCCCCTGCCAGGTTCACTTCCACGTCGTAGACATAGTATTCCTTCTGATCCAGGTCACGTATGCGCAGGAAATCGATACGGTTGCCGCTGAAGTGCGGCAGATAGCTCAACTGCTCGTCTTCAGTGGAGCGCGAATGCCAGATCAGGTTGCCCGCCACGTCATGCACATAGCCCAGCAGCTTGGCTTCAGGCAGGTTGAACTCTTCATCCGGCATGTGTTCCGGCATGACCAGCTGGCCATCAACCACAGTCGCGACACTGATCAGGGTTGCCGCATCGGCAGCCAGGCGCTGCTGGATGACCTGCTCCAGCGTCTGCTCGAATGCATTCTGCAATGCCGGCAGCAACGCCAGTACGAAGAGCATGGCGAAGCCGGCGGCGCTGAACACCAACCGGGAACGCAGTGAGCGCATCAATGGCATTGCCCGACAAACAGGTAGCCCTGACCGCGTACCGTTTCGATCAGCTCGGGCTCTCCGGCCACCTCCAGTTTGCGACGCAGCCGCCCGACCAGCACTTCAATGACATTGGGGTCGCGGTCATCGTCGTCGGGATACAACTGTTCGATCAGTCGCTCCTTGGCCACCACCTGCTGATGATGGCGCATCAGATACTCGAGAATCCGATACTCGAAGGCCGTGAGTGACAGTGCCTGATCATCGACCACAGCCTGCTTGCGGTTCAGATCCAGCACCAGCGCCCCGGTACTGATCCGCGCCTGAACAAAACCCGAGGAACGTCGCACCAGGGCATTCAGCCGCGCCTCCAGCTCTTCGAACTGAAACGGCTTGACCACATAATCATCCGCACCGGAGGTCAACCCTTCGACCTTGTCCTGCCAACTGCCCCGGGCTGTCAGTATCAGAATCGGAAAAGTCCGACCCATGCTGCGTAATTGACGGATGAGATCCAACCCCCCCATACCGGGCAGACCCAGGTCGATGATGGCGATATCGTGATTGAACTGCTGAGCCTGAAACACGCCGTCCTCGGCGCTGTCGACAGCGTCGACAATATGACCTGCCTCACCGAAGCGCGTGGACAGGTGATGGCGCAACAGCGCCTCGTCTTCTACCAACAGGAGCTTCATGCCACCTCCGATAGTCAGGGGCTGTTGACGGGAACCGGCCCATGCAAACCCGCCCGGCATCAGGGTCTGTTGCCGGGCGGGTCGGGATCACACCGGAATCAGAAGTGATAGTTTAAACCGAGATAGGCCTGATCCGAGCTTTTCAGATCAAAAGAGCCACCGACACTGCGATCTCGGGCGTTCAGTCCGGCATCGACGGTCGTACGCAGATAACGGTAGCCGGCTTCGATCGAGAAGTCGGGGACCAGGCTGTGCAGGATACCCGCCTGCAGTCCACCGGCCAGCCCCAAATCACTGTCGCGATGGAATCCGGGGGAATCCTGCTCCAGTTTGACCAGACCGGCAGTGACGCCGCCGAACAGCCTGGTGTTATCCGCAACCGGCAGGAACAGATCGTAGCTGCCGAGCAGGTTCTGCTGGCGCAGTTTGTAGCGACTGGAATAGGTATCCGACACGTATTCATAGGTCAGGTACATGCGTCCGGTGTCATCCTGAACACCACCGCGAACGCCCCAGGTACCGGAATTATTGATGGTGTCGTCCAGACGACGGGTTTGCGAGCTGCCCTTGAGCGCACTGGAGCGGTCCATATTGTTGCTGGTTTCGCCCCATGTCAGTCCCACGAAGTTATCCTGGGCAACCGCCGGCAGGCTGGCAAATGCCATGGTGGTACCGACGGCAATCAATTTCAGTGCAGTTTTCATAGCTTGGGTCTCCGTTGAAAAATGATGGGAGACAGCATGCCAGCCCGCCGCTGAACCTAGCCTGAACTCTTGCTGAACCTGAGCTGAACGAACCGCAGTCAGCGCCCGAGTGGACAGTCGCAAGCACCCACTGTCTGTGCGGATTGCCAATTGATGGCCGCACGTGGGGGCACGTGTGGAATGGAGAGGAGAAAAAACAGCAGAAAACAACAGGTGGCGGGATTGCCCCGCCACCCAGCCACATCAGAACAGTACGCGGCAGCGAATGGTGCCGGTAATCTCGTGCAGTTTTTCCAGCGCCAGATCAGAGTAGGCAGCATCAACGTCGATAACCACATAACCGACCTTCTCGTTGGTCTGCAGATACTGACCGGAGATGTTGATGCCGTTGCTGGCGAACACCTGGTTGATCTCGCTCATCACACCCGGAATGTTCTGGTGGATGTGCAGCAGACGATGCTTGCCCGGATGTGACGGCAGCGCCACTTCAGGGAAGTTGACCGACGTGATGGAGGTACCGTTGTCGCTGTAGCGCACCAGTTTCTCAGCCACTTCCAGACCAATGTTGGCCTGGGCTTCCATGGTGGAGCCACCGATGTGCGGAGTCAGCAAGCAGTTGTCGAATTCGCGCAGCGGCGAAATGAACTCGTCCTTGTTGGAACGCGGCTCGACCGGGAACACGTCGATGGCCGCACCGTTCAGGTGCTTGTCGGCCAGTGCCGCGGCCAGTGCGTCGATCTCGACAACAGTGCCACGCGCGGCGTTGATCAGGATACCGCCCTTCTTCATGGCACGGATTTCCTTCTCACCGATCATCCACTTGGTAGCAGCGGTTTCCGGTACGTGCAAGGTGACGATGTCAGCGGTGCCCAGCAGCTCGGTCAGCGAGCCGACCTGCTGCGCATTGCCCAGCGGCAGCTTGGTCACCACGTCATAGAAAATCACCTGCATGCCCAGGCTTTCCGCCAGTACCGACAACTGAGTACCGATGGAGCCGTAACCGACGATGCCCAGCTTCTTGCCGCGGATCTCGAAAGAGTCGGTGGCGCTCTTCAGCCAGCCGCCACGGTGGGCAACGGCGTTCTTCTCGGGAATGCCGCGCAGCAACAGAATGGCTTCGGCCAACACCAGCTCGGCAACCGAACGGGTATTGGAATAAGGCGCGTTGAACACCGCCACACCCATTTCGCGGGCCGTGTCGAGATCAACCTGGTTGGTGCCAATGCAGAAGCAGCCGACGGCTACCAGTTTGCCTGCGTGCTGGAGCACGTCTGCGGTCAGCTGGGTACGGGAACGGACACCAATGAAGTGCGCATCAGCGATCGCTTCCTTGAGTTGTTCTTCCGGCAACGAGCCAGTGTGATAATCGATATTGGTGTAACCGGCTGCCTTCAGAGTGTCGACGGCAGTCTGGTGCACACCCTCGAGGAGCAGAAACTTGATCTTGCTTTTGTCCAGCGAGGTTTTAGCCATGTGTCAGTTACCCGTAATGCTGATGTATGATGGTCCGTCAGGTTTTTCGGCGTTTTCTCCGTCACTGACCTGTTTCGGAAGCCGCATATGCTAGCATAATCTCCCTTTTCCAGATGCCTGTTCGCAGCATGAAATGTGTTCAGGCGCTGCATGAATTTTGTTTGAGAGCCGCCATGACCCCTGAAGCCATCATTGAAACCCTGAAAACGCTGGTCGACGCCGACAAGGTTCGTACCGACAGTGAGTCACTGACCACCTGGGGAAAGGACTGGACCAAGCAGTTCGAGCCAGCCCCGCTGGCCATCGTGTTCCCTAAAAGCATCGAGCAGGTCCAGGCCGTGGTGCGCTTCGCCAATGAACACAAACTGGCCCTGACCCCGTCCGGCGGCCGCACCGGTTTGTCGGCCGCTGCCGTGGCCGCCAATGGCGAGATCGTCGTGTCCTTCGATTACATGAACCGGATTCTCGACTTCAATGCCTATGACCGCACCGTCACCTGCCAGCCGGGCATGGTGACTGCACAGCTGCAACAGTACGCTGAAGATCAGGGTTTGTATTATCCGGTGGACTTCGCCTCTGCCGGCTCCAGCCAGATCGGCGGCAACATCGGCACCAACGCCGGCGGCATCAAAGTCATCCGCTATGGCATGACCCGCAACTGGGTGGCCGGCTTGAAGGTAGTCACCGGCGCTGGCGAGTTGCTGGAACTGAACAAGGGGCTGGTCAAGAACGCCACCGGCTACGACCTGCGTCAGCTGTTCATCGGCGCCGAAGGCACCCTGGGTTTCGTCGTCGAAGCCACCATGCGCCTGGAGCGGGCACCGAAGAACCTCACCGCCATGGTGTTGGGCGCCCCGGATTTCGACTCCATCATGCCGGTACTGCATGCCTTCCAGGGCAAGCTCGACCTGACCGCCTTCGAGTTCTTCTCCGACAAGGCCATGGCCAAGATCATGGACCGCGGCGACGTACCCGCACCCTTCGAGACCGATTGCCCGTTCTACGCCCTGCTGGAATTCGAGGCAGTCAGCGAGAATATCGCCAACCAGGCGCTGGAAACCTTCGAGTACTGTGTGGAGCAAGGCTGGGTACTGGATGGCGTCATGAGCCAGAGTGAACAGCAGCTGCAGAACCTGTGGAAGCTGCGCGAGTTCATTTCCGAGACCATCTCTCACTGGACCCCGTACAAGAACGATATTTCGGTCACCATCAGCCAGGTACCGGCGTTCCTGCGGGATATCGACGCTATTGTCGGTGAGCATTACCCCGACTTCGAAATTGTCTGGTTCGGCCACATCGGCGACGGCAACCTGCACCTGAACATCCTCAAACCCGACGCCATGCCCAAGGAAGAATTCTTTGCCAAGTGCGCCAGCGTCAACCAGTGGGTGTTCGATATCGTCAAACGCTACAACGGCTCGATCTCCGCCGAACATGGCATGGGCATGACCAAGCGCGACTATCTGGGCTACAGTCGCAGTGCCGAGGAAATTGCCGTGATGAAGGCAGTCAAGGCGGTGTTCGATCCCAACGGCATCATGAACCCGGGCAAGATTTTCGCTGTCTGAGCAGTTCAACGATCAAAGGACAGAGTCATGGCATATCAGCACCAATACTTCGACGGCACCTCGATCCCCTTGCCCATGGGCAAGGTGGTCTGTGTGGGACGCAACTATGCCGAACATGCGCGCGAGCTGAACAATCCGATCCCAAGCGAACCGCTGCTGTTCATCAAGCCCTCTACCTCTGTGGTGTCGATGGTCGACGGCTTCCGTCTGCCGGTCGGCCGTGGCGCTGTGCATTACGAAACGGAAATCGCCCTGCTGATCGGCTCGCCGCTGTCCGGCACCGTGAGCCCGGCAGATGCCGCAGCCGCCATCACAGGTGTCGGCCTGGCACTGGACCTGACCCTGCGCGAACTGCAGGATCAGCTCAAGAGCAAAGGGCATCCCTGGGAGCGAGCCAAGGCATTTGACGCCGCCTGTCCGCTTTCACCCTTTGTCCAGCTCGATCAGGCACCAGCACTCAATGCCATTGCGCTGGAACTGAAGATCAATGACGAGCTGCGCCAACAGGGCACCAGCGCTGACATGATCACGCCGATTGTTGCGCTTCTGCAGCACATCGCCGGGGTATTCAGCCTACTGCCGGGTGACGTGGTGATTACCGGCACGCCCGCAGGAGTCGGTGTACTGAATCCCGGCGATGAGCTGGAATTGGCTATTCCCGGCGTCCTGCAGCAGGCCAGTCGCGTACTCAACTGAAACGAAGAAGTCCCAGCGGGGAACTTTCCTGCTCAGGTGCAAGTCCTGACAGCTTTCACTTATTTAAGGAAAATCCCTTTGAGACGTCTTCTGCTGGCCATCATTCTGCTGTTGCTGGTCGCAGGCTACAGCCTCCTGCATGTCACCCATCTCGATACCCTGCTATGGCAGAGCTGGAAGCTCAATCGCCAGTCGATGCCCGAGCAGGCGCTCGACCTGGGTCGCTACCGGGTCGATATCGAAGCTCTGGCAATCCCTGAACTGGCCGATGATCTCTCGGCATTGACCTACAACGAAGACAGCGACACGCTGTTCGGTGTGCTCAATGGCAATCCCCTGATCGTCGAGCTGAGCCTGGATGGCCAGCTGCTGCGCCACATTCAGGTCAAGGGCGTGGAAGATATGGAAGGCCTCACCCATATCGCCGGCAATCGCTATGTGATTGCCGAAGAGCGCAAACGGCGCCTGCTGGAAATCGAGATTCCCGATGATGCCGTCGAACTGGACGTCACCGACGCCCCCAGCTTGACGGTATCGCTGGACGAGGAACAGAACAACAAGGGGCTGGAAGGCCTGTCCTGGGACGCCCAGCGTCAGCGGCTGATGGTGGTCAAGGAACGCGACCCCATGCAGGCATTCATCGTCACCGGCTTCGTTGGCCAGCCGGAGGGCGCCTCAATCAGCATCCAGCTCGAGCCTTCGCTGCAGCCAGACAACCTGTTCATGAATGACCTCTCCTCCCTGAGTGCCGACAACCACACAGGCCATCTGCTGTTGCTCAGCGATGAGTCGCACATGGTGGTGGAATACAGCGCTGACGGCGAGCCTCTGAGCCTGTTGGGTCTGTGGCGCGGGATGAGCGGCCTGAGCCGGACGGTGCCCCAGGCTGAAGGATTGACCATAGACAGCCAGCGGCGGATCTATGTGGTCAGCGAGCCGAACCTGTTCTATCGGTTTACGCCAATCAAT
Source organism: Pseudomonas sp. FME51 (assembly GCF_014897305.1). Classification (NCBI taxonomy): domain Bacteria; kingdom Pseudomonadati; phylum Pseudomonadota; class Gammaproteobacteria; order Pseudomonadales; family Pseudomonadaceae; genus Pseudomonas; species Pseudomonas sp. FME51. The sequence continues at coordinate 131,253 of NZ_JABUYN010000004.1, read as the reverse complement.
CCGTCAGCAGAGTAGCCAACAGCTCCAGCTCGTTCTCATTGAACACCTGCACCCCGCAGCGGCGCAACGCGGCCGCGGCCACACCTTCGCCGGCAACGCGGTTGCCGCTGAAACTGCCATCATAGGTTTCCTGATTACCGCAGGAGGGACTGCGCGCCTTGAGCACCGCGAACCTGATGCCGTGGCGGCTGGCCAGTTCCACCGCAGCGGCAGCACCAGCCAGAAACGCCGCACTGACATCGCGCCCATCCACATCAACCACCGGCACCCGCCCCTCCAGCACGGCTGCGCCCTGGCCGCCGGGGATTTCCGCGGGCGGCCGGGGCGTAGGCAGACCGCCGCTGACTTCCGGGCAGAGCGCAACGACCCGCCCCTGCGCCTGCCACTGCTGCAGCAGGGAGTAGGGTCCAAGGGCGCCGCCGTCGTAGCGGACCGGCCGGCCCAGCAGGCAACTGCTGACGAGAATCTTCTGCATGATCAACGCATCAACGGGTTGTCTGGCCGGCGGCGGAACCAGCCCACCAGACTGGCCCGGTCACGCTGCGCCTGAAGCACTTCGTGAGGCAGGCTGGCGCTCATGAATACCGCGAGGGTTCCCGCCCGTGGAGGCACATCCATCACGCCATCCGGCAAATGCAGCCGCAATTCGCCGCCATCACCCGGCTGCCATTGGCTGTTCAGATACAGAACCACCGAGACAGTCCGCAACGGACTGTCCTGGAACCTGTCCACATGACGCTGGTAACCGGCGCCGGGCGGATAGAGTGCGTAATGGGTTTCGAAACTGTCCAGCCCGAGAAACAGTGTCCGATTCAGGGTGTGGCGCAGTTTTTCCATGGCTGCCAGATAGGCTGCGGTGGCCTTATTGGCCGGGCAGTCATCCAGCCAGCGGATATGGTCACCACGAATATCCGGCACCACCACCTGCTCACCGGCCCGCCCCACGGCGGCGGGTTTCAACGCATCACTGACCCAGAGCGAACGGCAATCGCGCTCCAGCTCGCCGAGCAGCTCATCGGGCAATGCACTCTCGGTGATCGACCAGCCATGCACAGCCAGGCTGTCAGCCACACAGACCAGACGGTCTGCCGCAGCAGCAGGGAACTCGGGCATCGTATTCATACTCAAATCAGGATAGCAGCGCCGTGCCACGGAGGTGGCACGGCGGACAAGACCCAGGATTCCGGGCGCCGTACAGTGTAAACGGCCCGCCTCCCCCATGACACTCCCCCTGATCCGATAATTGCGAGGTTCCATGCGTTCGCTCCCCCTGCACTCTCTGTGGTTCATTTTCGTCGCCCTGCTGCTATGCAGCCTGTACGCCAGCGCCAGCCCGGCCGAGCTGTATCAGCGCTCCGGCATGAATCAACATCAGCAGCATTTCCAAGGCGCGCTGCAGAGCGCCCAGCAGCGCTATGCCCAGCAACTGCCTCCAGCTGTGCAGCAAGCCCTGTTGCGCAACAGCAATCAGCGGTTTGCCCCTCAGGGCATGCATGACCGCGCTCAGGCGCGGTTGGCCCTGGCGCTGGAGCCAGCGGATATCCAGCAGGCGCTGACCTTCTTCAATAGCCCACTGGGGCGCAAGATAGTTGCAGCTGAAACGCAAGCCAGTTCGCCGGCCTCGGTCGCAGCCATGCAGCGGGGGTTGCCAGCGCAGCCATTGAGCCCCGAACGCCGGGCGATCATCGAGCGACTGGCTGCGCGGCTACCGGCTCTGGAGCTGGGCGTGGAGGTCTCTACCGCACTGACCGGGCTGGCTGCCCAGAGCGCCAATGATCTGCTCGGCGGACTGATGAAAATCCCGCAGCAAGCGGGCACCGGCGGTCGCGACCGCCTGCGCGAACAGATGCGCCCGAACCTGCCGGACACCCTGGCGCACATATATCGAGATCTGGATGATGACGAACTGACCCGCTTTACCGAGTGGAGCGAGTCTTCCGGCGGCCAGGCGTTCTACCGCGCGACGGAACAGGCCGTGCGCGATGCACTGAACCCCTGAAGCACCGCGAGCGAGGGCGATCCGGCGTCAATACCCCAGCCGATCGCCCAGCCAGTCGAGGTATTGTCCGCGCAGCTTGGCCTTTTCATTGGCCAGATGATGGCGCGCCTGGGGCAGGTAGAACAGCTCCGGGGCATCGAACTTGTCCTGTAATACCTTTATGTTGTGCTGCCAATCCACCGTCCCATCGGCCTGCCCCTGCACGATCAAGGGCCGATGCGCCGCCGGCACGGCCGTCTCGATACGCGGAATCCACTTATCCAATGCCTGAACCCAGGCCACAGGCAATACCTGCGCTTGCAGCGGATCATGCTGGCGAATGAATTCCAGGAAATCGGCATCGGTGGAATTATCGGTAAAACGACGCCCCAGTTGCTGGATGAAACCACCGAGCAGCTTGAGGCTGAATTGGGACACCCCCCACTGTCGTGGGCGTACCAACGGCGCCATCAATATGGTCTGCCCCGATTGCTCGGGCATGGGGCCATGCAACAGCCGATCAATCAGAATCGCCCCGCCGGTGCTCTGTCCGAGAAAATGCCAGGGTGCCGGCAGCTTCCACAGCCGTCCCTGCTCAAACACACCATCAAGCACCTGCTGGTAACGCAGGAAGCAATCGATACTGGCCCGCTCTCCGCTGGACAACCCGTGTCCAGGCAGATCGAACGCCAGCACAGCCAAACGGTGCTTGAGCGCCCAGCGGATAAGGTGCTGATACAACCCCATGTGGTCGTAATAGCCATGCAGCAGCACCAGCGTGCCGCGCGGCGCTGACGGCCGCCAGACCTGCACGGCGAGGTCGAAACCATCTACGCTGATGCGCCCCAGATGCTGATCCACCTCTTTACTGAAATCGATACCGTAATAAGCCGCGTACTGTCGAGCTGCCTGATTGAAGGGCTGACCCGGCTCAAGCTCGGGTAACTGCTCGACAAGGGTATTCAGAAACGCTTGATCCATTGGAGTTCTTCCAGGGGGCAGCTGACGGGAAATTGTCTGCCGCTTTAGTCTGACACCGACACAATTCCATGTTTTGAACATGCTTTGCAAACGATCATCGTGTAACATGCTGCGTCTCCAAATGCCACGTCCTTATGCGCCCAGGCGCAGTATCTCAGTAGAGTGAGGGGTTTTCATGACTGAACGCGTCCAAGTCGGTAACCTTCAGGTTGCCAAGGTTCTTTTCGACTTCATCAATGAACAGGCCATTCCCGGTACCGGTGTGGAAGCCAACGCTTTCTGGGCCGGAGTGGATACGCTGATTCATGATCTTGCCCCAAAAAACCGCGCCCTGCTGGCCAAACGTGACGACCTGCAGGCCAGTATTGATGGCTGGCACCGGGAACACGCTGGTCAGACTCATGATGCAGCTGCCTATAAGACATTCCTCCAGGAAATCGGCTACCTTCTGCCGGAACCGGCCGACTTCAGCATTACTACTGAAAATGTCGACGAAGAAATCGCCACCATGGCCGGCCCGCAACTGGTAGTGCCGATCATGAATGCCCGCTTCGCCATCAACGCCGCCAACGCTCGCTGGGGCTCCCTGTATGACGCCCTCTACGGTACCGATGCCATCAGCGAAGAAGGCGGCGCCGAGAAAGGCAAAGGCTACAACAAGGTTCGCGGTGACAAGGTTATTGCCTTCGCCCGTGCATTCCTTGATGAGGCAGCTCCACTGGCCAAAGGTTCCCACGTGGATGCCACCGCCTATGCCATCAAGAACGGTCAATTGACCGTATCCTTGAAAGACGGCAGCGAGACCGGCCTCCAGCAAGCCGACAAGTTCATTGCCTTCCAGGGTGATGCCGCCGCGCCGCAAGCCGTGCTGCTGAAGAACAATGGCATGCATTTCGAAATCCAGATCGATCCGACCAGCGCTATCGGCCAGACCGATGCTGCAGGGGTCAAGGACGTGTTGATGGAAGCTGCCATCACCACCATCATGGACTGCGAAGACTCCACCGCGGCCGTCGATGCCGAAGACAAGACCATCGTCTATCGCAGCTGGCTGGGCCTGATGAAAGGCGACCTGGCAGAGCAGGTGACCAAAGACGGCAAGACCTTTACTCGCACCATGAACCCGGATCGGGTCTACACCTGCGCCGATGGCAGTGATCTGACCCTGCACGGTCGCTCCATGTTGTTCATCCGCAACGTTGGCCACCTGATGACCAATGACGCGATCATCGACAAGGAAGGCTTCGAAGCGCCCGAAGGTATTCTGGACTGCGTGTTCACCGCCCTCTGCGCATTGCATAATATCAAGGGCAACAGCAGCCGCGCCAACAGCCGGACCGGCTCGATGTACATCGTCAAACCGAAGATGCACGGCCCTGAAGAAGTGGCCTTCGCCAACGAGCTGTTCAACCGCGTGGAAGATCTGCTCGGCGTTGAGCGCAATACGCTGAAAGTCGGCATCATGGATGAAGAGCGTCGCACCACTGTCAACCTAAAAGCCTGCATCAAGGCTGCCAGTGAGCGCGTGGTATTCATCAACACCGGCTTCCTCGACCGTACTGGCGATGAAATCCATACTTCCATGGAAGCCGGCCCGGTGGTGCGCAAGGCGGCCATGAAAGCCGAGAAGTGGATCGGCGCCTACGAGAACTGGAACGTTGACCACGGCCTGAATTGCGGTCTGTCCGGTCGCGCCCAGATCGGCAAAGGCATGTGGGCCATGCCTGACCTGATGGCCGACATGCTGGAACAGAAGATCGGTCACCCGATGGCCGGTGCCAACACCGCCTGGGTTCCATCACCGACCGCAGCCACCCTGCATGCGCTGCACTACCACAAGGTCAACGTGTTCGAGCGGCAACAGGAACTGGCCAAGCGCACCTTCGCCTCGGTGGATGACATCCTGACCATTCCTCTGGCTCAGGACACCAGCTGGAGCGATGAAGAGAAGAAGAACGAGATCGACAACAACGTTCAGGGCATCCTCGGCTACGTTGTACGCTGGATCGACCAAGGCGTAGGTTGCTCCAAGGTGTTGGACATCAACGACATCGGCCTGATGGAAGACCGCGCCACCCTGCGCATCTCCAGCCAGCTGCTGGCCAACTGGCTGCGCCACGGCATCATCACTGAAGCACAGGTAGTCGAAAGCATGCAGCGCATGGCTGCAGTGGTCGACCGCCAGAACGCCAACGACCCGGTATACCGCAAGATGGCGCCGAACTTCGATGACAGCGTCGCCTTCCAAGCATCGCTGGAGCTGATCCTCGAAGGCGTCAAACAGCCGAACGGCTATACCGAGCCGGTTCTGCATCGCCGCCGCCGCGAGTACAAAGCCAAGTACGGCATGTAATACCCGCTGCAACCTGAAAAGCCCGGCCAGAGAAATCTGCCGGGCTTTTTTGTGAGGCATGGAAAGTACTCATGTGCTGGCAGCGACCTGCACGGAACGGCGCTGCAGAGGGGGAAAGACTCGCTTCGCCTAACGGGGAACCATGCTAAACGAGCCCAGGATCTGCAGGCCCAGTTCGGCCGCCAGCGATGCCCTAAAACCGCTCGACCCCAATATCCACAGCGGCACATTGGTTCCGGCGGCTGGGACGGCAGTGATGCGCGCCCGAACGAATGTCTGCGCGACCAGAGCATAGAGATGGCGATATTGCGGGCGACGGTATGGCCAGGCCTTGCTTGTCGCCGTAGTCATGTGCTGTTTTTTGAATTATGTTGGTAGCCAGCAAGGGAATGCTGCAACCCTCACACCCCAGGCAAGGACAGCCTTCATCCCCCCCTTTTATCGCCCGTTAAGGGGGCGGGCGCTAGCGTGCCTGGTGGGATGGTTTATTCAGTCAGGAAGCACGTTATGCCCGTTTCACTACCTCGTTTGTACTCCTTCCGCCGTTGCCCTTACGCGATGCGCGCTCGATTCGGCCTCTTGTTTGCCGAGCTGAAGGTAGAGCTACGGGAGGTAGCGCTGAAAAACAAGCCGGCGCAGATGCTGGCTATCAGCCCCAAAGGCACTGTTCCTGTTCTGGAAGTGGCCGAGGATGGCAGCTCTGAGAGACTCGTTATCGAGGAAAGCAGGGAAATAGTGGAATGGGCGCTGCGACAGAAGGATCCGCAAGGTCTATTGAACATCGATTTAGTAAGCGCTAACACTCTGATCGACCAGAACGATAACGAATTCAAACACTGGTTGGATCGCTACAAATACGCCGACCGCCATCCAGAGTTGACCCAGTCAGAGTATCGGCAGCAGGGTGAGGTGTTTTTGCAGGTGTTAGAACAGTGTCTCGCTAAAAACAAGTATCTGCTGGGAGGCAATATCAGCATCGCTGATATCGGCATCATGCCGTTTGTACGCCAGTTCGCTCATGTCGATCAGGAGGTATTTTACAGCCTGCCCTATCCGAATCTACAGCAATGGCTGAGGGGTTGGCTGGAACACCCCGTTTTTCAGCAAGTCATGATCAAGGTCCAACCTTGGCAGGAAGGCGATGAAATAATGGCGTTCCCATGACCACGAACCGAAGCGAACCCAGACGGAACGCGAGCGTACCGGTCCGGTCTGATCGGTTATGGATATAGATAACCTGATAAATCTGCTGCAATGGCCGGCGATGGTCGTCACGCTCGTGGCGGCCTGGCTGGTAGGTTCACGCAACCGGACAAAGCGCCTGTTCGGCTTTCTCTGTTTTATCGGCAGCAACCTGCTGTGGGTTATCTGGGGTTGGCACGCAGATGCCTGGGCGCTGATCGCGCTGCAGGTTGGTCTGTTTCTGATGAATCTTCGGGGAACCCGGAAAAACGCCGAGCCGGCGCTGGACTGACCTTTTTCGACCCTTCAGTCGGGTGAATCCAGCATATCGACCATGGCAGCGAGGCGCTGCTCGGCATCCTGCATCTGTTCTGTCTGGCGAACCAGCGGCACACACAGGCTCAGGGCGGTCGCTACCAGCAGCTCGGTATGACCACTGCCGTGATGGCGGGCTTTGGTTTCTGCGAGCTTCTGCTGCAGTAGATCCGCAGCCTGCTGGAACAGCACCGCCTCATCCGCAGCGATGCGGAACGAGTAATCCTGTCCCAGCAGGCTGATGATCTGGATATCACTCATGCCTCAGCGCTGACACCGCCACGCTGCACCAATGCCTGCAGTCGCGCCAACATCGATGCCTGCTGCTCCTCTTGCTCCATGGCGGCCAGTTGCAGGCTGTCATTCTCTTCCTTGGCCTGCTGTAACTCTTGCTCCAGGCGATTGATACTTTCGCTCTGCGTGCGGTTTTGCTGCAGCAGATCGGTAACCAGTCGCTCGAGCTGGGTGAGAGTGGTTTCCAGCATGTCATACCCCCTGAGAAAAGGCGCTGAGGATATCCCAAAGCGCGGCATATCACCAGCTGCGACGTGTCTATCAGGCGGATAGCGGCCTATAAATACGCAAAAAGATCTCTACCACCTCATCGACGTGCTGCTGACGATCCGCTGTGCTCATTGTCTGGTCATAACCAATCAGCAACCGGAAGTTATGGTCGCCCTTGAGCAGGCAGAAAAAGTGCCGCGCCGCACTGACCGGGTCAGCCACCTGCAACTCGCCCGCGGCCTGGGCCCGCAGCAACACCTGCACCATGCCATCACATACCCGTTGCGGCCCCGCCTCGTAGAACAGCTGCGCCAATTTGACATCCTGCCCTGCCATACCCACCAATAGCCGGTGCAGCGCCAGCGACTCGGGGCTGTTGACCAGAGTGCAGAAGCCATCACCAATACGGTAAAGCCGGCGGCGCAGATCGGGCTCGGCGGAATGATCGAAGAACAGCTGTGGCATCTGCATCTCGCAGACGTAGCGGATAGCCGCGACGTACAGCGTTTCCTTGTCAGTGAAATGGCTGTAGACCGTAAGCTTGGAAACGCCCGCCTCTCCGGCGATGGCATCCATACTGGTACCTTCAAAACCGTTACGCAGAAACAGCGCCTGGGCTGCGCTCAGGATGGCCTGCCGTTTGGCAGGATCTTTCGGCCGGCCGGGGCCGCTGGACTGCAATTTCTTTTCAGACATGCTTTTAAATACTGGACTGGCGGGTTTGCTATTCATATTATACTCACCAGTACAGTTATTCCCAACCCTTTGTGACAGGTTGTTGCCCATGCTCCGCCATGCCCTGCTCGGCCTATTTGCCCTGGCCCTCGCCGTCCTGACCGGATGCCGTGAACCCGAGATCGTCGAATCCCCGCCGCGCCCGGCGGTTGCGGTACAACCGCAGCCCGCGCAGGCGCAGGTGCAAAGCTACCCCGGCGAGGTGCGCGCTCGCTTCGAGCCGGAATTGGCGTTCCGTATCGGTGGCAAGGTGTCCAAACGCATGGTGGATGCCGGCGAACGGGTACGCGAGGGGCAGGCACTGGCCGAACTCGACCCCGAGGATGTACGTCTGCAACTGGAAGCAGCACGTGCTCAGGTGGCCGCAGCCCAGGCTAATCTGCAGCTGGCCAAGACCGAGCGTGACCGTTACAGCACTCTGCTTGAGCGCCAGATGATCAGCTCGTCGCAATTTGACAATGCCGAGAATACCTACCGTTCGGCTGCTGCACGGCTGAAACAGGCTCGAGCCGAATTCGATGTGGCAGACAACCAGGCCACCTACAGTGTGCTTCGCGCACCGCAGAACGGCGTGATCGCCCGCCGTGCGGTGGAAGTCGGCCAAGTGATTGCCGCGGGTCAGACAGTGTTCGTGCTGGCCGCCGATGGTGAACGCGAAGTCCTGATCAGCCTGCCGGAAAGCAGCATCGGGCATATTCTGATCGGCCAGACGGTGGAAGTGGAACTGTGGTCGCGCCCCGAGGAACGCTTTGTCGGCACCCTGCGCGAATTGTCGCCGGCCGCCGATCCGCAATCCCGTACCTTCGCCGCACGGGTCAGCTTCGATGCCGATGAGCAACGTGTCGAGATCGGCCAGAGCGCCAGAGTATTCATCCATCACCCGGATCAGGTCGCACTGTCGGTGCCGCTGTCTGCGGTGAGCTCGGAGCAGCAGCAAAGCTTTGTCTGGGTGATCGACCCGCAGACTCACACCGTCGTGCGCACGCCGGTTCGCATGGGCGCCTACAGTCAGGACCAGGTGACCATTCTGGAGGGGCTGACGGCCGATGACTGGGTCGTGGCCGCGGGCGTGCATATGTTGATCGAGGGCCAGACAGTGCGACCGGTGGATCGCCAGAATCGCAATGTCATGGGCGCTGGAGAATAGATGATGTCCTTCAATCTCTCCGCCTGGGCACTGCGTAACCGCCAGATTGTCCTGTATTTCATGCTGGTCTTGTCGGTGGCCGGTGTGTTGTCCTATGGCGAGTTGGGCCAAAGTGAAGATCCGCCGTTCACCTTCAAGGCCATGGTGGTCCGCACCAACTGGCCAGGGGCAACGGCCGAGGAAGTCGCCCGCCAGGTGTCCGACCGAATTGAGCAGAAAGCCATGGAAACCGGCGTCTACCAGCAGGTTGTCTCCTACTCCCGCCCCGGGGAATCCACCATCACTTTCGTTGCGCTGGACAGTCTGGATTCCAAGGATGTGCCGGAACTCTGGTATCAGTTGCGGAAAAAGATCGGCGATATCCAGCACACCTTGCCGCCGGACATCGTCGGTCCGTTCTTCAACGATGAATTCGGCACTACCTTCGGCAATATCTATGCCTTGACCGGCGATGGCTTCGACTACGCATTGTTGAAGGATTACGCCGAGCGCCTCCAGCTTCAGTTGCAACGGGTCACTGACGTCGGCAAGGTCGAGCTGATTGGCGTCCAGGAAGAGAAGATCTGGATCGAGCTGTCCAACGTCAAACTGGCAACCCTGGGCCTGCCGCTGACGGCAGTACAGCAGGCCTTGCAGGAGCAGAACGCCCTGCGCGAGGCAGGCTTCTTCGAAACAGCCAATGAACGGGTGCGCCTGCGCGTATCCGGGCAGTTCGAGACGGTCGAGCAGATCCAGCAATTCCCCATCCGCGTCGGCGACCGCACCTTCCGCATCGACGACATAGCGGATGTACGGCGTGGATTCAATGACCCCATGGCACCGCAGATGCGCTTCATGGAGCAGGATGCACTGGGGCTGGCCGTATCGATGAAGGACGGCGGCGACATTCTGGCTCTGGGCAAGACCCTGGAAACCGAGTTCGAGCGCATGCGCCAGACGTTGCCCGTCGGCCTCGAGCTGCACAAGGTATCCGACCAGCCGGAGGCGGTACGCGAGAGTGTTGGCGAATTCGTCAAGGTGCTGGCCGAGGCCGTGATCATCGTACTGCTGGTGAGCTTCTTTTCTCTTGGTCTGCGCACCGGCCTGGTAGTCGCGCTGTCGATTCCGCTGGTGCTGGCGATGACCTTCACGGTGATGAATTACTTCGACATCGGTCTGCACAAGATCTCCCTCGGCGCCCTGGTACTGGCGCTGGGGCTGATGGTGGACGATGCCATCATCGCGGCGGAAATGATGGTCATCAAGATGGAACAGGGTTTCGACCGGATCAAGGCCGCCAGCTTCGCCTGGACCAGCACCGCCTTCCCGATGCTCACCGGCACGCTGATCACCGCCGCCGGCTTCCTGCCCATTGCCACCGCTGCTTCCGGCGTAGGCGAATATACCCGGGCAATCTTTCAGGTAGTGACCATCGCGCTGCTGGTCTCCTGGATCGCCGCTGTCGTCTTCGTGCCCTATCTGGGTTACAACCTGTTGCCCGACATGGCGAAGCGGCATGCAAAAAAACACGGCGGCCAGCCGGACGGCCATGACCCTTACGCCACGCGTTTCTACCAGCGGGTACGCAGCACAGTGCACTGGTGCGTGTCCCATCGCTGGCTGGTAATAGGCGTCACTCTGGGACTGTTCGTCGGCTCGATATTGCTGTTCCGGCTGGTTCCACAACAGTTCTTCCCGCCTTCTGGGCGCACCGAACTGATGGTGGATATGACGCTGGCCGAAGGTGCCTCACTGAAGGCCACCCAGGAGCAGGCGCAGCGTCTGGAAGAACGCCTGCGCGACCACCCGGGCATCGACAATTTTGTTGCCTATGTCGGCACCGGCTCGCCGCGCTTCTATCTGCCGCTGGATCAGCAGCTGCCGGCGACGCGCTTTACCCAGTTCGTCATCAAGGCCAAGTCGATCGACGAACGCGAGCAACTGCAGGAATGGCTGCTGGAGGTGCTGGAGCAGGATTTCCCGGATGTCCGGACACGCATTTCTCGGCTGGAGAACGGCCCGCCGGTGGGCTATCCGATCCAGTTCCGCATCTCCGGTGAACACATCGATGAAGTGCGGCGTATTGCCCGCGAGATCGCCGCCAAGGTCCGTGACAACCCGGGTGTGGCCAACGTGCACCTCAACTGGGAAGAGCCCAGCAAGGTGGTCTATCTGAATATCGACCAGGAACGCGCACGCGCGCTGGGCATGAGTACCGATGATGTGTCCGGGTTTCTCGCCAGCCAGCTGACCGGCACCACCGTCAGCCAGTTCCGCGAGGGTGATGAGCTCATCGCGATTGCCTTGCGCGGCACCACGCAGGAGCGCGAAGCACTGCAGAACCTGCCGAGCCTGGCGATTCCCACCGGTGACGGACGCAGCGTAGCGCTTGAGCAGGTAGCCACCTTGGAGTACGGCTTCGAAGAAGGGGTCATCTGGCGCCGCGACCGATTGCCGACGGTTACCGTACGCGGGGATGTTCATGGTGCGGACCAGCCGGCCACCCTGGTGCAACAGATAATGCCGACGCTCGATCCGATCCGCGCCGAGCTGCCTACCGGATATCAGTTCGAAGTGGGCGGCACCGTGGAAGACGCCGGACGCGGCCAGCAATCGATCATGGATGGTATACCGCTGTTCGTGCTGGTGGTGATGACGCTGCTGATGCTGCAACTGCGTAGCATCTCGCGCTCGATCATGGTGTTTCTCACCGCCCCGCTGGGATTGATCGGCGTGACTGTCTTCTTGCTGGCATTTCGTGAGCCCTTCGGCTTTGTGGCCATGCTCGGCACCATCGCGCTGTCCGGCATGATCATGCGCAACTCGGTGATTCTGGTTGACCAGATCGAACAGGATATCGCCGCCGGCCATGACCGCTGGCATGCCATCATCGATGCCACGGTTCGCCGCTTCCGGCCTATTGTGCTGACCGCATTGGCCGCCATTCTGGCGATGATCCCCCTGTCCCGCAGTGTATTCTTCGGCCCCATGGCCGTAGCCATCATGGGCGGCCTGGCCATTGCCACGGCGCTGACCTTGCTATTTCTGCCGGCGCTGTATGCTGCCTGGTTTCGCGTACGCGAAAACGAGCAGCAGAGTTGACGCAGCAACGATGGTCCTGAAATAGCGATCGGCGGCTGGCGCCCATCCCTGGCTGAGCGAATGGCAGGGTCGCCACCGTCGCCCAGTCAGGAAAGCCAACCTCCTCAAGGAGTATTGGCTGCATGCAGCCGATTGCCCAGCCTGGAAGCCCTCACCCGCCTGGCTTCGGCCACAGTCAAAGCATGCGAGCGCATGCACAGCCTGACACGGCAAGCCGAAGACAAACGTCGGCTCAGGATCGTCTGCCGCAGCAAACCCGAGCGCCATACCGATATGCCCCGCTGATGGCGGCCACCTTGATAGCCCCAGAAATTTGACAGGCACTTGATCCTGATCAAGTCTTGAGAGCACTGGAGACACTAGAATGGGACTGCTCTTAATATGGAACGCTCCGCTATGAAGTTGTTGATGGTTGCTCCAGTCATCTGCAGATGGATACTGGCCGTTATTCTGATCTCAACTCTGTCACTGATGCCGGCGTTCGCCGCAGATCAATCCCTCATCGAACAACGTGTCGAGCAATTCTTCCCTCAGGTAACCGTCATTTCTGAACCGGAAGGCGATTACGACGTTCGCACGCTTACCGATGGCGTCGGCACGGTTCACGGTTACGCCTTCGAAAGTATCAATGTATTCAGTATCCCGGCCTATTCGGGCAAACCGGTCAACATGAGCGTACTGCTGGATACCGACGGCGTGATTCTGGATGCTTACGTTCTGGAGCATCACGAGCCCATACTGCTGATCGGTATTCCTGAGCAGCGGCTGCATGATTTCAATGCGCTCTATGCTGGTGTGAAAGCCGACCAGCGCGTCGTGGTGGGCCGCTCGAAAGACCCCAATGCCATCACCGTGGATGCCGTATCCGGCGCCACGGTAACCGTCATGGTGATCAACGAGATCGTCATGCGCGCCGCCCATGAGGTCGCGGCCTCGCTGGGGCTGGTCAAGGGCAACCTCACTGCACGCGGCAGACCCTCAACAGCGCTTGAAGATGTATACCAACCCGCCAGCTGGGCCGAACTGACCGGTGACGGCTCGGTTCGTCGGCTGCTGCTGACCAATGCCGATATCGATCGCGCCTTTGAAGGCACCGAAGCCGAGGGCGTTGACCAGGCTCCCGCCGAGCGCAGCGGCGAGACCTTCATCGACTTGTATACCGCCTGGCTGAACGCTCCAACCATCGGCCGCAACCTGTTGGGCGACAATCAGTACCGCTTTCTGATGGAAGACCTCAAGCCCGGCGAACATGCCATCGCCGTGCTGGGCGGCGGCGAGTATTCATTCAAGGGCTCCGGTTATGTGCGCGGCGGCATCTTCGATCGGGTGCAGGTACGCCAGTTCGGCAACATCATCAGCTTTCGCGACCGCGACCATATCCGTCTGAACGATGTATTCGCCGAAGGCATCCCGCCGTTCCGGGAAATGGCCATCTTCATCGTACGTGAAGAGAACCTGTTCGACCCAGGTACGCCCTGGACACTGGAACTGCTGGTGCGCCGTCAGACCGGCCCGGTGGACAGTACTTTTGTCAGCTTTGAACTGCCCTATGAGACACCCGAGCAGTATATCGACCGCCCTGTCCCCACTGCCGAGGAGCTGCGTGCGATAGAAGAAGCCAACCGTCCGATGTGGGTCAATATCTGGTACCAGAAGAGCTTCCAGGTGGGCGTGATCCTGGTTGCGCTACTACTGTTGACCGTCATTCTGTTTTTCCAGGACAACTTCGCCAGACATCCGAACTTCCTGCGCTGGCTGCGGCATGGCTATCTGACGTTCACCGTGGTGTTCATTGGCTGGTATGCGCTGGGGCAGCTGTCGATCGTCAACGTATTGACCTTCGTGCATGCCCTGGTAACCGATTTCCGCTGGGAGCTGTTCCTCAGTGATCCGGTGATCTTCATTCTCTGGACCTTCACCGCGGGCAGCATTCTGCTATGGGGCCGCGGCGTATTCTGCGGCTGGCTGTGCCCCTTCGGTGCCCTGCAGGAGTTGATCAACGAAATCGCCCGCAAGCTGAAGATACCCCAGTACGAACTGCCGTTCGCAGTGCATGAGCGCCTGTGGGCAATCAAATACATCGTGCTGCTGGTGCTGTTCGGCATGTCTCTTGAATCGATGATGCTGGCGGAAAAGGCCGCCGAGATTGAGCCTTTCAAGACCGCCATCATGCTCAAGTTCGACCGCCAGTGGTGGTTCGTGCTGTACGCGGTGATTCTGCTGGTGATCAACATTTTCACCCGCAAAGTGTTCTGCCGCTATATGTGCCCACTGGGCGCAGCCTTGTCGGTAAGCAGCCGGGTACGGCTGTTCGACTGGCTGAAACGGCGCAAGGAATGCGGCAACCCCTGCCAGCTGTGTGCCAAGGAATGCGAGATTCAGGCGATCCACCCGGATGGGCATATCAATCACAACGAATGCCACTACTGTCTGGACTGCCAGATGACCTATCACAACGAGAACAAGTGTCCGCCGCTGATCCTGAAGAACAAGCGCAAGACGCGCAGCAAGAAAACGCCGGACGATCAGTTGATACCGGTAGTACAAGTAGTCGAACCCTGACCCCGTCGGTCAACCAAGTGTGCTAACAAGGAGTTTGAACATGAGCGACAAGAGCAACAACCCTCCAGCCACCCTGGACTCCAAAGGCCTGAGCCGCCGTGGGTTCCTCGGTGCCAGCGCCATGACCGGCGCCGCGGTTGCCGCAACCGCCTTTGGTGGTGCGGTGATGAGCCGTGAAACCTGGGCGCAGGCCGTCAAGGATGCTCAAGCGAAGATCCACGTCGGTCCCGGCGAGCTGGATACCTATTACGGTTTCTGGAGCGGCGGTCATCAGGGTGAAGTGCGCGTGCTGGGCGTTCCGTCCATGCGCGAACTGATGCGGATTCCGGTGTTCAACGTCGACTCGGCCACCGGCTGGGGTCTGACCAACGAAAGCAAGGCGATCCTGGGTGACAGCGCCCGCTTCGCCAACGGTGACTGTCACCACCCGCACTTGTCCATGACTGACGGCAAGTACGACGGCAAATACCTGTTCATCAACGACAAGGCCAACAGCCGCGTTGCGCGTATCCGTATCGACATCATGAAGACGGACAAGATCACCACTGTACCCAACGTCCAGGCGATCCACGGCCTGCGTCTGCAGAAGGTGCCCTATACCAAATATGTATTCTGCAACGCCGAGTTCATCATTCCGCACCCGAACGATGGCAAGAACTTCGCCATTGATGATGAAAACAGCTACACCATGTACAACGCGCTTGATGCCGAAACCATGGAAGTAGCGTGGCAGGTGATTGTCGACGGCAACCTCGACAATACCGACATGGACTACACCGGCCGTTTCACCGCCTCCACCTGCTACAACTCGGAAAAGGCGCTGGATCTGGGCGGCACCATGCGCAACGAGCGCGACTGGGTTGTGGTATTCGACGTGGACGCTATCGAAGCCGAGGTCAAGGCTGGCAATTTCATCACCCTGGGCGACGCCAAGGTGCCGGTGGTTGACGGACGCAAGAAGGACGGCAAGAACAGCAAGGTGACCCGTTACATTCCAGTACCGAAAAACCCCCACGGCCTGAACACGTCGCCAGACGGCAAGTACTTCATCGCTGCCGGCAAGCTGTCGCCGACCTGTTCGATCATCGCCATCGACAAGCTGCCCGATCTGTTTGCCGACAAGTTCGAAGACCCGCGCGAAGTGATTGTCGGTGAGCCGGAGCTGGGCCTGGGGCCACTGCATACCACCTTTGATGGTCGCGGCAACGGTTACACCACGCTGTTCATCGACAGCCAGGTGGTGAAGTGGAATATCGAAGAAGCCATCCGCGCGTACAATGGTGAGAGCGTCAACTACATCAAGCAGAAGCTGGACGTACACTACCAGCCCGGCCACACCCACGCGTCCCTGACCGAGACCTCGGAAGCTGACGGCCAGTGGCTGGTGGTATTGAGCAAGTTCTCCAAGGACCGTTTCCTGCCGGTAGGCCCACTGCATCCGGAAAACGATCAGCTGATCGACATTTCCGGCGAAGAAATGAAGCTGGTGCACGACGGCCCCGCCTTTGCCGAACCACACGACTGCATCATGGCTCGCCGTGATCAGATCCGCACCAAGAAGATCTGGGATCGTAATGACCCCTTCTTCGCGGAAACCGTGAAGATGGCCGAGGCCGATGGCATCAACCTGACCAGCGACAGTAAGGTCATCCGCGACGGCAACAAGGTGCGGGTATACATGATCTCCATGGCTCCGGCCTTCGGCATGAATGAATTTACCGTCAAGCAGGGCGATGAGGTCACAGTCATCATCACCAACATCGACCAGATCGAAGACGTATCCCACGGCTTTGTGATGGTCAACCACGGCGTGAGCATGGAGATCAGTCCGCAACAGACCTCCTCCATTACCTTCACCGCTGACAAGCCGGGTGTGTACTGGTACTACTGCAGCTGGTTCTGCCATGCACTGCACATGGAAATGTGTGGCCGCATGCTGGTCGAACCGGCCTGATGCTGATACCCGGAGCGTCCGCGGACGCCCCGGGTAGCGGTATTTCGGTGTTGCGCGAATCCGCCTGAGGTTCGCGCATTCTGTTCAGGTCCATCACCGAGACCAGAACATTCTCAAACGGCATAAGGAAACAGCATTGCTCAAGCATCAGGCCATACGCCGGCGCCTTGCGCCGCTCATGATACTGTGCGGCCTTTCAGCCACTATCCACGCATCCCCCCTACCAATCGACAGTCTGCCGCTACAGGCAGCCGCTGACGGTTGGATTCTACCCGCCGGAGACTATTCCGGCCAATTCATTATCGATACCCCTATCACTCTGCGTTGCGAGCCCGGTGCAGTGCTCCAGGCCGATGGCCAGGGCAGCCTCCTGACCATCAGCGCCAGCAATGTCACCATCGAGGGTTGCTCCCTGCGCAACTGGGGACACAACCTGACCGACATGGACGCGGCGATCTTCGTCAAACAGACCGCCACTGATGCGGTGCTACGCAACAACCACCTGCAAGGAGCAGGTTTCGGCATCTGGCTGGACGCTGTTCGCGGTGCCGTGGTTGAGAATAACCGTGTCGAAGGCGAGCCGGAGAGGCGCTCCCAGGATCGCGGCAATGGTATCCATCTGATCAGCGCCAATGACGCCAGAATCGTCAATAACCACCTGGTCAACACCCGCGACGGCGTGTATCTCGGCAACTCCAATAACAACCTCATCCAAGGCAATCTGATGGAAGATCTGCGCTTTGGTGTGCATTACATGTTTTCCCAGAACAACAAGGTGATCGGCAATACCACCCGCCGCACCCGCACCGGCTATGCCCTGATGCAAAGCCGCATGCTGACAGTCGAGGATAACCGTTCGGAGGATGATCGGAACTACGGCATTCTGATGAACTTCATCACCTACTCGACCATCCGCAACAACGTCGTCTCCAACGTTCAGCGCGGCCAGACCAGTGATGACAGCATGATCAAGGGCGGCGAAGGCAAGGCCCTGTTCATCTACAACTCGCTGTTCAACACCATCCAGGGCAACCACTTCCGGGGCAGTAACCTGGGTATTCATCTGACTGCCGGCTCAGAGGACAACAAGATCAGCGACAACGCCTTTGTCGGCAACGAACAACAGGTCAAGTACGTCGCCACCCGGACCCAGGAATGGTCTGTCGAGGGCCGCGGCAATTATTGGAGTGACTACCTGGGCTGGGACCGCAACGATGACGGCCTCGGTGACATACCCTACGAGCCCAACGACAACGTCGACCGGCTGCTGTGGATGTATCCGCAGGTGCGGTTGCTGATGAACAGCCCGGCCATCGAACTGCTGCGCTGGGTGCAGCGCGCTTTCCCGGTCATCAAGATGCAGGGCGTGCAGGACAGCCATCCGCTGATGCATCAGCCCACTGAGCATCTGACTCAACGTACACAGGAAACCCATTGATGAATGCTGTTGATATTCAAGGCGTCAGCCAGCGTTACGGCAGCATGACCGCGCTGCGCCAGCTGAGCCTGCATCTGGAACCGGGCGAGGTTCTGGGCCTGTTCGGCCACAATGGCGCCGGCAAAACCACCACCATGAAGCTGATCCTCGGCCTGCTCAACCCCAGCGAAGGTCAGGTCAGGGTGCTCGGCCGGGGGCCGAATGATCCGGACGTGCGACGTCAACTCGGCTATCTGCCGGAAAACGTCATGTTCTATCCGCAGCTCAGCGGCCGCGAAACCCTGCACCACTTTGCCCGCATCAAGGGCGCTGCCCTGCAGCAGGCCGACGAACTGCTGGAGCAGGTCGGCCTGGCCCATGCCGCCGACCGCCGGGTCAAGACCTATTCCAAGGGTATGCGACAGCGCCTGGGGTTGGCCCAGGCGCTGTTGGGCACGCCGCAATTGCTGCTGCTCGACGAGCCCACTGTGGGCCTGGACCCGATCGCCACTCAGGATCTGTATATCCTGATCGACTGCCTGCGTCAGCAGGGCACCAGCGTGATTCTCTGCTCCCATGTGCTGCCGGGAGTGGAGGCCCATATCAATCGCGCGGCGATTCTCGCGGGTGGTCAGCTGGAGGCCATCGGCACCCTGGCCAGTCTGCGCATGGAGGCCGGCCTGCCATCGCGCATCCGCGCCAGCGGTCTGCAACAACGCGAGCAGCTGTTGCAGAATTGGAGCAGTAGTGGCCACACCACCCAACTGCTGGGCAGCGACGGCATCGAGGTCGTCGGCACCAGCGCGGGTAAGATTGCCCTGCTGCGCCAATTGCTGGCAGAGGATCAGCCAAGCGATATCGAGATTTTCCAGCCTTCTCTGGAGGATCTGTACCGTTATTACACGGAGCGCGCAGACAATGCACGCGCTGCGGAGGACAAGGCATGAACCAGATCTGGAACATCGCTCGCAAGGAACTGAATGACGGCCTGCGCAACCGCTGGTTGCTGGCCATCAGCTTGCTGTTCGCGGTACTGGCCGTGGGCATCGCCTGGCTCGGCGCCGCTGCTTCAGGGCAGCTAGGATTCACCTCCATTCCGGCGACCATCGCCAGCCTGGCCAGTCTGGCGACCTTCCTGATGCCTCTGATTGCCCTGCTGCTGGCCTACGATGCCATTGTTGGCGAGGACGAAGGCGGCACTCTGATGCTGCTGATGACCTATCCCATAGGTCGCGGGCAGATTCTGCTCGGCAAGTTCGTCGGTCATGGGCTGATCCTGGCATTGGCGGTACTGATCGGCTTCGGCTGTGCGGCACTGGCCATTGCGCTGCTGGTCGACGATATTGAAGTGAGCTTGCTGGTATGGGCCTTTGGCCGGTTCATGCTGTCATCGACTCTGCTCGGCTGGGCCTTTCTGGCCCTGGCTTATGTACTGAGCAGTCTGGTCAATGAGAAGTCCAGCGCTGCGGGACTGGCCCTGGGCGTATGGTTTCTGTTCGTGCTGGTATTCGATCTGGTGCTGCTGGCCCTGCTGGTATTCAGCGAAGGCAAATTCAACCCGGAACTGCTGCCCTGGCTGCTGTTGCTGAACCCAACCGACATCTATCGATTGATCAACCTATCCGGCTTTGACGGCGCCAATGCCATGGGTGTGCTGTCCCTGGGCGATGATCTACCGGTACGCGGTGCCCTGCTCTGGCTGTGCCTGCTGGCGTGGGCGGGTGTCTCCCTGCTTCTGGCTTATGCTGTATTCCGGCGCCGTGCCGCCTGACAAGAATAGGAAAACTGTCATGAAAACACGTTACAACCTTGGTCTGCGCACTGTGATCGTATTGCTGTTCGGCTTGGCTCTTGGCGCCTGTGGCGAAAAGGACAAAACCCCGGTGAATCTGGATCCCGTTGCGTTCCATGCCACAGATGAGTGTCATGTCTGCGGCATGGTCATCTCCGACTTCCCGGGCCCGAAGGGTCAGGCGGTGGAGAAAGAGGGGATCAGAAAGTTCTGCTCCACGGCGGAAATGCTCAGCTGGTGGCTGCAGCCGGAAAACCGCATTCTGGATGCCAGGCTGTATGTGCATGACATGGGTCAGAGCCATTGGGACCAGCCTGATGACAGCCATCTGATTGATGCCACACAGGCCTGGTATGTCACCGGCACACCGCTGGCAGGTGCGATGGGCGCGTCATTGGCCTCCTTCGCCGACCAGCAGGCAGCTGAAGCCTTGGCGGCCGAGCACAACGGGACGGTCATGCGGTTTGACGAGATCGATCAGGAATTCCTGCAACAGGCAGCCGCGGCGCAGCACGGCGATCTGCATGAGGCGATGCAGCACGGTGATATGCACGACATGATGAACAGCGAAATGCATTAAGGCCTGAACACCAGGCAACCACGCCGGCCGTCAAGGTCGGATCACTGCAAGTAACGGAGTAAATCGAGATGATGGGCATCAGTATCTGGCAACTTCTGATCATTCTGCTGATCGTGATCACCCTGTTCGGCACCAAGCGGCTGCGCGGCCTGGGAAGCGATGTGGGCAATGCCATCAGCGGCTTTCGCAAGGCGGTCAATGACGGCGAAAGCAACCCGCAGGCACTGGAAGCCGAGAAGCTCAAGAGTCAGCAGCACTCCTGAGTCTCTGACCATATTCACGGGTGCCCGGGGCTCTCCCGAGGCGCCCTTTTTCACTTCCCGCCAAACACCTGAGCCGGATAACAGCGTCATAACCGACACGCGTGAGACGCCGTTTTTCAAAGGTGTGACAAATTGCCATCCTGCCTCATGTCCTGATTACTTCTGCCGATAAAAACAGCAAGGACATCTGCAGGCAGAGGCAACCATGTGGCGCAGCGGTAAGAATGAAATACAGGCACTGCAGCAGGACAAGCAGCGACTTGAAGCGGAAGTAACCAGACAAGCCAACCACATACAGCAACTGGAACAGGAGCTGGCAGACAGCCAGCGCCGACACCAGCGCCAGCTGGACTACCACCGGAAGGTGTCGGGCAACCTGATCCGCTTCAGCACCTCTGTCACGCACCTCGGTGATTCCTTTGAATATCTGGCCGGACAGCTCAACCTCGACAAAGAGCATGCCGGTCAGGTAGCCACTGCCGCGCTGAGCAACCAGCAACGCTTCGACGACCTGCAACACAAGGCGACAGCCATGGAGCACGGGCTGATTGGTGCTTCTCGTCAGGTCGAGACGCTCTCGGACCACTCCGCGGAAATCAACGGCATCGTCGATCTGATTGGCGGCATTGCCAGTCAGACCAACCTGCTGGCGCTGAACGCCGCCATCGAAGCCGCCCGTGCCGGTGAGGCAGGCCGCGGTTTTGCGGTGGTGGCCAGCGAGATTCGCCATCTGGCAGAACGCACCGCCCAGGCTACCAGTGAAATCGTCAGCAAGATTGACGAGCTGCAGCACATCACCGGGGCGGTACAGCAGTACATACAATCCCAGAGTTCGCTGGCCGAAGACTTCAGCAGCACCACCCGGGATGCCGTCGCCGGCATGGATGTGCTGCACAGTCTGGCTGGGGAAATGCGTCGCGGCATCGAGAAATCCGCCTTCCGCGCCGGTGTCGAGTTGGCCAACCTGGATGAGCTGTCACTCAAGTTCATTGTCTACAACCACTTGCTTGGTAGCAGCGGCCCGCCCCTTCCGGTGTTGCCCAGCGAGCGCGAATGCCGCTTCGGCAAGTGGTACTACGGTGACGGCAGTCAGAATATCCAGCAACTCGCACACTTCCGCGAAATCGAGCGGCCACATACCGCCGTGCACAACGAGGGTATAGCAGCGATGCGCTCCTTCAATGCGGGTGCGCTGGAAACCGCCGTCCAGCACCTGGGCGAGATGGAGGAAGCCAATCTGGCAGTCATGCGCATCGTCACCGAGGTGACGAGCGCCTTCGAGCGCCGACAAGCGTCATCATGAGCCCGGGGCTGACACAGTAAAAAACCGAATCTTTCCCCGCGCGGCTCGTCTCAATAGGAGATACCAGCCATCAGCGGGAGTTGAACATGAACAACACAGCGAATTATGTCTATCAGAAGGAAGGTTGCCCCTTCGCAGCCAAGGCCACGGAGCTGCTGGACAGGCAGCAAGTCCCCTACCGTCTGCATGTCTTTGCCGATGCGACGGAAGAAAGACTGTTCAAGGAAGAACATGCTGTCGACACCACGCCTCAGGTGTTCATCGACGGCCAGCGTATCGGGGGTTATACCGAACTGGCCGAACATTTCGGCGAGCAGCCGGAGCCAGTCTGAGGGTTATTCAGCACCGTTACACAATTTCGATGAATGCCCTATTGTATTTACGTTTCGGATGATTGATTCTCTGGCGGTCAGCATTGCTGTTTGCTCTGCATCAGCGACATTTAAAGGGAGAAAGAGAATATGCTCAGAGCATATCTGGACACGGAATTCACCAACCTCGGCAGTAATGCCCGCCTTATCAGCCTTGCGCTCGTGGCCAATGATGGCCGGGAGCTGTACCTGGAATTGATCGACAATTGGAAAGTGGACGATTGTTCGGGATTTGTTCAGGACACTGTGCTGCCCAAGCTCAATCTGCAATCCCATGGTTTGACTACCGCTCAGGCCCGTCAGCGCCTGCAGGCCTTTCTTTCCGAGATCTCGCCAGTCGAAATTCTTACCGCTTCACCGCACTGGGACAAGCCGCTACTGAACTGGCTGATCGGCCCGGATGGGCTACCCTTGGATGTATGTATACGGGCCATCCCCAATAACACACCCAACTGGGAGGAGATCATGGAGGGGCCACATCACGCACTGGCAGATGCGCGCCTGCTGGCCGGCCAGGCTGAACGTGCCTGCATGGCCTGATCACGACTCCGGCGAGCTGGGTTTTCTCGCCCACAGGCATAGGAGTACCATCCGATACTGTACAGAGGCCAGGTTATCCGGAGGTGCTTATGGCAACGGGATGGGCGCAGGACGGTGCAGTACAGGAGCAGATCGACGACACCATCAAGGATGCAGTCGAACGGGCTCGCAGCAAATTGCCGGCAGGTGACAGCCTGAGCCATTGCGAAGAATGCGATGCAGTCATTCCCGAGGCACGCCGCAAGGCGGTTCCCGGCGTGCGATTGTGTATCGATTGCCAGACCATCCGGGACCGTGAGCAACAGGAAGCCAGTGGCTACAACCGCCGAGGCAGCAAGGACAGCCAACTTCGCTGAGGCCCACCTGCCACTGGCAGCCACACAAGGACCTACAGGTGACTCTTCCTCACCAAGACCAACCAACTCGCTCGCTGGTATCACTGACCGGTAACGAGCCGCTGTTCATGGTCATGAACGCCGGTTCGGGGAAAAACAATAGTACCGAGATCCAGGTGACCATCAAGACCGCTTGCGAACAGGCTGGCCGTGACTGCCAGCTGATCATCGTGGAGCATGGCGATCAACTGCAAGCAGCAGCTGAGAAAGCCGTGGCGCTGGCCCAGGCGCATGCCGGGATAGTGGTCGCCGTCGGCGGGGACGGCACCCTCAATGCGGTTTGTCAGACGGTGGTCGGCCAGAACGTGCCGTTCGGCGTGTTGCCTCAGGGCACATTCAACTATTTCGGACGCGCCCATTACATATCCCAGGACACCACGCAGGCGGTACACGACCTGCTCAATGCACGCCTCGAGCATATAAGTCTGGGCCGCCTTAATGGGCGCTATTTCCTGGTCAACGCCAGTCTCGGGCTCTATCCGCGGCTACTGGAAGACCGTGAAGCTTATAAGCAGCGTTATGGACGCAGCCGCTGGGTCGCATTGTGGTCAGCTCTGGCAACCCTGACCAAGGCACACCGCCAATTGAATATACAGTTGGATTACGCCGGTCAGCACCAGCAGCTGCGCACGCCGACCCTGGTGGTCTGTAACAACCCCCTGCAACTGGAGCAGATAGGTATCGACCCGCAGCTGCCCGAGGGCGTCGACCACCTGGTAGCACTGACCTCACGACCTGTCGGTGCCCTATCACTGTACGGTTTGCTGATACAAGGCCTGTTGAGTCGCATGGGCGAGGCGGACAATGTGATCAGCATCGGCTTCCAGAAGATGTCTGTACACCTGGGTCGACGGCCCCGCATGGTCAAGGTGGCCATGGATGGTGAGATCTTTCGCATGCGCAGCCCGCTCGAGTTCAGCGTCGCGGTCAAGGCGCTGCCACTGCTGATTCCTCGCACAGCGCCGTCACCGGAACATCCATGAGCAAGATTCTGCATCTTTCCGATCTGCATTTCGGCACCGAGGATGCAGACGTGACGCAGGCCCTGCTGCACCTGGCTGAGCAACAACAACCCGATCTGTACCTGCTCAGCGGCGACATTACCCAACGCGCACGACGCAGCCAGTTCGCAGCCGCTCGCGCCTTCATCCAGCGGTTACCGGCAAAGCCGCTGCTGGCCGTACCCGGCAACCACGATCTGCCCCTGTTCAACCTGCCGCTGCGCATGCTCAACCCCTATGGCAACTATCGGCACGTATTCGGCAATGAGCTGGAGCCAGAGTTCGAGCGCGACGACCTGCTGGTCATCGGCGTCAATTCCACACGCCCCGGCCGACACAAAGACGGGGAAGTGTCAGATGAACAGATCCATCGAGTGGCACAGCGCTTGAAACAAGCGCGCCCAGGTCAATTGCGCCTGGTCATGCTGCACCATCCGGTGCGCGCGGTGGAGGAGTCGGATGTCAGCAACCTTCTGATGGGCCGCGAACGGGCGGTACCCTCCTGGGTCGATGCCGGCGCAGACCTGTTGCTGGCCGGACACATACATCTGCCCTACGTGGTGCCACTCACCGGCACCTCCGACCGGTCAGCCTGGGCGATACAAGCTGGCACGGGCATATCACAGCGTGTTCGCGGCAATATCCCCAACTCCATAAATCTCATCGAGTACGAGTCAGAAAATGGACAGTCCCGCTGCCATGTCACACGCTGGGATTATGCTCATGAGGGCAAGCGCTTCGTAGCAGGAAAAACAACCCTGCTGCCGCTGGGTCGCGCTGCTTAAACGGCTGACTAGCGCCTAGACCTCTGCGTTGTGGTAGATATTCTGCACATCTTCAACCTCATTGAGCATCTCGATGAAACGCTCAAACAGGGGCATGTCTTCTTCGCTGATCGGCGTCGAGGTCTGTGGCAGGAACTGGATCTCATCCACTTCAAAATCGATATCACCCAGCGTGTCAGTCAGTGCCTGACGCGCTTTGGCATACTCGATATTCGGCGTGAATACGGTGATGATGCCGTCCTCGTTCTCGATATCGGTAACATCCACATCAGCCAGCATCAGCGCTTCGAGCACCGCTTCTTCATTGTCACCCTTGAAAGCCAGGATGGCGCAATGGTCGAACATGTGGCTGACGCTGCCGGGCGTGCCCATCTTGCACTTGGTCTTGGTGAAGCAATGCCGCACATCGGCAATGGTGCGGTTGGGGTTGTCGGTCAGACAGTCGACGATGACGATACAGTTGCCCGGACCAAATCCCTCATAGCGAGCCACGGCAAAATCTTCGCCGCCGCCGCCCTTGGCCTTGTCGATGGCCTTGTCGATAACGTGGCCTGGCACTTGGTCCTTCTTGGCCCGTTCGATCAGACCGCGCAGCGCCAGATTGCCGTTGGGGTCGACACCGCCTGACTTCGCACTGACATAGATCTCACGAGCATATTTGCTGTAGACCTTGGTTTTGGCATCAGCCGTTTTGGCCATGGATTCTTTGCGGTTTTGGTAAGCGCGTCCCATCGTGCAACCCCATCAATTCAGAAAGCTCGATTTTACGCCAGTTGCCCGGGAAGTTGACGGTTTTTTGCGTCAGCCGCTGCGGATATAGCTTGAACCCCCACCGCTACGCCAAGTCTGACCCTCCAGAGCGTCTTCTTACATCCTGTATCAATATAGAGGCCAGGCATGCAAACTCCTTCAGTGTTCAGGGCAGCGCTGTTACTGAGTCTGCTGATGCTATTGCTGCAAGGCTGCGATCGCTGGCCAGCCGACCCTCGCCACTCCCTTGATGCTGCCATCGAGCGCGGCACCCTGAAAGTAGGTGTAGTGGCCAACCCACCGTGGGTCAGCGTCACCCACCCCGACGCCCCGGAGGGCCTGGAAAGCCAGCTGGTGACGCAATTCGCCCAGGAACTGGATATGACCGTCGAGTGGAGCACTGGCGGCGTGGAAGAACAGATCGAGGCGCTGAAGTCGTTCCAGCTGGACCTGCTGATTGGCGGCTTTACCGCGTCCAACCCCTGGAAGGCCGACGTCGGCAACACCTTCCCCTATTACATCGAACGCGTCCTGGTAGGCAGTAAGGGCACTCCGCCAACCACCGTCGACGGCGAGACGGTATCCATTCTGCCCAACACCGTGCTGGGGCCGCTGTTGCAAGACCGGAACGCCATAAGCGATATACGCGAGACCCTGGAGAATAGTCCTCACCCGGTAGCAGCCGCGCAATGGCGACTCGGCGGACTGGGATTGAACAGCTCCAAAATAGAATTGCTCAAGCACAAGCATGTATTGCTGACACCGCCTGGAGAAAACGCCCTGCTGATGGAGCTGGAGCAGTTCCTGTTCAGAAACAAGGATGAGCAACAGCTCTCCACGCGCCTGTGGCAGGAGACGCAGCCATGAAGATTCGCCAAGGGTACGAACTGCCCGCAGACAAGGAAAAACTACTACGCAAGACCATACGCCTGGAATGGATTTCCATGTTCTTCTCGTTGACCATTGTCATCACCGTGTACCTGACCATGGGTTCCTCCCAGGCCATGAAGATGGCCCTGCTGGAAGATCTACTGGCCTTTGTGCCGCCAGCGGTGTTTCTGCTGGCAATGCGGGTTCGTAAACGTTCGCCGGATGAAGGGCATCCCTACGGTTACAGCAGAGCGATCCTGCTGGCGTTTCTCGCCGCATCAGTCGCCATCCTGATGTTCGGCCTGTTCATGCTATTGGATTCCGCCTCGTCGCTGATCAAGCGCGAGCACCCGACTATCGGTCACTTTCAATTGTTCGATTGGCAATACCCCATCTGGAGCGGCTGGGTCATGATCCTCGCCCTGACATATGCCATGGTTCCGCCGGTCATCCTCGGACGCATGAAGATGCCACTGGCCAAGGAACTGCATGAAAGCACCCTGTACGCCGATGCCGACATGAACAAGGCCGACTGGATGACCTCGGCAGCTGCGATTTTCGGCGTTATCGGCATCGGTCTGGGTTTCTGGTGGGCCGATTCGGTGGCCGCGGCCATCATCTCGCTGGATGTATTGAAAGATGGCGTCACCCATGTGCGCAAGGCCATGCTCAATCTGATGGATCAACGCCCTACCGAAACAGTCGGCAACAAACCGCTGGGACTGGAGGACAAGATCGCCGATGCACTGCTGCGCGAGCCGGACATTCTGGATGCATCTTCCCGCTTACGCGAGGAAGGTCATCTCGTCGGCGGAGAAATCTTCGTGGTGCTGGCGCCCGACCAGACCAATGTGGCGCGCCGAGTGCAGGACATTGCCGAGCAGGCGTGCACGCTGGACTGGCGGCTATACGATCTGATCGTGATGCCGGTGGAAAAAATAGAACGCTGAAGAGGACCCTGCCATGTGGAACCCCACCCCACCGAGATCGCAGTTACCTTCCACCAACTCCACATTCTGGTGGTGCCGCTCCTTTGCCGCTCCGGCAGTCCCGGTGTCGCCGGGCCGCCGGTCCCGGCCATTACCGGCCTGGAGAAAGAAAGTGCTGCTGTAGGGCAGATTGGCTGGCCCCCTGGCCTGATCTCGCCCAAATCGGCGTGCTATCATTGCGCGCCGGTGTGAGCGCGTTGCGCCGTCACCGTGTTTATCCACCCCGCTGACGCAGGCAATGATTCTCCCGTGCAATCCTCCATACCCTCCTATGATGTGATCATTCTGGGGGCCGGTGCCTCCGGCCTCATGTGCGCTGCTACCGCTGCTCAGCGCGGTCGTCGGGTTCTGGTGCTGGAGAAGGCCAACAAGAGCGGCAAGAAGATTCTCATGTCCGGTGGTGGGCGCTGCAATTTCACCAATTATCAGGTGGAAGCAGATAATTTTCTGTCCAGTAATCCGCACTTCTGCAAGGCTGCGCTGAAACGCTATACCCAGTGGGATTTCATCGGCATGGTGGAGCGCCACGGAATCGATTACGAAGAGCGCCGACACACTCAATTGTTCTGTCGCGACTCCGCGCGGGAAGTACTCGATATGCTGCTCGATGAATGCGCGCAGGCCGGCGCTGAGATCCGCACTCATTGCGAGATCAACGAGGTTCAGGCACTGGACTCGCGCAACCTGCGCTACCGTATTCAAGGGCGGCAGGGCCAGGAACCTTTCCGACTGGACTGCCAGTCGCTGGTGGTGGCTACCGGTGCACTGTCCATCCCGACCCTGGGCGGCAGCGGCATCGGTTATGAGATTGCCAGTCAGTTCGGGCTGGCGGTCACCCCGCGCCGCGCCGGGCTGGTACCCTTCATGTTCAGTGATGCCATGAAAGCGATCTGCGAACGCTTGTCGGGACTGGCATTGGAAGTCACCGCCAGCTGCAATGGCCAGAGCTTTACCGAGAACATGCTGTTCACTCACCGTGGTATCAGTGGTCCGGCGATCCTGCAGATTTCCAGTTACTGGCAACCCGGCGACACCTTGCATCTCGACCTGCTGCCCGGCATTGATGTCTTTCAGTGGCTGCGTGACGCCAGGCAGCAACAGGGCAAACAGTTACTGAAAACACTGCTGGCCCAACAACTTGGACGCGCCCTGGTGGCTGAATTGCAGCTGTTGTGGTGGCCTGATGCGCCACCAGTACCTCTGGCCGATTACAGTGACAGACAACTGTTGGCGATTGCCGAGCAGCTCAGCCAGTGGTCACTGAAACCCTCGGCAACCGAAGGTTACCGTACCGCAGAGGTGACCTTGGGCGGAGTAGCCACAGATGGCATCAGCTCAAAAACCATGGAAGCCAGAGACTACCCCGGACTCTACTTCGTCGGCGAGGTATTGGATGTCAGTGGTCAGCTGGGCGGCTTCAATTTCCAGTGGGCCTGGTCGTCCGGTTATAGCGCCGGGCTCGCCGTCTGACAGCGAGCCTGCCGCGCCACAGCGCCCAGCCCATCAGCATGGCTGCCGAGCCATATACCAGATTCAGGAACAAGTGCGGATGGCGACTGTAGAAACTGCCGCCGACGCTATCATCGAAAGGTATCGAGACCAGTAGTTCGGCGCGGTTGAATGCTGCGGTGTTGGCCAGCCGACGGCCATTGGGCGCGGTAACTACCGAGGGCCCGTTGTTGATCAGGTGCACCATGGGCACGCGGTTTTCTACACCGCGCAGAATCGACATGTTGGCATGCTGGAAGGGCTGTGACGTTTCACCAAACCAGTTGTCCTGGGACAGGAACAGCAACATCTTGCCAGCGCCGTCGGTATTGATCGCCTCAGCAACAAAACCCGGAAATGCCGCTTCGTAACACACTTTGGGTACGACCCGCATACCGTCCAGGTTGAATGACCGATGCTGCTCGCCTGCACCAAGCGGGCGCAGAAACTCGCCGAACACCCTGTCCGTCACACTCTTCAACAGCGGCCATGACCAGGGCTCGGGCAGGTACTCACCGAACGGCATGCGCAACATCTTGCGATACTGGGCAGCCAACTCACCCTGCCCATCCAGCATCGCCACAGTATTGAAGCTGACGCGCTTTGCATCCAGCCAACGCCGCTCGACATCATGAAAAATCAGCGGTACGCCTTGTCCAGCCAACGCCTGTGCGTAACGGGCACGGACACTGTAATTATCGAAGTAGCCCTTGTAGCGCGCCTCGGGCCATGCCACCCACTGGGCACCTGCCGCGATCAAACGTTCGGTTGACGCCATTTCCCGCGGATACTCTCGACTGAAACCGGGGGCCGGCTCCGGGACGCCCAGCGTGATGGCGTCATTGGGCTGCACCAGACCGATCTGACGGGTATCCCATTGCTGCATGCGCCGGTCCCAGTCGTGCAGACTGATATAGCCATAACCCAACCAGGCGATCAGCAACGTCCAGGCCAGACAATTGATCGTCCGCGAATATCGCGCCTGAAACGGGTTTTGCGGCGCCAGCAGACGAAAGACCAGCATGCTGAACATCATCATCATCGCATCAAGCCCGGGCGCCCCGGTAAACTCGATGGCCTGCAACGCCGGTAGGAAGAGTGTCTGTCCATCGGCGAAGTGGGTCTTGAACAGCATGGGATAGGCCGCCATGACGGACACCATGACAACGGGAAAGACCAGCAGCTCCCAACCACACAGCCGTTCTGCAAGCCAGCGATAGATCATGCAGCCCAGGCCGATGACCAACCCGAGATAACACCAGAACAACGATGCCAGTCCCATGCTCAGCAGAGAATTGACCTGCTTGAGATTAACCAGGAATTCCGCCAACCAGTAACTGCCGCCGGCAAAGCACAGCGTCCCGGCAAACCAGCCAAGCAACAGAGCGGACACCGGCTGGGCATCGCGCAAGGCAAATAACAGCGGCACCCATGCCAGCCAGCCCACCCAATACAGATGTCCACTCAGCCACGGCACGCACAGTAGAAAGCCGCTGAGCCCCGCAAGCAGAAGCCGGAAGAGCATTCGCGCCAACGACTCCGGGAGTCGATCGGCACGGGCATTCCCAGCAAGGAAGTCAGAAGTGGTATCGGGCATCAGCGCAGCTTTGTGACAAGAAGTCTGACCCAACCCTAGGATGTAAATGCCTTGGTCGGCAATCCCCTGTTCGGGGGAAGATGCTCATGGTCGGGCAATATAAGGGCAACAGTAATAGCATCGACAGCGATACGGGACTGCCCCGCTGCATCATCAAAAAGCCATCACACAAAATTGTATCAGGCCTGATTAAAACGGGAACCAATACTGTCGAATCCCCTCAAACGCCATTGTCAGGACTGAAGCAGGCTGACAAAACATATCCGGTTCCAGTTTCAAGCAAGGGCGCGAGACAAGTGAATATCATCTGTACCATCCATATGGCCGTCTGCCGAAGTCGTTTTGTCATAGCTATCGGCCCCGCCGATCATGGAAATGGCAGTAGTGAACTATGAATGATTCGAAACGGGGCTGGAATTGGGCCTACCACAAGGTGCGGAGCTATCACGTCTCGCGCTTTCAGGCGTGTTACCGCGCCACACGCTTCTGGCTGTTTGGCGATACGGGATCCTTTATCAGCCATGGCGGCTTCCGCAAATCACGGATCCGCAGCTGACCGGGCACGGCGCGGCTTCTGTTACACTGTGCTGCCTACCATCTGCAGGTCACCACCGTGAGTACAAGCCCTTTCTCCTCTCTTCCATTGCCCCCTTCCCTGCTGAGTACCATCGAGCATCTGGGTTATCAGAGCATGACACCTGTGCAGGCAGCTGCCTTGCCGATCATTCTCGCCGGGCAGGATCTGATTGCGCGCTCACGGACCGGCAGCGGCAAGACGGCCGCCTTCGGTATTGGCTTGCTGACTCCCCTCAATCCGGCCTTTTTCGGCTGTCAGGCACTGGTACTCAGCCCGACGCGCGAACTGGCCGGGCAGACTGCCACGGCGCTGCGTGCACTGGCCCGCGGCATCCCCAATATCAAGATCATCACCCTGTGCGGTGGCACGCCCTTTGGTCCACAGGCTGCCTCTCTGGAACAGGGCGCTCACGTCATCGTCGGTACACCGGGTCGGGTCAAGGACCACCTGGAGCGCGGCACTCTGAGTCTGGATAAGCTCAACTGCCTGGTGCTGGATGAGGCTGATCGCATGCTGGACATGGGCTTCCATGACAGCATCAGCGAAATCATTGCCCATACACCCGAGCGGCGGCAGACGCTGCTGTTTTCCGCCACCTATCCGCCGGGTATCGAGCAGCTCGCCGGCCGCTTTCTGCGCGAGCCGCAGCAGGTGATCATCACCGAGACCGAGCCGGTCAACCCGATCACCCAGCGCTTCTATGAAGTCGCTGCCGACGACAGAATGAACGCCGTATTGCGACTGTTGGCCGCCGAACGCCCACAGCCCTGCATCGTCTTCTGTCATACCCGTCAGCAATGTCAGCAGCTGCAGCAACTGTTGGCCGGCAATGGGGTGAGCGCTCAGGCATTGCATGGTGATATGGAGCAGCGCGAGCGCGATCAGGTACTGGCCATGTTCGCCAACCAGAGCTGCAGCGTGCTTGTGGCCACCGATGTCGCCGCACGCGGCATCGATGTGGAAGGCGTCGCCGCGGTGATCAACGCAGAACTGTCACCCGACCCGGCCGTGCATACGCACCGCATCGGTCGCAGCGGTCGCGCCGGACAGCCTGGCCTGGCCCTGAGTCTGGTGGCGCCCTCCGAGCACGGACGCGCACGCAGTATTGAGCAGCTGCTGGGTCAGCCACTGCCCTGGCAGGATCTGGATACACTGCCCGACCGCCTCGACAAGCCGTTGCTGCCACCGATGCGCACGCTGGCGGTATCCGGCGGCCGCAAAGACAAAGTCCGCCCCGGCGATTTGCTCGGCGCCCTCACCGGCGAAGCAGGCTTGCCCGGCGATGCCATCGGCAAGATCAGCATCAGTGATTTTCAGGCGTTGGTAGCAGTGCGCTGGGATCTGGCCAATACGGCGCTGGAGCGACTGGAAGAAGGCAAGATCAAGGGACGCAGATTCAAGGTGCGGTTGTTGTAAGAGAGATCGCACCGCGGCGCCTCAGGCTGCAAGCCCGACTCGCCGTGGTGCGATAACCGCGTCAGCCCAGCACGCGCAATCCGCGTTTACCCCGGGGACGCGTCAGGCGGCCGAACAGCCAGCTGCCGACGCCAACCGCGGCCATGATGGCCAGCAAGCCTGGCATGTCCAGCGTTGCTGCAGGAAAGCTGTAGGCTGGCAGAAACTGACCCATGGCCTTGAAGGCCAGCCAGATACCACCCGCACCCGCCAGAGCAAACAGTAGCCAACGCCACGGACGGAATATCCGCGACAGACCCTCGGCTACCGGCAAAAACACCGCCAGTGTCACTGCCACCATGCTCAGGAATAATTGCGCAAAGCTCAGCAAATCCGGCCAGGTATTGGCGAGTCGAGCGGTAACACTGGCCGGCACCTCCAGCTGCTGCAACGCGGCCAGATGGATCTGGGTCTGCACCAGACAACCGAGAAAGGTCGCCACCAGGACGGCCAGCAGATAAAAAGCGATGATTCGCAGCGTAGCAACCAGCGACATTGTCTATTCCTTGTCAGGCAGGTCCGGCAGATTGCGCAGAGCCTGCTCATAAGCCTCTATGTCGAAAGGCGTGTCCTGTTCCAGCATCAGATTGATGTGATAGGCCAATACCTGAGCCATCAGGCCCAGAATATCCTCACGCCCGTAACCAACCAGGGTCAGTTTGTTCAGCGTAGCCTGGGCCGCCGCGGGCTCGCCTGCAGCCAGCTGGTTTTCTACCGCTTCGACCAGCTTTTCATGGGCGAAAGCCTCGTCAGCTGTGTCATCGGATGGATGCATGTCTCGGACTCGCGAAAAAGGGGCGCCGAACAGCATGTCCGGCGCCGTTACAGATCAGTTGATTTTGGGATCCAACTCGCCGCTTTCGTAACGCTGGAACATGCTTTCCAGGTTGATCGGCTTGATGCTCGATGCATGCCCGGCAGTGCCGAAAGCTTCGTAACGAGCGATACAGATATCACGCATGGCCTTGACCGTTTCGGTGAAGAACTTGCGCGGGTCGAACTCGCTCGGATGCAGCGCCATGTGGCGACGCATGGCGCCGGTGGAGGCCAGACGCAGGTCGGTATCGATGTTCACCTTGCGCACGCCGTACTTGATACCTTCAACGATTTCCTCAACCGGCACACCGTAGGTTTCCTTGATGTCGCCACCGTACTCGTTGATGATCGCCAGCCATTCCTGCGGTACCGAGGACGAGCCGTGCATCACCAGATGGGTATTGGGGATACGCGCGTGAATCGCCTTGATCCGGTCGATCGCCAGAATATCGCCTGTCGGCGGTTTGGTGAACTTGTAGGCGCCATGGCTGGTGCCGATGGCAATAGCCAGCGCATCGACCTTGGTCTGTTTGACGAAGTCGGCGGCTTCTTCGGGATCAGTCAGCATCTGCTCGAGATCCAGTGTGCCCTCGGCACCTACGCCGTCTTCCTCGCCGGCTTGTCCGGTTTCCAGGCTACCCAGACAACCCAACTCGCCTTCCACGGATACGCCGCAGGCATGAGCCATTTCGACAGTGCGACGGGTAACATCGACGTTATATTCGTAGCTGGTCGGCGTCTTGCCATCCTCGCCCAGCGAGCCGTCCATCATCACCGAGGAAAAGCCCAACTGGATCGAGCGCTGACAGATTGCCGGGCTGGTACCGTGATCCTGATGCATGCACACCGGAATATGTGGGAATTCCTCGATAGCGGCGAGGATCAGGTGCCGCAGGAAAGGCGCACCGGCATATTTCCGAGCGCCGGCTGACGCCTGCACGATCACCGGAGAGTCGGTCTTGTCGGCCGCTTCCATGATGGCACGCATCTGTTCCAGGTTGTTGACGTTGAAGGCGGGGACGCCGTAGCCGTGCTCGGCGGCGTGGTCCAGCATTTGGCGCATACTGATCAGGGCCATGATGTTCTCTCCGTAAGTAGTATCTGTTGAAGCGGCACGTTGCAAGCTTCAGGCGGCAAGCTGTCGATGCAGGCTGACAGCTTACCCTTTTGACTTCAATTAGTGAGGCCCGAGCAATCGCTCGCCCCCCCGGTCACTGGGCGCTCAGCGCGTTCTCTGCTGCAGAATCTCGACTGCCGGCAATACCTTGCCTTCAACGAACTCAAGGAACGCACCACCACCAGTGGAAATATAGGAAATACGTTCAGCTACGCCATACTTGTCGATCGCCGCCAGCGTGTCACCACCACCGGCAATGGAAAAGGCATCGCTCTCGGCAATCGCCAGCGCCAGGGTTTTGGTCCCTTCGCCGAACTGATCGAACTCGAATACGCCAACCGGGCCGTTCCACAGGATAGTCCCGGAGGATTTCAGCAGCTCGGCAAACTGCGCTGCAGTCTGCGGGCCGATATCCAGAATCATATCGTCCTCGGCCACGTCGGCTACCAGCTTGACGGTCGCTTCAGCATCCTCGGCGAAGGCCTTGGCCACCACCACATCCACCGGCAAAGGTACGCTGACCTTGGCAGCAATGGCTTTGGCGGTATCCACCAGATCAGGCTCATACAGCGACTTGCCTACCGGCAACCCGGCAGCGGCCAGGAAGGTGTTGGCAATGCCGCCGCCCACGATCAACTGGTCGCATTTTTCCGACAGGGCATTGAGTACATCCAGTTTGGTGGACACTTTCGAGCCGGCGACAATAGCCGCCATCGGCTGGGCCGGCTTGTCCAGCGCCTTGGCCAGTGCATCCAGCTCAGCTGCAAGCAGCGGGCCGGCACAGGCAACCTTGGCGAACTTGGCGACGCCGTGGGTGGAACCCTGGGCGCGGTGAGCGGTACCGAAGGCGTCCATGACGAACACGTCGCACAGCGCGGCGTACTGCCTGGCCAATTCATCGGTGTTCTTCTTCTCGCCCGGATTGAAGCGCACGTTCTCCAGCAGTACAACCTGGCCCGCCTCTATCTCAACACCACTCAGGTAATCACGTACCAGCGGAACCTCGCGGCCCAGCGCCTTGCTCAGATAATCGGCCACCGGGGCCAGACTGTTCTCTTCGCTGAATACGCCCTCTTCCGGACGCCCCAGGTGCGAACAGATCATTACGGCGGCACCTTTCTCCAGTGCCAGCTTGATGGTGGGCAGGGACGCCAGAATACGTGCGTCACTTTTCACCTGGCCGTCCTTGACCGGCACGTTCAGGTCTTCACGAATCAATACCCGTTGGCCTTTGAGATCCAGCTCACTCATGGTCAATACGGTCATTTCCTGTTCCTTGTCGATATGGATAAACGTAAGGCAGCATGCTGCAATTCAGCTATCGCGGTTCGCCCTTTGCAACCAGTAATCCGCCACATCCAGCATGCGATTGGCAAAACCCCATTCGTTGTCGAACCACACCAGCAGATTGACCAGCCGCGGACCTGCCGCCCGGGTCTGACTGCCGTCGACAATGGCTGAATGCGGGTCGTGGTTGAAATCACAACTGGCGTGCTGCAGCTCGGTATAGTCGAGCAATCCGCGATACGCAGACTCAGACGCAGATTTAAGCAGACGGTTCACTTCCTCAGCGCTGGTATCGCGCGAGGTCTGCAGGGTGATGTCCAGCGCTGAGACGTTGACCGTCGGCACGCGCATGGCCTTGGCCTGCACGCGGCCGGTCAGCTCCGGCAGCAGCCGTTCGATACCCCGTGCCAGTCCTGTGGAAACCGGAATCACCGACTGAAATGCCGAACGGGTACGCCGCAGATCGCTATGGTGATAAGCATCTATCACCGGCTGATCGTTCATCGCCGAATGGATGGTGGTAATGGATACCTGCTCCAATCCCAACTGGCGATTCAGAATATCCAGCACCGGCACACTGGCATTGGTGGTGCATGAAGCATTGGATACCAGGCGATGCCGAGCATCCAACTGCAGATGATTGACGCCATAGACCAGCGTGTCATCCACCGACTCGGCACTGGCCATTGGCTGGGAAAACAGTACCCGAGGTGCACCTGCCTGCAGAAAGCGCTCGCCATCGGCACGACTGGTGTACTGCCCCGAACACTCGAGCAACAGATCGATATCCAGCGCCGCCCAATCGATATCCTCTGGCTGCGGTGCGCACAGCACCTGCACGCATTGCCCGTTGATATGCAGGCAATCACCATCGACCCGCACTTCACCGGGGAACCGGCCATGGGTCGAGTCGAAGCGAGTCAGGTACTCGACGCTGGCCTGATCGGCCAGGTCGTTCAATGCGACGATCTGCATGGCATTGCCGCCGCGCTCATGCAGGGCACGCAGCACGCAACGTCCGATCCGGCCATAACCGTTCAGGGCGATGCGATAAGGACGATCGCGAGACATGCTCACTCGTCTTCGAGCAGTTCGTCAGCTACCTGCAGGATGTTGTCGACGGTAAAGCCGAACTCCTCGAACAACTGCCCTGCCGGGGCTGATTCACCGTAGCTGTGCATGCCGATGACACGGCCGTCCAGACCCACGTACTTGTACCAATAGTCTGCGTGAGCGGCCTCGATGGCGATACGCGCGCCGACTTCCAGCGGCAGCACCGCCTGACGGTATTCGGCGTCCTGCTGGTCGAATACGCTGGTACAAGGCATGGACACCACGCGCACCCGGCGACCCTGTTCGTTGAGCTTTTCCCAGACCTGCATGGCCAGCCCGACTTCCGAGCCGGTGGCGATCAGAATCAGTTCCGGCTCGCCTTCACAGCCCTTGAGCACGTAACCACCACGAGCGATGGACGCCTCGGTTTCATGGTCGCGGATATGACACGGTAGGTTCTGGCGCGAGAAGATCAATGCACTGGGGCCATCGTTGCGCTGCAGCGCATGCTTCCAGGCCACCGCCGATTCGACGGTATCGGCCGGGCGCCAGGTATCCAGATTCGGCGTGGTGCGCAGGCTGGTCAGCTGTTCGACCGGCTGGTGAGTCGGGCCGTCTTCGCCCAGACCGATGGAGTCGTGGGTGAATACATAGATGACCCGCTGACGCATCAGCGCCGACATGCGTACCGCGTTGCGCGCATATTCCATGAACATCAGGAAGGTGGCACCGTAGGGCACCAGGCCGCCGTGCAGCGCCACGCCGTTCATGATTGCGGCCATGCCGAACTCACGCACGCCGTAGTACATGTAGTTGCCCGAGGCATCTTCCTGCACCACCGGCTTGCAGCCGTCCCACAGGGTCAGGTTGGAACCGGCCAGGTCGGCCGAGCCACCCAACAGCTCCGGCAGCATCGGGCCGAAGGCGTTCAGGCAGTTCTGGCTGGCCTTGCGGCTGGCAATGTTCTCACCCTTCTCTGCCACTTCGCGGATGTAGGCCGAGGCCTTCTCGTCGAAGTCAGCCGGCAGTTCACCAGCCATGCGCCGGGTGAACTCGGCAGCCAGTTCGGGGAATTCAGCCTGATAGGCGGCGAATGTCTCATTCCACTGCTGCTCGGCCTTGCTGCCAGCGTCTTTTGCATCCCACTCGGCATAGATGTCGGCGGGAATCTCGAACGGACCATGCTTCCAGCCCAGCGCTTCACGGGTCAGGGCAATTTCTGCATCACCCAGGGCGGCGCCATGGGAAGACTCCTTGCCCTGCCTGTTCGGCGAACCGAAGCCGATGATGGTCTTGCAGCAGATCAACGTCGGCTTGTCGCTCTTGCGGGCGGTTTCAATGGCGGTCTTGATCTCGTCGGCGTCGTGGCCGTCGACATTGCGAATCACCTGCCAGCCGTAGGACTCGAAGCGGCGCGGGGTATCGTCGGTGAACCAACCATGGACTTCGCCATCGATGGAAATGCCGTTGTCGTCATAGAAGGCGGTCAGCTTGTTCAGCCCCAGCGTGCCGGCCAGCGAACAGACTTCGTGGGAGATGCCTTCCATCATGCAGCCATCGCCGAGGAACACATAGGTGTCGTGATCGACGACATTGTGGCCGGGCTTGTTGAACTGGGCCGCCATGATCTTTTCCGCCAGAGCGAAGCCGACCGCATTGGCAAGCCCCTGTCCCAGCGGCCCCGTGGTGGTTTCCACACCCGGCGTATAACCCAGCTCTGGATGCCCCGGGGTCTTGCTGTGCAGCTGACGGAAACTCTTCAGATCGTCGATCGACAGGTCATAGCCGGTCAAGTGCAGCAGCGAATAGATGAGCATGGAGCCATGACCGTTGGACAACACGAAACGATCGCGGTCAGCCCATGCAGGGTTAGCCGGGTTGTGTTTCATGAAATCGCGCCACAGCACCTCGGCGATATCCGCCATACCCATGGGCGCACCCGGATGACCACTGTTGGCTTTCTGCACGGCATCCATGCTGAGGGCACGTATGGCATTGGCTCGGTCACGACGACTGGGCATGAACAACTCCTGTGATTTGGCAAGGCAGAGGGCGAAACGGCTCAAAGCCGGTGCACCGTAAATAAAGGATGGCATTTTCGCCCAAACCGCCGCAACGGGCAATGAAAACCCCGAATGCGTTGTGCGAAGGCCACAATTACGTGACGAGCGGAAGCACAATCACTTCTATATCAAAATATTTTGATATAGATATTGCGATAAACCGGACACTTCACTAGACTGCTTCGCCATGAATGATCCAGTCCGTCTCGTGCCTGCCGCACCCACCGCCACCGAACAACTGGCAGCCTTCTGCAAGGCCGCCAGTGATGTGCTGCGGCTGGATATCCTGCGGGTGTTGCGCAATGATTCGTTCGGCGTACTGGAGCTGGCGCAGATCTTCGATACCCGCCAGTCCGGCATGAGCCATCACCTCAAGGTGTTGGCCAATGCCGGACTGGTCAGCACCCGACGTGAAGGCAATTCGATTTTCTATCGGCGCAGCCTGCCGGACGCCAGCGGCCCCTGCCAGCATTTGCACGAACCGCTGTTGCAGGGGCTGGATACACTGCCCTCCGCCCCGCAGCTGAGCCAGGCAATCGCTGTCGTGCATGCGCAGCGCGGCGAGATTTCCCAGCAGTTCTTCGCCCGCTTTGCCGACGGCACGCCAGCCCAGCAGGACCTGATTGCCCATTTCGGCCTGTATCGCGACCCCTTGCTGAGCCTGATCGACAGCCTGGCGTTACCCGCCAACGGTCTGGCCATCGAAGTCGGCCCCGGCGAGGGCGGTTTTCTGCCGGATCTGGCCTGTCGTTTCGACCGGGTACTGGCACTGGATAACGCACCGGCT
This sequence comes from Pseudomonas sp. FME51, assembly GCF_014897305.1. Classification (NCBI taxonomy): domain Bacteria; kingdom Pseudomonadati; phylum Pseudomonadota; class Gammaproteobacteria; order Pseudomonadales; family Pseudomonadaceae; genus Pseudomonas; species Pseudomonas sp. FME51. The sequence goes on along the minus strand of NZ_JABUYN010000004.1, from coordinate 91,165 downwards.
ATGCTGGAAAGGGCTCAGCAGCAATGCGCCGAGGCAGGCCTGAGCAATGTGGATTGCCTGCTGGCCGATGCCTTGCAGCCATTGGAGCTGCCCGCTGCCGACTGCCTGATATGCAACATGGTGCTGCACCATATGCCGGCTCCGGCCGAGGCGCTGAAGCGTTTTGCTGATCTGCTCAAACCCGGCGGCAGCCTGGTACTGACCGAGTTGTGCAGTCATGACCAGAGCTGGGTCCGGGATACCTGCGGCGATCTCTGGCTGGGCTTTGACAAGGACGACCTGGCCCGCTGGGCCGAGAACGCCGGATTGGTCGTCGGCGGCAGCCTGTATATGGGGCTGCGCAACGGTTTTCAGATTCAGCTTCAACAATTTACCAAGGACGACCGGTAATACACGCACAAAGTGCTGTTTGCACGGTGGCCGACCCCTGTTAACGAAAGGGCTATGACTATGAGCGACTACTCGATCTTCACTTCCGAATCGGTCTCCGAAGGCCATCCGGACAAGCTGGCTGACCAGATTTCCGACGCGGTGCTGGATGCCATTCTCTGCGAGGATAAATATGCCCGCGTGGCCTGCGAAACCATGGTGAAGACCGGGGTTGCCATCGTCGGCGGCGAAATCACCACCAGTGCCTGGGTCGATCTCGAAGACCTGGTGCGCGGCGTGATCAAGGACGTGGGGTACACCTCCTCCGAGGTCGGCTACGATGCCGACACCTGTGGCGTGATCAATATCATCGGCAAGCAATCCCCTGATATCGCCCAGGGCGTCGACCGCCAGAACCCGGAAGATCAGGGCGCCGGCGACCAGGGCCTGATGTTCGGCTATGCCAGCAACGAGACCGACGTGCTGATGCCCGCCCCCATCACCTTCGCTCACCGCCTGGTCGAGCGCCAGGCGGAAGTGCGCAAGAACGGCACATTGAACTGGCTGCGCCCGGACGCCAAGTCGCAGGTCACCTGCCGCTATGACAACGGCAAGGTCGTCGGCATCGACGCCATAGTGCTGTCGACCCAGCACAATCCGGAGATTTCCCAGGCGGACCTGCGTGAGGCGGTGATGGAAATCATCATCAAGCCGGTGATCCCGGCCGAGCTGCTGCACGCCGACACCCAGTACCACATCAACCCGACCGGCAAGTTCGTCATCGGCGGACCCGTGGGCGACTGCGGCCTGACCGGGCGCAAGATCATCGTCGACACCTACGGCGGCATGGCCCGCCACGGCGGCGGCGCCTTCTCCGGGAAGGATCCGTCCAAGGTCGACCGCAGCGCTGCCTATGCCGGCCGTTACGTGGCCAAGAACATTGTCGCCGCCGGGCTGGCCGAGCGTTGCGAGATTCAGGTGTCCTATGCCATCGGCGTGGCCCAGCCGACCTCGGTATCGATCAACACCTTCGGCACCGGCAAGATCAGTGATGACAAGATCGTCAAGCTGGTACGCGAGCACTTCGACCTGCGGCCCTATGCGATCACTCGCATGCTCGACCTGCTGCACCCGATGTACCGCGCCACCGCCGCCTACGGTCACTTCGGTCGCAACCCGTTCGAGATGACGGTCAAGGGTGAAACCTTTACCGCCTTCCCGTGGGAGAAGACCGATCGAGCTGAAGCGCTACGCGCAGAAGCTGGCATCTGACGGCCTGGCAGCCGCGAACGGGTTTCAGCGTCAGCGCCGGAAGTCGTCGTGGCAGCCTTTGCAGCTCTGCTGCACCGCAGTGAAAGCATCCGTGACCTGAGCGGGAGATTCAACGCCTTGCTCGGTGACCACAACCAGATCAGCTACCGCACTGCGGTATTGATCAATGGCCTGGGCGAAGCCCTGGGGATCAGACCAGACCTCGGGCAAAGCGGCAGTCTTCTGCTGCGTTTGACCAGGTTCAGGGAAATGCGCCCAAGGCGCTTCAACGGAGTCGGCCAGAGCCTGCGCATGGCCGGCAAAGGCCTCACCGTCGAACGGCAGGCGCTCACGCAGCATGCCGCCCATCGGCTCGCTGTGGCTGAGAAAGAGTTTGAAAGCCGCCTGACGCTTGCCTTCAGGTGAGTTCGGATCGACCTCGCTGCTGCAGCCGACCAAGGTCAAGCCGAGCGCGGCGAACAATAGAATTTTGGGGTTTGGAACAGCAAACATCGTTACATCCCTTTGGAACATTGAGGGCGCTATCTTAACGCGTCTGATACCTGAAACTGATTGGAGAAAGTTATGAGCGCAGTTATCCAAGGCCATTTCGCCGACTACAAGGTGGCTGACATCAGCCTGGCCGATTACGGCCGTCGTGAGATCATCATCGCCGAATCCGAAATGCCGGCACTGATGGCCATGCGTCGCAAGTACAAGGCCGAGCAGCCGCTCAAGGGCGCTCGCATCCTGGGCTGCATCCACATGACCATCCAGACCGCCGTGCTGATCGAGACGCTGGTCGAACTGGGCGCCGAAGTGCGCTGGTCCTCATGCAACATCTTCTCCACCCAGGACCACGCCGCCGCCGCCATTGCCGCTGCCGGCGTCCCGGTGTTCGCCTGGAAGGGTGAAACCGAGGAAGAATACGAATGGTGCATCGAGCAGACCATCCTCAAGGATGGCCAGCCCTGGGATGCCAACATGGTACTGGACGACGGCGGTGACCTGACACTGATCCTGCACGACAAATTCCCCCAGGTGCTGGACAAGGTGCATGGCGTCACCGAAGAAACCACCACCGGTGTGCACCGCCTGCTCGACATGCTGAAAAAAGGCACGCTCAAGGTACCGGCGATCAACGTCAACGACTCGGTCACCAAGAGCAAGAACGACAACAAGTACGGCTGCCGCCATAGTCTGAACGATGCCATCAAGCGGGCCACCGACCACCTGCTGTCCGGCAAGAAGGCGCTGGTTATCGGCTACGGTGACGTGGGCAAGGGCTCAGCCCAGTCCCTGCGTCAGGAAGGCATGATTGTACGTGTGGCTGAAGCCGATCCGATCTGCGCCATGCAGGCCTGCATGGACGGCTTCGAAGTGACCTCGCCGTACATCAACGGCATCAACGATGGCACTGAAGCCAGTATCAACCGCGAGCTGCTTGGCAACATCGATCTGATCGTCACCACCACCGGTAACGTCAACGTCTGCGATGCCAACATGCTCAAGGCACTGAAGAAGCGTGCCCTGGTGTGCAACATCGGTCACTTCGACAACGAGATCGACACCGCTTACACCCGTGAAAACTGGCACTGGGAAGAGGTCAAACCGCAGGTGCACAAGATCCACCGCACCGGCAAGGACAACTTTGATCCGGCCAACGATGACTACCTGATCCTGCTGGCCGAAGGCCGTCTGGTCAACCTGGGCAACGCTACCGGTCACCCCAGCCGCATCATGGATGGCTCCTTTGCCAACCAGGTGCTGGCACAGATTCACCTGTTCAAGCAGGCATATGCCAGCCTGGATGCCGCTGCCAAGGCCGAACTGCTGCGCGTGGAAGTGCTGCCCAAGGAGCTGGACGAGGAAGTCGCGCTGGAGATGGTCAAGGGCTTTGGTGGTGTTATTACCCAACTGACCCAGACCCAGGCCGACTACATCGGCGTACCGGTCAACGGCCCGTTCAAGCCGGATACTTACCGCTACTGAGGGCTTGCAGCTTGTGCGCCTGGGAGGCGTGGCGCACTTGCGCTACGCCTGCTCCGGGGGTTGAAGCCTGTCGTCGAGCGAGCGCTCGACAACCCCAGCTTGAAAGCAGAGATGAGTCATGACTACCAATAAAGATATTCCTGTCAGCTTCGAGTTCTTTCCGACCAAGACCGAGGCTGGTCACGAGAAGCTGATCGCTGCGGCCCATGTTCTGGCCGAACAGCAGCCCGAGTTCTTCTCGGTGACCTACGGCGCCGGTGGCTCCACCCGCGACCGCACCATCAATACCGTGTTGCAGCTGGACCAGCAGGTGAAAATCCCCACTGCGCCGCATCTGTCCTGCGTGGGCGACAGCAAGGAAGACCTGCGCCAGCTGCTCAATGAATACCGCGACGCCGGCATTCGCCGGATCGTTGCCCTGCGCGGCGACCTGCCTTCGGGTATGGGCCGCGCCTCCGGCGAACTGCGCTATGCCAACGAGCTGGTGGAATTCATCCGCGCTGAAACCGGCGATCACTTCATCATCGAGGTTGCCGCCTATCCCGAAGCGCACCCGCAGGCGCGCAATTTCGAGGCGGACCTGGAGCACTTCGTACGCAAGGCCCAGTCGGGCGCTGACAGTGCGATTACCCAGTATTTCTTCAACGCCGACTGCTATTTCCACTTTGTCGACCGGGTCCGCAAGGCTGGCGTGGACATCCCGGTCGTGCCGGGCATCATGCCGATCACCAACTACACCAGCCTGTCGCGCTTTTCCGATGCCTGCGGCGCGGAAATCCCGCGCTGGATCCGTAAGCAGCTGGAGTCCTACGGTGATGACACCGCCAGCATCAGCGCCTTTGGCACCGAGGTAATCAGCCAGATGTGCGAGCGGCTGCTGGCCGGCGGCGCACCCAGCCTGCACTTCTACACCTTGAATCAGGCGCAACCGAGTCTGTCGATATTGCGCAACCTGTAAGTCGGGGGCGCGGTCGCAGGCCGGTGGAAATGCACTCTCGGGAGCATACTCTGTGGGAGCGGGCTTGTCCGCGAAGCTTTTCAGCCAGGCGGCACCTGTTCGCGGCCAAGGCCGCTCCCACAAGAAAGAGACGCCTCTGGAAGTGGGATGAAGGGTTCCATGGGGCAGCCATACCGGCCCGCCCAGAAAGCTTTTTCTGCGAGGCCGGTCGATTTCTGTTACAATCCAGCCTCTTCTTTTTTCGGCCGCACGGACAGTCCTTGTTCGCAAACGGCCATCACAGGGTTATCTGAATGTCCTTTGCTTCTCTCGGCCTGTCCGACGCGCTGGTGCGCGCCGTGGCTGCCACTGGTTATACCACTCCTACACCTGTCCAGACTCAAGCCATCCCGGCCGTACTGGAAGGTCGCGACCTCATGGTTGCTGCACAAACCGGTACCGGCAAGACTGCTGGCTTCGCATTGCCGATCCTCGAATTGCTGTTCCCCAACGGCCAGCGTGCCGCGGACTACAAGCGTGTTCCGCGTCAGGTCCGTGCACTGGTGTTGACACCGACCCGCGAACTGGCGGCCCAGGTGCATGACAACATCCGCTCCTATGCCACCGAGCTGCAGCTGCACAGCACCTGTATCTTCGGCGGCGTCGGCGCCAACCCGCAGATGAAAGCCATCGCCCCGGGCCTCGACATTCTCGTCGCCTGCCCTGGTCGACTGCTGGATCTGGTCGGTCAGCGTGCCATTGATCTGTCCAAGGTCGAGTTTCTGGTGCTGGACGAAGCTGACCGCATGCTTGACATGGGCTTTATTCACGATGTGAAGAAAGTCATCGCCAAGCTGCCGGCCAAACGTCAGAACCTGCTGTTTTCCGCCACTTTTTCGGCGGAAATCACCGAGCTGACCAACCGCATGCTGCACAATCCAGCACGTATTCAGGTCACGCCGCTGAACACCACAGTCGAGCGTATCGAGCAGCGTGTGTACCGTGTTCCGGCCGGTCACAAGCGTGCGCTGGTAGCGCACCTGATCACCGTCGGCGCCTGGGAACAGGTGCTGGTGTTCACCCGTACCAAGCATGGCGCCAACCGTCTGGCTGAATATCTGGACAAAAACGGTCTGCCGGCCGCAGCGATTCATGGCAACAAGAGCCAGAGCGCCCGCACCAAAGCGTTGGCCGACTTCAAGGCCAACAAGATCCGCGTGCTGGTCGCCACCGATATCGCCGCTCGCGGCCTGGATATCGACCAGCTGCCGCACGTGGTCAACTTCGAGCTGCCGAACGTGTCGGAAGACTATGTACACCGCATTGGGCGTACCGGCCGTGCCGGTCGCAGCGGCGAAGCAGTATCGCTGGTCAGCCCCGATGAAGAAAAATTGCTCAAGGCCATTGAGCGCATGACCCGTCAGAAGTTCGAAGAAGGCGACCTGCAGGGCTTCGTCCCGCCGGCACAGGCCGAACTCAACAGCGACCGTCCGGAACGCCCACGCGGCGCTCCTGCCAACGGTCGTGGTCAGCGCCCTGCCGGCGGCCAACCTCGCGGCGGCCAGGGTCGCAACGACAAGCCACGCAGCAGCACCAGCAAGCCACGCACTCCGCAGCGCGCACGGCCGGTAGTCAGCGAGCCGGACGATGCAGTGGCCCGCGAGCGTCGCCTGCAGGCCCAAGGCAACAAGGCAATACCTGACAACCCTGGCCAGAATCGCCAGCGTAGTCGCCGCGAGAAGCCAGCCCTGCTGGGTAGCTGATCAGCGTGATGCAATCTCGGGCGTCGTTACGACGCCCGTCGATGGAAGGCCGGACTCCGCTCCGGCCAACCCTCTTTTCCTGCCACTCCAATCTGGAGCCGGTATTCGCAGCTTCCCCTCAGAAATCCACCGGCAGTTCGTCCGGATGCCGAAGGCTGTCCGTCAGGCCAGCGGCTGCGTGACGCTATCCACCAGATATACCAGCCCGTGATAATCAACGCCGCTGTGGCTGCTCAGACCTATCTCACAGGTGCGACTGGTCGACACCCCCAGCTCACAAGACTGCACCGCATATTCCAAAGTGCGTAACGCATGCTGGTTCAGCTCGGGCATATTGAAACCCTTGTCGCCGGCAAAACCACAGCAATGAATGTCTTCGGGTACCACCACCTGAGTACTGCAGCGCCGGGCAATAGCGATCAGGGCGTCAGCCTCACCCAGATGCTGAGTGCTGCAGGTCACATGCACCGCCACCGGGGTATCGATTGGCTGGAACACCAGCCGATCCAGCAGGTGCTCACGAATGAAGCGCACCGGATCATGCAACCTGAGCCGTGCCTCCACATCACCTTGCAGCAATCGCAGCGTACAGGGACTGGTATCGCAATACACCGGATAGCGACCCTGTTCACTGGCCTGCATGAGTGCGGCGAGCAGTTCGGCGCGCTTGCGCTCGGCTTGCTCTGGATAGCCCTTGGAAGCGAATGGCTGTCCGCAGCACAAGCTATCCACTCCCGGCGGGAAAATCACCTCGAAGCCGGCCTTCTCCAGTAACGCGCGGCTTCTATCAAGCAGCGACACCTGCTCGACACTGGCGGCCGCCGGTCCCATGACCCGCGATACACAAGCAGGCAGATAGACCACTCGGGGCTTCTGGTTGGCTTTGGCTGGCTGCGGCTCAACCCATTTCACTGCTTGCGGCATCGCCGGCGTCCACTGCGGCAAGCGTCCACCGGACAGCTGTCGCATGCCACTGCTCAGGCGCTGCAAACGCGGTGCACCGAGCCATCGCCTGGCGGTATCCACCGCCGACAGCGTCAGGCGCGCGCCCTTGAGCGCACTGACAAAATGCCCGGCCAACCAATCAGCGCTACCTGAATGCCGCGCCTGACCGGCGCGCAACTGCCGCACCAGATCACCCGTATTGATGCCCACCGGACAGCGCTGGGCGCAGAGTCCGGTCGCAGCGCAGCTGTCGATACCCTGATACTGATAGGCCTCCTCCAGCTCACGAGTATCGATGCCGGCCCGCTTCTTCGCCTGGATATCGCGCCAGATGACGATCCTCTGCCGCGGCGTCAGGGTCAATCCATTGGACGGGCAGACCGGCTCGCAGAAGCCGCATTCGATGCACTTGTCGACCAGCGGATCGGCTGCCGGCAGCGGCTTGAGATTCTTCAGGTGGATGCGTGAGTCCGTGGACAGCCCCACATCCGGGTTGAGAATGCCCTGCGGATCAAGCAGACGCTTGATCGACCACATCAGTGCATAGGCATCGCTGCCCCATTCCAGCTCGACAAAGGGCGCCATATTGCGCCCGGTGCCGTGTTCGGCTTTCAGCGCCCCACCAAACTCAACCGCTACCAGCTGCGCCACATCCCCCATGAAGGCGGCATAACGCGCGATCTGAGCCGGATCGTCAAAACCCTGAGTGAAGACGAAATGCAGATTGCCCTCCAGGGCGTGACCGAAGATGATCGCCTCGGCATAGCCGTGTCGATCAAACAGCGCCAACAGTCGGTTGACACCCTCGGCCAACATTTCAACCGGGAAGGTCACGTCCTCGATGATCACCGTGGTACCGGTGGCGCGCACCGCGCCGACCGCAGGAAAGGTGTCTTTGCGGATGCGCCACAGCTGATTGCAGACCAGCGGATCAGTACTGAAATCGACCTGCTTCTCCCGCGGGAAAAGGCTGACGGCAGCCATGACCCGGACGACCTGCTCATCCAGCAAGGCGGCGCTGGCGGCCCGTGACTCCACCAGCAGCGCACAGGCATTGGCTGACAGATCGCGTACCCACTCGGGCATGCCCAGCATATCCTGTACCGAGCGCAGACTGCGGCGGTCGAGCAGCTCCACGGCCGAGACCGGCTGCTGCTTCAATACCGGTACCGCACGGCAGCAGGTCTCGACATCGGGGAACACCAGCAAGGCGGTGGCCTTGTGTGGATGATCTGGCACGGTGTCATAGGTCACCGAGCTGATGAAGCCCAGGGTGCCTTCGGAGCCGACCATCAAATGCGTGAGGATATCCAACGGCTCATCGAAATCCACCAGTGCATTGAGTGACAGGCCGGTGGTGTTCTTCAAGCGATACTTGTGTCGGATACGCTCGGCCAAGGCAGTGTCGGCGCGAGTCTGCCGTCCCAGTTCGGCCAGGCCGTCCAACAACGGGGCATGGGTCTGATGGAAGGCCGCCACGCTGGCGGCGTCCTCGGTATCCAATACGCTGCCATCGGCCAGCACCAGGCGCATCCCGGCCAGGGTGTTATAGCTGTTCTGCGCTGTGCCGCAACACATGCCACTGGCATTATTGGCGACGATACCACCGATCTTCGCCGCATTGATCGAGGCCGGATCCGGCCCGATCTTGCGCTGCAAGGGTGCCAGCGCAGCGTTGGCAGCCGCACCGATCACCCCTGGCTGCAACCGGATGCGGGCGCCGCCATCGAGAACCTCGCGCCCGCTCCAGTGATCACCGAGGACAATCAGAACCGAATCGCTGAGCGCCTGGCCAGACAGGCTGGTCCCGGCAGCACGGAAGGTCACCGGCACGCTGCAGCGGCTGGCGAGCTGCAGCAAGGCTACCACCTCGGATTCAGCTTCGACCCGCACCACCAGCTGAGGAATCAGCCGATAGAAGCTGGCATCGGTGCCGAAAGCCAGGGTCGACAGCGGGTCATCGAACAACCGCTGGGCGGGAATCAGCTGGCGGACAGCAGCCAGGAACTCATCAGGCAGACTCATCGGCGCTCCAGCTTACTGAGTGGCATGCGCCAGCTCGCGCACCAGCAGGTCGGCACTGATTTCACTGATTGACCTGGCGCCGGTCAACACCATGGCTACACGCATTTCCTTGTCGATCAGCTCCAGCAGGTTACGCACACCAGCTTCGCCATCGACAGCCAGCGCGTAGATGAAGGCGCGACCGAGCAAGACACAATCAGCGCCCATGGCCAGCATGCGAACCACATCCAGCCCGGTACGGATGCCGGAGTCAGCGAGAATCTTGATCTCTCCCTTTACCGCATCGGCAATGGCAGGCAGCGCCCGGGCACTGGACAGTACACCATCGAGTTGACGACCGCCGTGGTTGGAAACGACGATGCCGTCGGCACCAAAGCTCACCGCATCACGTGCGTCTTCGGGATCGAGAATGCCCTTGATTACCATGGGGCCATCCCAGAACTCGCGGATCCATTCCAGATCCTTCCAGCTGATTGACGGATCGAAGTTCGCACCCAACCAGCCGATGTAGTCAGCCAGCCCGGTGGGATTGCCACGATAGGCGGAGATGTTGCCCAGATCATGCGGCCGACCCAGCAGACCGACGTCCAGCGCCCAGCGCGGATGAACCATCGCCTGCAACATGCGGCGCATCGGACCATTCGGACCGCTCATGCCGGAATGGGCATCGCGGTAGCGCGCGCCCGGCACCGGCATGTCCACAGTGAATACCAGAGTGGTCACGCCGGCAGCTTTGGCCCGTTCCAACGCATTCTTCATGAAGCCGCGATCACGCAGCACATACAATTGGAACCACATGGGCCGGTCGATGGCCGGCGCCACTTCCTCGATCGGGCAGACCGACACAGTGGACAGAGTAAAGGGGATGCCCTTGGCTGCTGCCGCCCGCGCCGCCTGAACCTCACCGCGCCGAGCGTACATGCCGGCCAGTCCTATTGGAGCCAGCGCCACCGGCATAGCCAGGGTTTCGTCGAACAACCGGGTTTCCAGGCTGAGCTCGGACATGTTCTTCAGCACCCGCTGACGCAGGGCGATGTCAGCCAGATCAGTGACGTTGCGCTTGAGCGTGTGCTCGGCGTAGGCGCCACCATCGAGGTAGTGGAACAGAAAAGGAGGCAACCGACTCTCGGCGGCGGCGCGGTAATCGGTAGAAGCAGAGATGATCATTGGATTAATCCCATATTGTTGTAAATGGTCAACGCCCGGTCATGGCCGCGGCGTTGTCAGTTGTGCATTCAGCCCAGGCTCACTGGATCGCTGATGCCCAGCACATAACAGCCGATCATCGTCAGGATGCCGGTCAGGGTTACATAGTAAAGGGTCGGCCAGATGGTCTTGCGCAGAATCAACCCTTCCCGCCCAAGCATACCCACTGTAGCCGAAGCCGCTACCACATTATGAATAGCCACCATATTCCCGGCGGCCGCACCGACTGCCTGCGCCGAGATCACCATCAACGTCGACAGGCCGAGGTTCTCCGCCACACCAAACTGGAACTGGCTGAACATCATGTTGGAAACGGTATTGGAGCCCGCGAGAAAGGCACCCAGCGCACCGATCGCCGGCGCGAAAAGCGGGTAGATGCCACCCACGCTGTCAGCCACGAAATGGGCCAACGCGACCGGCATGCTCGGCAGCCCGGCGTCGTTGATTCCGGAGTTGATCAGGATGCGTACCATGGGCACCGTGAACAGCAGCACGAAACCGGCGCTGAGCAATACTCCGCCGGACTCACTCACCGCCCGGCTGAGTTCATTGAATTTCATACGATGGATGAAGAACGTCAGCAGTACCACCGCAACCAGTACTCCGCCCGGTAGATACAGTGGGTCCAGACCCGCATTGATGCCAGCCTCTCCCAGTATGCCGGTGAAATTGACAGCCACCCCTTTCAAAGCGGCAGTCACCTCGGGGAAGACGCGGCTGATCACCAGCAGAGCACCCACCAGAACATAGGGTGTCCAGGCCCGAAGATTGCTCATCGGACGGTTGCCGAGATCCTCTGCGCGTATCTCGATGGTGCCCATCCAGGTCACCGGCCAGTCTTTGCGATCTGCGAACTGCCAGACTGTCTTGGGTACCAGAAAACCGGTTCGGGCAGCCAGTGTCACCAGCCCCAGACCCACCAGTCCGCCCAGCAGCGACGGGAACTCCGGCCCCAGAAACACCCCCGTCAACACATAAGGTACAACAAAGGCCAACCCGCCGAAGAGCGCAAAGGGTACCGCCTCCCAGCCAGCCTTCCAGCTTTTTTCCTTACCAAAATAACGGGCCAGCATGAGTACCATGAGCGCCGGCATGATGCTGCCTACCATGGCGTGCAGAATCGCCACCTTCACCGATACCCAGTGGATGTAATCGGTCCAGGCATAACCGTGGACCGCCAGCGCCTCGCCGATCGCGATGTTATCGACCCCGGCGGTAACACCGACAATGATTGGCGTGCCGACCGCACCAAAGGATACCGGCGTGCTCTGCAACAGCATGCCCATCAGTACTGCCGCCATGGCCGGAAAACCCACCGCTACCAGTAGTGGCGCCACGATTGCCGCCGGCGTGCCGAACCCGGAAGCGCCTTCGATGAAACAGCCGAACAGCCAGCAGATGATGATTACCTGAATTCTCGGGTCGGGACTGATGGCCACGAAGCCGGAACGAATAGCCGCGATGCCGCCGGAATACTTCAGGGTATTGAGCAGCAGAATGGCGCCGAAGATGATCCACAACAGACTGAGGGTGATAACCAGGCCCTGCAGAGTGGACGACAGGACACGATTGAAGCTCATATCCCAGGCAAACAACGCAATCAGTGCAGTGACGCCATACACCAGAGGCATTGCGGTCCGAGCGGACCAGCGCAAGCCAATGAGCAGAACACCAGCCAGAAGGATTGGCGCAAACGCCAGTACAGCGAGAAGACCAGAGGACATCAGGTACTCCGTAATTATTATTGGTGATTCAGGGTCAATTGGTAAGACCAATTAGCCTGGAATGTCGATCAGCGTAAAAAAGCACCGCCTGCATGTCAAACACAATTTCCTAGACATTGGTCTTATGAGCGGAGAAAAACTTTCCGGAAGCGGTTTTAGCCGGCATACTTCTGGAAACATTGGTCAGACCAATAGGAGCAGGCATATGGAGGTCGGTCACATCCAGCAGCGCAGGCTGTCGGACAACATCGTCGAGCAACTTGAGTCCATGATGCTGGACGGCATACTCAAGCCTGGAGAGCGTCTGCCGGCCGAACGGGTGCTGGCGGAACAGTTTGGTGTGTCCCGCCCTTCCCTGCGCGAGGCCATTCAGAAACTGGCAGCGCGTGGCCTGTTGGTCAGCCGCCAGGGCGGCGGCAATTACGTCACCGAATCCCTGGGTTCCAGCTTCAGCGACCCCCTGCTCGGTCTGCTTGAAGGCCGCCCCGAAGCGCATCGCGATCTGCTGGAGTTTCGCCACACGCTGGAAGCCGACTGTGCCTATTATGCTGCGCTGCGTGCCACCGAGGTCGACCATCAGCACCTGCGCGAGGCCTATGACGCATTGCAGGCCTGCTACGCCCGCGAAGGCGGCAGCCGCTCCGAGGAAGGCGCCGCCGATGCGCGCTTCCACCTGGCCATTGCCGAGGCCAGCCACAACATTATTCTGCTGCACACCATTCGCGGTCTGTTCGACCTGCTCAAGCGCAACGTGGTGACCAATATCGGCGGCATGTACGCGCTGCGCATGGGAACACGGGACACACTGATGCAACAGCATCGTGCCTTGTTGGAGGCGATCATCGAAGGCCGTGCAGAGGATGCCCGGCGCCACGCCAGCGAACATATCGACTATGTGCGTGAAGTATTGGCCGAGCGACAGCAGGAAGAGCAGCGTCGCAGCCGGGCCAGGCGCCGGGAAAAGCATTAACACCTGTTGCCGCTGAGAATCGCAGCATGACCGAGCGCAGCGGCTATAGTTATTGTTCCCGGTGGATTCGATGCAGCAATTTACAGGAGGTTTGATTAATGAAAGACGCTCTTCCCGCGTTAGCGGTGAGTCTGTTTTTCCCGATCGCACTCTCGGCGAATGCCGAGCAACTGAGCCCCACGCCTGAAGCGGGCTTGTGGCGCAGTGAAACACGCATCCTGATCAACGGCGAGGACCGTATGCCGGCGATTCGCCAGGCCCAGCAACAGCTGCTGGAGAAATTGCCACCAGACCAGCGAGATACGATGGAAGGCGCCATCGCACAGGGCAACCCGGGCATCCGGATGGAATGCATCACGCCGCAGCAGGCGTCGAACATGGTGCATATCGATGAAATGAGAAGGAAGATCCAGCGTAACGTGCCGGAATGCCAGCTGACGGTGAGCTCAGCGGACCGCTCCCGCTTGCGGATCAACGGCGATTGTCGCGGTGAGAACGGCTTCGATGGCGACATTCAGGGCGAGCTGGAGATCATCAGCAGCCAGGAAATCCGCTCTTCCTTTCTCGGTCGCGGCCACTTTCAGATGATCCGCGAAGACGGAACCAGCAGTCAGCCATCGAACATTCAACAACTGGAAATCTCTCGCTGGACATCACCGGATTGTGGCGCGGTAACGCCGAATGAAAGGCTGTCGTTCTGATGTTCGGCTTTCTCCGCCGCCGCCGTCGACTAGACTGTCTCTATGACAACAGGAGAATGAGCCATGCTGAAACATTGTATTCTCGGTTTTGATTATTCCGAAAGCTGGCAGAAAACCTGCGACAGATTGCCCTCGGTGGTGCAGATGGCCGACATCCGCAGACTGACGATAGTGTATGTGGTGGACACTACCCGGCGGATGAACATTGAAGACAGCGAAGCCGCTGCTGCCAACCACCTCAAGGAGCTGGCAACCCATCTGAGCGGCGAACTGGGAATCGAGGTGGATTACGAAGTGCGACGCGGCTTCGCGGCCACCGAACTGAATGAAGCCGCCCGCCACCATAACGCCAACGGCATCATTGTCCTGAATCAGAGCCACTCCGCCGGTCGCGCCCTCTTCTACGGCAATATCACCCTGAATCTGGCGCGCATCACGCGTGTGCCCCTGTTGATCCTCGCAGCGGACGGCCCGGTCGTCGAACCCACCGCCCCCGTCCTGCTGGCCACCGACGGCTCAGCACCAGCTCGTGCAGCCCAGCGCTGTTTCGAAGGTTTTCTGAAAAACGGCAGGCATGGCTTGGTATTGTGGGTGGAAACCGAGCATGACGAGGATGCCGACATCATCAACAACCTGACGGCCGACATCATCAGTCGACATGAACAGGTGGTATCTCGCCATGTGAAAGGCGACGCCGTTCAGCAGATCGTCAAGACCGCGGAGGCTGAGCAGGCAGCGCTGGTCATTCTCGGCAAGCGCGGAACCACACCGATTCAGGATCTGATGATTGGCAGCACCGCGGAAGGCGTTGCACGACAAAGCCGTCAACCGGTTCTGCTGATTCCTGCCAACACCGCGTTCTGAAACAAAAAAGCCCCGGCATGATTGCCGGGGCTTTCAGTAAGACGCCAGTCTTGCTTAGAAGAACGCCTGCAAACCTGTCTGAGCACGCCCCAGAATCAATGCGTGCACATCGTGAGTACCTTCATAGGTATTCACCACTTCCAGATTCACCACGTGGCGAATCACGCCATACTCGTCGGAAATCCCGTTACCACCCAGCATGTCTCGCGCTACCCGGGCGATATCCAGCGACTTGCCGCAGGAGTTGCGCTTCATGATCGAGGTGATCTCCACCGCAGCGGTACCTTCGTCCTTCATGCGACCCAGACGCAGACAGCCCTGCAGCGCCATGGTGATTTCGGTCTGCATGTCAGCCAGCTTCTTCTGTACCAGCTGAGTCTGCGCCAGCGGGCGGCCGAACTGCAGACGATCCATGGTGTACTGGCGGGCGGTGTGCCAGCAGAATTCAGCGGCGCCCAGGGCACCCCAGGCGATACCGTAACGGGCCGAGTTCAGACAGGTGAACGGACCGCGCAGCCCGGTCACACCCGGCATCAGGTTTTCTTCCGGCACGAATACATCTTCCATCACGATCTCACCGGTGATGGAGGTACGCAGACCGACCTTGCCCTTGATCGCCGGAGCGCTCAGACCTTTCCACCCCTTCTCCAGAATGAAGCCGCGAATCAGATCGTCTTCCGTCTTGGCCCAGACCACGAACACATCGGCAATCGGGCTGTTGGTGATCCACATCTTGGCACCCTTGAGAAGATAGCCGCCGTCGACTTTCTTCGCCCGGGTGATCATCGAACCCGGATCGGAACCGTGGTTCGGCTCGGTCAGACCGAAGCAGCCGATATATTCGCCGCTGGCCAGTTTCGGCAGGTATTTCTGCTTCTGCTCTTCAGTCCCAAATTCGTTGATCGGCACCATCACCAGCGAGGACTGCACGCTCATCATGGAGCGGTAGCCGGAGTCCACACGCTCCACTTCACGGGCGATCAGGCCGTAGCATACGTAGTTCAGGCCGCTGCCGCCGTACTCGACAGGAATGGTCGCACCCAACAATCCCAGCTCACCCATTTCGCGGAAAATGGACGCATCAGTCTCTTCGTTGCGGAACGAATTGAGCACCCGCGGCATCAGCTTGTCCTGGCAATACTGCGCTGCAGAATCGCGAACCATGCGCTCTTCTTCGGTGAGCTGCTGGTCCAGCAACAGTGGGTCTGCCCAGTTGAAACTTGCTTTGGTGTCAGCCATGAGAACTCCGTAAACGATTGTTGTAGTGATGCAGGTTGGCACTCCTGCAGCGATGGAACAAGACTAGCCACCCAGCACTGCTGAGGCAAACGCGTTTTCCTCAACAAGCTGTGCTAAATTGGAACTCCGTAAAACCAAAGACCGCCCGTCCGCAGGAGCTCCACATGCGCCGCAAGATCCCTCCGACCCAAGCCCTGATCTGCTTCGAATCGGCCGCTCGCCATGAAAGCTTTACCAAGGCGGCAGACGAACTGGCCTTGACCCAAAGCGCCGTATGCCGACAGATTGCCAATCTGGAAAGCTTCCTGGATGTACAGCTGTTCCGCCGTACCCGACGCGGCGTGCGATTGACCGAGACCGGCCAGACCTACAGTCGGCGCATTGCCGGTCGGCTCGATGCAGTGGAGCGCGACACCCTTTCAGTGATGGGCAATCAGGGCACCGCAACCCTGGAGCTGGCACTGGTACCGACCTTCGGCACGCAATGGCTGTTGCCGCGTCTCAGCGATTACCTTGTGCAACATCCGCAAGTGACCATCAACATGACCAACCGTACACGCCCTTTTCTGTTCGCCGACACCGAGTTCGATGCAGCCATCTATTTCGGCGATGGAGACTGGTCAGGTACCGAGGTGCATTTTCTGATGAACGAGTCGCCGGTGCCGGTGTGCAGCCCCGGATTACTGGCAGGCCAGACGCAACTCACAGCGGAGCAGATCAGCCAGTTCCCGCTATTGCAGCAGTCCACCCGCCCTTATGCCTGGCGCCAGTGGTTCGCCGCTACCGGCATGCGGGTAGAGCATGATCTGAACGGCACCCGGCTGGAGTTGTTCTCCATGCTGGCTCAGGCCGCCATGCACGGCATGGGAGTGGCGCTGATCCCGCCTTTCCTGATTCGCAGCGAACTGGAGACCGGCAAGCTGGTCATCGCCTGCCCGCAGAGCTTCGACAGCAGCAATGCCTATTATCTGGTGATTCCCGAGCGCAAGGCGGAGTCTGCCACGCTGCAGACATTCCGCGACTGGCTGATCAGCGAGGCGCAGGCGTATGGACGGGACACCGCGGCGTCTGCCTCAGGCAGCATGGCAACTACCTGATACTTGACCAGACCGCCCTACAATGGCTGGGGCGCCACCAGCGCCGTCAGCGGTAATAAGTGCAGATCCGCTGCCCATCGACCTCATGCACTGCGATATCCATTTCATACAGATCGCGCAGCACTTCACCGCAGATGATCTCCTGTGGCGTGCCCTGATACGCCGGCTTGCCCTGGCGCATGGCGATGATGTGATCGGAATAGCAGGAGGCGAAGTTGATGTCGTGCAGCACTACCACCACAGTCTTGCCCTTCTCATCGGCGGCGCGGCGCAGCAGCTGCATCATGTCCACGGCAAAACGCATGTCGATGTTGTTCAGCGGCTCATCCAGCAGCACGTACTCGGTATCCTGGCACATGACCATGGCCACATAGGCCCGCTGACGCTGGCCGCCGGACAACTCGTCGATCGGCCGGTCGCGGTATTCGTTCAACCGCAGGTAATCCATCGCCTCGTCCACATGGCGCAGGTCGTCGGCGGTCAGTCGTCCGCCCGAATGCGGGAAGCGACCGAAGGCGACCAGATCCCGCACGGTCAGGCGCAGCGCGGTCTGGTTGTCCTGACGCAGGATCGACAGCCGGCGAGCCAGTTGATTGCCCGGCGTACGGGTAACGTCCATGCCATCGACCATCACCGTGCCGGCGCTCATCGGCGTCAGACGGCTGATCATCGACAGCAAGGTTGATTTTCCGGCGCCATTGGGACCGATGATCGAGGTGAACCCACCTCGAGGGATGCTCAGGCTGACATCATCGACGACCAATACATCGCCATAGCGTTTGGATACGCCCCGGGTTTCAATCATTGTCTGACTCCGCGCATCAACAGCGCTATGAACAGCAGGCCGCCAGCCAGCTCGATGACCAGCGCCAGCGGCAGGGTTGAGGACAGCAGGTGTTCCAGCAGCAGCTGACCGCCGACCAGGCAGATGATGCCAGCCAGCACACTGGCCGGCAGGGTCCAGCAGTGCTTCTGCGAACCGGTGAACCAGTAGGCCAGGTTGGCAATCAGCAGCCCGAAGAACAGCGTCGGCCCGACCAGCACCGTGGCCACCGACACCAGAATGGCGATCACCGCCATGACCCCGAGCACCACCCGCCCGTGGGCCACGCCCAGGTTGATGGCGATATCCCGCCCCAAGCTCAGCACATCCAGACTCCGCCACCAGCGCCACAGCAGCAGTCCCGCCAGCGCCAGACCCGCCGCTGCAGCGCCGAGCAGCTGGGTATTGACCCGACTGAAACTGGCCTGGGCCACACCGGTGCTGATGCCGAACTCGCTCGGATCAAGCACCCGCGCACCCAGCTCCGACAATTCACGGAACAGCATACCGGCCAGCATGCCGAGCAGTATCATCAAGTGCAGGCTGCGTACCGAACCGGAGAACAGCAAGCGAAACACCAGCAGCGCCAACGCCACCATCAACAGGACCTGCACGGCAAAGCGCAGCGAAGGTACCCATTCGGCCAGCACACTGCCGCCCAGCACCAACAAGGTCAGTGTGTTGACCAGCACATAGAGCACATCGAACCCCATCAGCGAGGGGGTCAGCAAACGGCTGTGGGTAATGGTCTGGAACAGCACGGTGGACACGCCGATGGCGCAGGACGTGAGTAGCAGCGCCAGCAGGCGACTACCGCGGTATTCGAGGATGAAGCTCCAGTCGGTCTGCACATTCACGGTCATGAAACCGAGCATGCATAGCAATGCGAGCAGACCGAGCAGCAATACCCGGGTACCCGGACGGCGCCACAGATTCAGGACCATTTCGCCCTCCCCTGCAACAGCACGGCAAGAAATATCACGCAGCCGGCAATCGACAGCAGGTTGGACGAAGGTACTTCATAGGGATGAATCAACAGTCGACCGAGCAGGTCAGCTGCCAGCAACAAGGCGGCCCCCAGTAGCGCCATCAGCGGCACCGCTCGACGCAGATTGTCGCCGGCCACCAGTCGCACCAGATTTGGCGCCACCAGCCCGATAAAGGGGATCACCCCGGCGGTCACCACCACGCTGCCGACGATCATGCCCACCAGCACCACCCCGGCGCCCATCAGCAACGAATAGTTGACGCCTATATTGGTCGCAAAATCACGACCCATACCGATCACGGTGAACCTATCTGCCAAGATCATCGCCGCCACCGTCAACCCGGCTGCGACCCACAGCAGCTCGTAACTCCCGCGCAAGATGGCCGAGAAATCACCGCTGTTCCAGGCCCGCAGCGACTGTGAAAGATCGAAATGGTGGGCGATCAGTCCGCTGGCGGCATGCACTACCCCGGCCATCACCAACCCCACCAGGGGCACGATCAGCGCCGAACGCAGCGGCATGCGCTGCAACACACCGAGAAACAGCAAAACACCGCCGGCGGCAAAGGCGCTCACCACCAGAAACCGCGCCCACAGAGGCAATCCCTGAGGCAGCACGATAGCCAGCACCAGCATGCCCAGCGCCGCAGCCGCCATGGGCCCGGTGGTCGAGGTATCGACCAGCCGGTTGCGCGCCATCATCTGCAGAATCGCCCCGGCCACAGCCAATGCGGCGCCAGCAAGAATCAGGGCAATGGTGCGCGGCAAGCGGCTGACGAAGAGAATCTTGGAGATTCGATCATCCGGGTCGGCGGTGAAGACATTCAACAGGTTCATGCGGCTGGCACCGACGTTCAGACTGCACAACGCCAATACCACGACCACCACTATGAGCAATAACAACCAAAGGGCACCCTTGCCGGGTGCCCTCGGTGATGAAGAAAGGGAATGTGACATGCATCCTGCCTGAACAGCGAAAGGGCGATGGCTCAGCGCGCCGCGGAAAACACCTTGATCAGCTCGTTGACGCTGTTCTGCATCACGCCGATACCACTGTTATCCAGCAGATACCAGCTGGCCGGGTCCAGATAAACGATCTGATCCTTGCTGCCGGCACTGGTGACCTTGACCAGCTCGTTATCCATCAACTCGGCAGCCGCTGTGCCTTCACGACCGATAGCCGCATCCCGGTCCATCACGAACAACCAATCCGGATCCGCTTCCAGCAGAAACTCGAAGGACACTGCCTGGCCATGCCGGCCGGTTTTCAGGTCATCCACCGCCTGCTCGACACCGAACACATCATGGATCAGGCCGAAGCGAGTCCCCTTGCCGAACGCCGCCATCTTGCCGCCGGTGGTGAGCAGCAACAGACCGTCGCCCTGCTCTTTGGTCAGGCTCCGCAATTCAGCCACCGAGGCTTTCAACTGGGCGACAAGCTCGGCCGCCTTGTCTTGCTTGCCGAATACCTCACCCAGCAACAGGGTATTGCGCTCGACGCTGCCCAACAGGTCGTTCGGGTCCGGCGTCAGATCGATCGTGGTGCCGAACCTGGACA
The DNA here is from genome assembly GCF_014897305.1 of Pseudomonas sp. FME51. Classification (NCBI taxonomy): domain Bacteria; kingdom Pseudomonadati; phylum Pseudomonadota; class Gammaproteobacteria; order Pseudomonadales; family Pseudomonadaceae; genus Pseudomonas; species Pseudomonas sp. FME51. Next base: position 70,713 of record NZ_JABUYN010000004.1, on the reverse strand, counting down.
CCTCATCGTACTTGCCCTGAGCCCGACGACCGAGAATGATCAGATCCGGCTCGGCGTTCTTCAATACCTCGAAATCCGGCTCGAACAGACTGCCAGCACGAATGAACTCGCCTTCGCGATACTGCTTGAGTACTTCGGGCGGATTGGAGGAAGGAATGCCGCTGACCGTCACCCCCAATTGAGCCAGGGTATCCAGTGTCGACCAATCCAGCACCACTACCTTCTGCGGCTGCACCGACACCTCGGTCTGACCACTGGAGTGGCTGACCGACACATTCTCAGCCACAGCCGTACCGGCCCCCAACGCGAGCGCGATACATACCCCTGGCAGAGCAGCGAAACGGGAAAGACCTGACAGCATGACAACTCCTTTTACAGACCATAAGCCAGCCCCAACCTCCTCTGCATCAGCAGCGGAGCGCTATTCAGGCGGTCATGAATCATATGTATTTACGAATAGTTATTGTTTGCAATCCTAGCGGAAGCGCTTTGCCAGTGCAATCAGACAGGCACCAAAAAGCGAGCCCGCAGGCTCGCCTTCTGGTACCGCGCCACTACTTACTGGCGAATGCCTTCAATGGTCAGATCCAGCTCGACCACTGCAGAGGCTGGCCCCAGATCCATGGACACATCGTAGTCAGCCAGTTTGAAGCTGGTGGTACCTTCAAAGCCAGCACGGTAGCCGCCCCATGGATCATCGCCTTCGCCGATGAAGCGCGCGTCGATCACCACTGGTTTGGTGACACCGTTGAAGGTGAAGTCACCGGTAACTTTGGCGGTATCTTCGCCAGTCATTTCCACACCAGTAGAAACGAAGGTCGCCTCGGGATACTTGCCCACGTTCAGGAAATCATCGCTGCGCAGGTGTTTGTCACGCTCGGCATGGTTGGAGTCCACGCTGGTGGTCTTGATGGTCACGTTGACCTTGCTGTTTTCCGGATTCTCGGCGTCCCAGCTGAAGGTGCCATCGAAGTCATTGAAGCGGCCGTGCAGCATGCTGAAACCCATGTGTCCGGTCTTGAAATTGATGAAGGCGTGCTGACCTTCCTTGTCGATCTGATAATCAGCTGCGTACAGCGAACCAGACAAAGCCATCAGGCCACCCAGAGCGATACCCGAAAAAATCTTCTTCATGCTTGTTTCTCCTTTGATTCAGTCAATTGCCGCGCTCGCATGCCCAGCATGCGGCGCAATGTGTCGTCACGATCAAGAAAGTGATGTTTGAGAGCGCCCAGGGCATGCAGCGCAGCCAATCCCAGTACGCCTATTGCCACCCAGTAATGCACTGCCCCGGCGCGGTCGGCCTGATTGGTCAGCCCGGTTATCGAGGCGGGAATTTCGAACCAGCCAAATACGCTGATGCCCTGCCCTTTGGCGGTGGAAATCAGGTAACCGCTGATCACGATTACGAACAGCATCAGGTATAGCAGCCCATGCACCACCCCCGCCATGCTGATTTCCCAGCGCTTGTGGTTGGGCAGATGCGCTGGGCGCGGATTGCTCCAGCGCCATACCAGACGCAACAGCATTACCACGGCCAGCGTTATGCCGATGCTCTTGTGCCAAAACGGAGCGCTCCGGTAATAGGGGCTGTAATAACTCAGGTCAGTCATCCATAACCCGAGTATGGCCAGCCCGATCACCGTCAGCGCCACCACCCAGTGCAGCAGAATGGCCACCGACCCATAGCTGTTCTGTGTGTTTTTCAGTTGCATTGGAGAACGTCCTGTATTGGATGATGTGAATAATCATACATCGGTACAGGAAAACAAAAAGCGGAAATAGTGGGAGGGAAATATCTAATTTATTGATAAATACTACGGTGTATTGCTTTGGGCGGGGAAGGTGCAGGGCCGCACTTCCCGGCTGGGCCAGCTCGACACGCTGCAAGTACATCCCTGTAAGCTCATTGATGCCATCCATGGCATCAAACGGTCGAGCTAACCCAGCCGGGAAGCACTGCTATCAACTATCGAGTTACCGGGAAGACCGCCCCCTTTTTTACAGCGGTCTTTATTGCTGATTCACACTAACGAACCACACCTAGCGTGACAGGATGAGAAAAGGCTGGCTTTCCCGACAACCACTCCGACACTGACTCGCAGTTCTGACACCCACCCTGACCGGACCGTTTGGTGGCCAGGGATGGCCACCAATGAGCGCCCATGGATGGCTTGAGCGTGTCCGGGCAGGGTGGGTGCCAGCGCAGCGTTGCACACACTAGCCACACCGCCGAGAGCATATGCCGAACCGAGCAGGGCCCCGCTTCAGTCTTGGGAAAACAGACGCTTCAACTCTGCACCCGGATCAGCGGCACGCATGAAGGCTTCGCCGACGAGGAAGCTGTATACCTCGTTGTTCAGCATCAGCTCAACATCGGCGCGGGTGAGGATGCCACTTTCGGTGACGGCGAGGCGGTCCGCCGGTACCCGGGGCAGCAACTGCAGGGTGGTATCCAGCGAGACCTCGAAGGTGTGCAGGTTACGGTTGTTGATGCCCACCAGCGGCGTATCCAGTTTCAGCGCCCGGTCCAGCTCGGCACCGTCGTGTACTTCGACCAGCACATCCAGCCCGTGCTCGACGGCAGTGGCATTCAATTCAGCCATCTGACCGTCTTCCAGCGAGGCCACGATCAGCAGTATGCAATCGGCCCCCATGGCGCGGGCTTCAATCACCTGATACGGATCGACCATAAAGTCCTTGCGGATCACCGGCAGGTCACAGGCCCCACGGGCCTGCTTGAGGTAATCAGCGCTGCCCTGGAAGAAGTCCACATCGGTCAGCACCGACAAGCATGCTGCACCGCCCTGCTGGTAGCTGGCAGCGATATCGGCAGGATTGAAATTCTCACGAATCACACCCTTGCTTGGCGAGGCTTTCTTGACCTCGGCAATCACGGCCGGCTGCTTCAGCGCGGCACGCTTGCGCAAGGCGTCGGCAAAGCCACGGGGCGCATCGGCACTGGCGCACAGCGCCTCCAGCTCAGCCAACGATACCTTGGCACGACTTTCCTGCACTTCTTCGTACTTACGGGCAACGATGTTTTCCAGAATGGTCGGCAAACTCATTTCTGCAGCGCCTCCTCGCGAAAGATTTCAGTAAAGGAGGCCAGTTCAGCCAGCTTTTCCCGGGCCATGCCCGAGTACAGCGCATCGGAGGCCAATTCCACCCCTTCTTTGAGCGTCGATGCGACATCCGCCGCATAGAGCGCGGCCCCGGCGTTGAGAATGATCATGTCCGCTGCCTTCTCACCGACTTCCGTTTCACGCTTGCCCAGCGCATCGCGGATCAGCTTCAACGAGGCTTCCGGGCCTTCCACGGTCAGGCCGATGAGGCTGCGGCTCTTGATACCCAGATCCTCCGGACTCACCTCGTACTCAGTGACCTTGCCATCTTTCAACTCGGCAATATGCGTCGGCGAGGCCAGGCTGATTTCATCCAGGCCATCGCGCGAATGCACGATCAATACGTGTTCGCTACCAAGGCGACCCATCACTTCAGCCATGGGCCGGCACAGCGCCTTGCTGAACACGCCGATCACCTGGTGTTTGACGCCGGCCGGGTTGGTCATAGGGCCGAGCATGTTGAACAGGGTACGCATGCCCAGCTCGCGGCGCGGGCCCACCGCGTGCTTCATTGCACCATGGTGGGCGGGGGCGAACATGAAGCCGACGCCAACGTGTTCCACGCAACGCGCTACCTGCTCGGGGGTCAAGTCCAGATTGATGCCGGCGGCTTCCAGCAGGTCGGCGCTGCCGCTCTTGCCGGATACCGCGCGGTTGCCGTGTTTGGCCACCTGGCCACCGGCGGCGGCCACGACAAAGGCCGCAGCGGAGGATACGTTGAAGATATTTGCGCCATCACCACCGGTGCCGCAGGTGTCGACCAGGTTGTCTCCCGGGATGGCCACATTGGACGCCAGTTCACGCATGGCCAGCGCCGCGCCGGTGATTTCGTCCAGGCTTTCACTTTTCATGCGCAGGGCGACCAGCATGCCGCCGATCTGCGCATCCGTGCACTGGCCGGTCATGATCTGCCGCATCACGTCCTGCATTTCCTCGGTGGACAGGTCGATCTGTTCGACGACCCTGGCCAGTGCTGTGGTGAAATCCATATTGCTCTCCTGATATTCGTTCAGCTGCGCATTCCGCCTTGCTGTTTGAGAAAGTTGGCCAGCAGTTCGTGGCCTTGTTCGCTGAGGATGGACTCGGGGTGAAATTGCACCCCTTCGATCATGTACTGGCGATGACGCAGGCCCATGATCTCATCCACGGTGCCGTCCGCGTGCTGCGTCCAGGCGGTCAATTCCAGGCAGTCCGGCAGACTATCACGCTGCACCACCAGTGAATGGTAACGGGTCACCGTCAGCGGATTGGCCAGACCGGCGAAAACACCCGTGCCCCGGTGATAAACCGGGCTGGTCTTGCCATGCATGACCTCGCGGGCGCGGACCACCTCCCCGCCGAAGGCCTGGCCGATGCTCTGGTGGCCCAGACAGATGCCGAGGATCGGCAGCTTGCCGGCAAAGTGCTTGAGCACCGGCACCGATACGCCCGCTTCATTGGGCGTGCAGGGGCCGGGGGAAATAACGATGCGCTCCGGTTGCAGGGCTTCGATCTGCTCGATGTTCAGCTCATCGTTGCGCACCACTTTCACGTCGGCACCCAGCTCGCCGAGGTACTGCACCACGTTCCAGGTAAAGGAGTCGTAGTTGTCGATCATCAATAATTTAGGCATGATAAGTCCCTGATTTATATGTGTTTATCTTCCTGAATCCCTGCGTGTTATACACACTGTTATACACATTTGCAGTGGATTTCAGTGGAACAAGGGTCATCAAGCGCTTTTTATTGCTGGTCGAAACAGAAAGCAGCACTCCGCCGTCAGCCAACATATGCGGCAACGGGTGGAAATGAAAAGGGGGTGGTATACGGTCTCTAGCTGGCACCGGCGCGGTGTGCAGCAGATACGTTGAAATAGAGGGAAGTAGGGGCATCTGGCAATCTCCTTGAGTCTTGGAGCCGCCGTGCCGGAGAGCCATTTGCTTAACCTTACTGCCGGTACGACGGCAAGGTGCGGGACGAAACCGCAACGACGTGCCGCTTCCTATTGGAAGCGCCACCACTGGTTAGCAATGTTGATCGATGCGGTACGGGTCATGGCAGACCGAAATCCATTCGAGTGATTCGAAAGAAGTGTGCAAGAAACAGAGTTTCCCCCAACAGCTTCATATCTTTTTATTGTAACACAGTCATTTGCCACTTCGTCTACTTTTGTGCGCGCTCAGCGAGAGCTGGCAAGAGCCGATACTATCCGACGCGCACGCTCGGCTAACTGCTCAACGGCTGCTTCTTCAGGCCGCAGTGGCCACAGAAGCTGTGTCTTGACCCGGTAACGCGTGTGATCAAAGGGGCGCATCACTACGCCCCAGTTCCGCGCCTCGACGATGCGAGACCGCAGTGCGATACCGACGCCATACCCTGCCGAGGCCAGTGTTGCCATCAACTCGAAGGAGTCCACGCACTGCATTGATGTCCGCGCAGTATTGTCCCTGGCCAGCAAGGTCTTCATCTCTAGGTCAAAATCCGGACAGGTCGGTGCGGTCCACCGGATGAGCTGGTAGGTTTGCAGGGCGTTGAGAGGGATTTGGGGGTGAGCCAGCAATGGCGACCGCTCAGGCAAGGCGACTGCAAGGTCATCCAGCCACATATCGAGTGCCTGCAGATTGGGTGAAGCAGCGCCTGCTGTGTAGGCAATGCCGGCCTTGTAGCGTCCAGTATGTACGCCCTGGAGAAGATCAGGGATAGAAACTTGATGTAGCTGAATTCTAAGTTCAGGCTGCTCAGCCCGCTGCAAAGCCAGTAACGAAGCCAAAACGCGGCAAGTTACCCCCGGGGCGATTGCCAGATCAAATACAGTGTATAGCGATTGAACCCTCATCGATTCCCTCCTGGGAAGACTCGCAGTGGTTGTGTGTTTCGCCACCTGACGCGCCCCATGCCCATACCTGGCCGAAACTGGGATTTAGTGGACGAGTTCACTTTCAGCTGAGACAACCCGGAGATTAACGGTAACCGACAAGGTCGCTATGCAGCTTCATTAACTGTATCATGAGTTAAATTTAACGTGGTTTAATTCAAGCTATTGACTGACGCTTTGCATGATGACAAAGCGTTCGATTAAAAAGGGACGGCCTCCCGGTTCTACTACTTTTCAGCGGACAACCGCCATTGCCTTCGGCGATGCGGTTCGTTCCGTGCGAATGCAGCAAGGCATGGCCCAGGAGACACTGGCAAATCTTGCGGGCATCGAACGCTCTCACATGGGAAAGGTCGAGCGCGGAGAGCACCTACCCACCTTGGCCCTAATCTTTCGGATTGCAAAAGCGCTGAAATGCGGTGCAGGTGATTTGGTAACAGCAGCAGAACGGAATCTGCAAGATGATGAAGCCGATTCCATTCAAGGCGATCGTCATGAAGATTAAGACAAACCTTCAGATGATTTCCTGTATTCGTTCAATAAATCCCCCCAGCTGCTGAGGGCTGGCAGTAGCGGAGGTCAATAAATAGGTAGTAAGCAGTGAGTTCTCTACTGCAAGCGGCCGTGACACTATCTCCGGATGCTTATAGATTTCAGTGTGAGACAGCGTGGTGAACCCTAAACCGTATCCAGCAGCGACAAATGTCAGCATCATATCCATTGAGGTGACGTGCTCGATCACGATGGGTTCGGCATTGCCGCCACGCAATATTTGTCTGAGCTGATGATTATAGCCAGCACAGGTTTCAGGATGGCCGAGCACCAGCGGATAGCGAAGCAGCTCGCCCAAGGGAATTGCCGAGTGAACTAAAAGGGGATGTCTGATTGGCACAGCAACCGCTAAAGAGTCGTGCCAGACAGGTCGCGCGATGACCGAATCCCCGACCTGCGCAGAACGAGAAAACCCAGCATCAAACGTGTTGTCACGAAGCCCGCGCAGCTGTGCAGAGAGAGACACCTCTGTGAGCCGTATTTCAACATCCGGCTCCTCCTCCCGGCAGCGAGCCAATATCGTTGCCAGGTGTGGTTGTGCGGCGCCATCAGATAAGGCGATTCGCAATGTATTGCGATAACCAGAGGCCGCTGCCATGACACTTTTCTTCGCGTTCTCCAGAGTCGCAAACACATGCCTTACTTCTTGTAGAAACACCTCGCCGGGATGCGTTAAGTAAGTGCCACGACGATTTCGCTTGAAAAGCATGATACCAAGCTCTGTTTCCAGCTCCTTTATAGTGCGTGACAGTGGAGAGGGTTCGATGTGCAGGCGCTCGGCGGCACGTGAGAAATGCAGCTCTTCGGCTAAGACTATAAAAGATCTAAGGTGCCGCAAATCCATGAGGCCTCCAATACCATTGGCGAAACTTTTCATGCGTTTCTCTTTTTGTTAAGTCAAGATATCTTGGTAGGCAGACAGCGGAAATAACCTCCTGTCCCAGCCATGCATAGCGGACTTTTATCTTTGTTTCGGCGCGCCAGCATGAAGTCCAATCATGGGTCAGCCGAAGCACCACAGAACAGGGTTCAAAACCAACGAACTCTGCAGCGTGAAAATCCTTGAACCTACCGACCAACGGAAACAGTGCCTTATACAGTGCCTCCTTAGCCGAAAAGAGTATGGTCAATGAGCGGCTTCTGCATGGAATATATCTTTCCAAACGATCCAGTTCTTCGTCGCGGCAGACGTACTGTTGTATCCCTTGCGCGGTGTCAGGGTCGAGCAACGATTCCACGTCGATCCCCAAGGCACAGTATCGGGACTTCGGCGCTGTCATTGCTACCGCTATGGTGTTGCAATGGCTGATACTGCCCACCACGCCAAGCGGCCACACAGGCAGACGATTGCGTACGGGTAGCGGAAACTCAGCGATCAACCCCATGCCACGTAAAGCTTCGGAGGCGCACACCCGACCCGCTGCGAATTCGGTACGGCGCTTGGTGTTCATGCCTGTGACTGCGAGTTGCAAGGCTGAACCGGGAGACAAATGGGTCTCCATCGCCTCACGCACCACTGCAATCGAAATTCCCGATAGCGTTACGTCCTCCGGCAAATCCAGCATTGCTGAAATTACCGGAGTCCACCCTCCCATAAATGGATCATGCAGGGAATGGCCGCCGAAGCAGTGGTCTCTTACTTCTTCGATGCGCACAGATAGGGCCCGACGGATGTCAGCTTCTCGCAGGTTTCCTCCCACTCGCGTTCCGGCGTCGAATGCGGCACCAGCCCCGCGCCCGCCTGCAGCCAATACCGATCTCCATCGCGGTACGCAGATCGCAATACCAAGGTCGCATCCAGTGCGCCATCGCTGCCGGCAATCAGAACGCACCCACTGTAGAGTCCGCGCTTACGGCCTTCATGCCTGTTGATGCTTTCAAGAGCTTCCTTCTTCGGTATGCCGGATGCCGTAACCGCGGGAAACAGCTTCTCGAATGCGGTCCAGGCGCTGGCGCCAGGTTCCAGCACACCTTTCACATGCGAAGCCAGGTGCTGGACGCTGCCGCGTTTCAGCACATTCATGAACTCATCCACGAGAATGGATTCTTCATGGCAGGCCTGCGACATTTCCTGGACTGCCAGCTTCACGGATACCGCATGCTCGGCAATCTCCTTGACGTCCGATTCCAGCTCCTGTCTGAGCCGTTCGTCAGTCTCCTGGTTGCCCGTCAAGGCACGCGTACCCGCCAGCGGCTGGGTTGTCACGTTGCCTTCGGCATCCACCGTTACGACGATTTCCGGACTGAAGCCATACGCTTGGAAATCGCCATCTTTCAACAGGAAAGAGCGAGCTGGGGTATTGGATTGGCGCCCAACGTAGTAACTGGCCACCATATCAACGGCAACAGGGATATCCACTGCCCGCGACAGAATGACCTTTTGATAAAGTCGATCCTGCATCTGGGCTACGGCTGACGCAACGATCTGCTGATACGACTCACGTCCTGTCGAACGCACATCCATCTTGATTGGAGCATCACTCTGTGGCAACTCTCTCGTTTTGGCTGCGTCGAGTGCTGCTTTCAGGCGAGACATTTCTTCAGCGCTCAAGGCGCGCAACAGTACCGACTCCTTTTGGAAGCGGATTTCGCTTCTGGGAATCGCAATCCTCATCAGTGGCCCAAGATGTACGGTATTTTCAACGCCATACGTCAGGTAGGCGAACTCGAAGTCAGCCCGGCCATAAGCCCTCCAATCTTCAAATGGAAGATTGGCCAGAGCTTGCTGGATGCCTTCGCTGGGCGAGGCCGTTTTCCAGGATTTCCCGTCACTGCGATGAACCGAGCCATCTGCATCGACGGTGATCTCCATGGCGCAATCGAGCCCCAGCGTCCATTCACCGTGCCGTTCATAGAGCACATAGTTGCTGTCTTCCGATTGGATATGGTCGACCAGTCTGACCGCCATCTCAAAGGGATCGCCAATGAACGGTACAGTCTCCTGCTGGTAATGCAACGGCGTGGATGCGGGTGTTTCAGAAGCCCGCTGCGCTGCGATGGTGACCAGTTTGCGCTTGTCGATTTTCTTGGCGGCGGTCAACGGCCATTCGTCAATCGTCTCGACCTGATCCGGTACCTTGTAGTCGCTCAGCCCACTTGCACGCAACGCGGCCTTGAGTTGAGGCGGCTCAACCGGCTGACCCTCGGGTTTGATAAAAACGCAGATCCTCTCACCCAGCAGATCATCCGGAACGCCCACGGCAGCCACTGCGTGCACCCCGTGCAGAGCGCTAATTGCTTCCTCCACCTCGGTGGCAGAGATTTTCTCTCCGCAGCGGTTTATCTGTTCCTTGATGCGGCCTTCTACAATGAAATTACCCTGCGCATCACGCCGCACCAGATCACCAGAAAGATAGAAACCATCTTGGGTAAAGCTGGACGCATTCTGCGCTGGTGCCCGGAAGTAGCCTCGAATGGTGTACGGCCCGCGCGTCATGAGCTGACCAAGCTGGCCCTCGGCAACATCCCGATCTTCTTCATCGACGACACGGATCTCATCGTCGGGCGACAGCGGCCGACCTTGTGTATGAATGATAGTTTCCAGTGGATCATCAAGGCGTGTGTAGCAAAGCAGCCCTTCAGCCATGCCGAACACCTGCTGCAAACCGCAGCCAAGAGTGTCGAGCAGCTGCTTGGCCAGCCCAGCTTCGAGCCGTGCACCGCCGACCTGCATCAGCTTGAGACTCGAAAGATCACTGTCCTCCCATTCCCGCCCCTCTACCCACAGTTTCGCTAGCGGTGGAACCAAAGCGACATGGGTAACGCCTTCCTTCTCGATCAGCGGCATGGCCTCGTCGCAACTGGCTGAGATTGAAGTGACAACCCGTCCACCGCACTGGAATGTTCCCAGCACGCCCGGAGACGCCAGCGTGAAATTATGGGCGACAGGCAGAACTGCCAGGAAAACCATTTCACTATTGAATCCGCATAATTCGGCAGAAGCGGTGAAATTGTAGAAATAATGGCCGTGCTTACGAGGAATCAGCTTGGGGGTACCCGTCGTGCCACCGGAGAGTAAAAGAAAAGCCGTATCTTCTCGATCTTTTTCAGGCCAGGGGCATGCTGGGCCCTGCAAATCCTCAAGCAGCAGGATGTCCTCTTGGCCTTGGTTGACGTTTCCATCCAGACCGACAAAGAGCAGGCTCCTATGCTTTTCCAGCATATTCTGCGCCAGTGCCAGATAGTCGTGTTCCGCCACGTTATCCGAAATAAAGTATGCCGCCGGTTGCGCCAGTTCCATCAGGGCATTGATGTCCTGTTCCCGTTGGTTCGGCATTGCCATTACCGGAACGGCCCCCAAGCGAAGCAGCGCGAAGATGACAGTGAACAGCCCGCTGGTGTTTGGCATATGCACCATCGCATGGTCGCCGTCCCGCAGGCCCGCCGCGTAAAGGCCGCTAGCGAGGCGTTCCGCACGTTCGTTCAGTTCTGCATACGACAGATGTTCACCAGCCTCGTTGGTCAAGGCAATCCGTTCCCCATATTCCTTCGCCCAATGGTTCAGGCAGTGGCTGAGGGGAATGGTTTTATCGAATAGTTTCTCGTACGCAATAGACAGATCAGTCATCATGAAAGCCTTCCTTATTCACTTGATAGCGCATGCTTGGGCATGCGTGAAACCAGGTTCAAAGCAGCGCCGGATATGCTCCAGAAACGCTCTAGGGCGCCGAATGACATAAAAGTGGTCACCAGCGATCGAAATGAGATCCCGCACATCGTTCAGCCAGCAGCTCCAGGCCTCGACTTCACTACGCCAGGCCTCATCATCAGTGCTCCCAAACACCAGGAGCGCTGGTGTCTGCAGCCGTCCAGAATCGTCTGGCGGCTTTGCATGCCAATAGCTTTCCGTGGCGCTAAAGTCAGCACGCAGCATGGGCATGAACACAGGCCACAATGTCTGGTCGTTGAGCAGTTCAGGTGAGCACCCACCAATAGCTGCCAATTGCTCAAGAAAAGCTAGATTCTGAAGATGGCTGAGCGGCCGACGTCCTCGAAGGTGTGGTGCGTGGCATCCGGACAGAACCAGCCCGCGCGCAAGCGTGCCTTTGGCTTCAAGAAGCACGCACACTTGGTGGGCGACTTGTGCTCCCATGCTGTGGCCGGCCACAATCAACGTACTGGGGTCTATCCCCTGCGCCTCTATCTCCTGGAGCACCTGCGCCGCCAGCTCCTCAATACTGTCCATGCACTCTTCGCCCATGCGATGGTCCCGCCCTGGATACACTGCCAGAGACACGTCCATACCTACTGCCCCCAAATCACGCCAACTACGAAACGCACTGGCACTTCCGCCGGCGAAGGGACAAAGCACCACATGCATCGAAGCCATTGCCTGGCCGTCCTTACTGCAGAGCGACAGAAACTTATTCATGGATGCCTCCCGTCGGTTCCGCATATGTTTCAATGCCATGCAGTTGCTCGCGGGTGATCAGCTTTGGAGGGGTGAGAAGGCGCTCGACAACCGGGGGTGAACAATGCAGCACAGTCAGCCATAGCCGGGCCAGCGACAATTGGTGAGCAGAACTGAACGCGGTGGGCAGGTTTGCGCCATCCAGACTCTGACATAACGCCTGCAGGACATGCGCTACCCCGGCTGCGGCTTCGATCTCGAAGGCATCCCGCCAGGTTTCGGGCGCTTGATGGAGCACCAGGGAAGGCGCTTGCCCGTAATCGGGATTCGTGTCGATATAGCGATACATTGTCCGGTCAGGGCTATCGTGCTCTTGATCGTGGAAGGCTCCTGTCCACACCACAGGCCCATGGCTGGCTTCCAGAGACAGGTAGCCAGAGGGCCAGGCCAGGCTGGCCTGATGCATCACCAGACTGAACATATCCGGGTCAGATGGGTTCAGATACGACTGCAAGCGCAGCGTGACCGGGCAACCACCGGGCAGCGTCAGGCGCAGCGGAGCGAAGCAATCATCCGCGCCGTCCAGCACCTCCACCTGCACCTCATTTGCATCCTTGACTCCGCATGCTTGCAATAGCAGATCGAGCGAGGAATACAGCAATTGACGGCTGGTGGTCAGTTGAGCCGAGCACGGCAAGTCTCCCTCCAATAGGCTCCGGATACGCGCGGCATGAGCTATCCAGCTGCGGCCAGCCGACAGATGCGGATAAAAGCTGTTGACCCAGTAGACCAGTCCCCGCTCGTCAGCGAACTTCTGCAGTCTGGCGACATCGTCCGGGTGCAAGGGATGCTCTTGCACGACGTGCATGCCCCGCTGCAACAACTGCTCCGCCAACTGACTGCCTTCTCCTTGTGCGATAGTTGAACGAACCACCACGCAAGCGATGTCGATATCGCCTGGAACCTGATCCAGACTGGTGTAGAGAGGAATGCCGAAATCGCGGGCAAGTTGTTGTGCACGGCGACTGCCGCGTGCCAGCAGTCCGGCCAGCTCAAGGCCTGGCTGTGGGCGCAGAAAGGCATTGATATAGACTTCACCGAACTTTGCCCCGGCTATCAGCACGCGCCTGTTTTTCTTGATGGGTGTGCGAATCATTAGGTTTTCTCCTCACGGGGTACCTGGGCTGACCATCGCCCGACAAGAGTGGCAACTTGCGTGGAGATCTCTGCGTCTTCCATCAGTTGCCAGTGCGTTGCGCTTAGCACATGGGATTCGGCGCGAACCTTCCACGCTTCCCATTCGCGTACCGCGGGCGTCCAGTGCTCAGGATGTTGATCCGCCTCGATCCATAAGATGGGAACGTCGATGGCGTCCCGAACATGGTGCTGTGACAACAGGGTCAGCAACTGGTGAATGCGTGATAACCATTGCTGGGCTACCTCTACGGGCATTAGCTGGCTGATGACCTTGGCCTCGACGGTGCCGCTCATGAACACCTCGATGCGCGAGGTTTCGTCCAGGGTGTCCCAATCATCAGGCAGCGTAATCCCGTGCTCCTTGGCCAGTAGGCGCATAAGGTCCGACAAGTCTGCGACAGCGAAGTCAGCGCCATAGACTGGATCAATCAGCACGAGGCGTATGTCCTTTCCGCTAGCGTGCAGCATACGCGCGACTTCAGCGGCGACCGTGGCTCCGTAGGACCAGCCAATCAACGTATAAGGCTCATTGCCGAGTTGCGGTTTCATCGCCTGGAGATAGCCTGCCGCAAGCTCCAGCAGACTGTTGACCGTAATCTGTTCCGGGGCCTGCAACCCCCACACATTGCGATCCAGTGCCTGGGCAAACTTCAGATACGGCGTCACACCACCGTCCGAGGCGTGGAATACGAACGCACACTCACTCGATGAACTCTTCGTCAAGGGCACAAGCACGTTCTCCATGCCGTTGCTTTTGGCTCCTTCCAGAGTGGCGCAGAAACCCGCCAGTGTCGGGTGGGCAAACAGGGCCTGCAGGTCGGCCCCGGCAATACCGATACGATTGAGCTGGGCGATGACCCTGGTGGCAATCAGGCTGTCGCCACCGCTCTGGAAGAAATCGCTTTGCGGCTGTACCGGTCTGCCGAGGAAGGACTGCCACACCTGCGCAACGCTATTGAGCAATTCAGCGTAGGATGAGCCAGCGGCGGCATCAGGCACCTCGGTAAGAGCTGCGTGCGCTGACGCTTGCGGTTGCGTGGCCGGTGTCGCCGGCTCTTTTTCGGCAACTGGATCTTCAGCCACGAACAGGCCCAACGGTTCGCTCTGTTGCACTTGAATGCCTGGCAGGGTGTCGCCAAAATGCTTGGCCAGCTCCCGCTCCAGCCTTGTGCAATCGACATGTGCAGCGCGCACCAGTCGCGCCACGATGACATGCTGATGGATGGGCGAAACCTCCTGCTCGGGCCATGCCAGTTCGACCGAGAAGCCGGCATCCTGCAGCACCTCCCGCCATTGGGGGAGATCCAGCATGGCCCGATCATCAAGGGCACGCAGATCCTGGTAGTTACCCAACCCCTCGATAAAGCCCACGCTGGCCATCTGCAGCAGGCTGTCCCGATGGGTCGCCTCAATCAGCACCAACCGAGCACCAGGCGTCATCAGGCTGCCGATGCGATGCAGTGATCGCGCAATATGGCTGGCGTCGTGCATGACCTGTGCAGCCACTACCAAGTCATAGCCTTGTGCCGGGTGCGCCGAGTAATCGACCGGCTGATTGATATCGAAAATGCCGTATGCCATGCCGTCGTTCCCGGCAAAGCGTTTACGTGCCTCGTCCAGAAAGAAGGTAGATACATCGGTAAAGTGATAGGTCTGCAAGCGTTCCCCAAGTGCTTGCAGTACGGCACCCGTCGTCGCTCCGGTGCCTGCTCCTACCTCCAGAACCAACAGGTTGCCATCCGTATTCTGGGCCAGCTCGTGAACCACGCGAGCCACGTTCCGAGCCACACACTGCGCTGCCGGATTCTCTGCGTACAAGGCCCGAGTGATCGCGTAATCATCCACGAAGAACAGTTCCAGGGCAGAGCACATCCCCTGCAGCAGTTCCGCATGCCGCTCGATACTTCGATCAAGATACGCGCCCAGCACATCACCCCAATGGCTGGAAGGTGCGGCCGGAGCCTCTGGCACCTCGCCGAGCGAACGCTGGCAGATGAACAGGCGACCATCCTGGGACAACCAACCCGCTTCCGTCAGAGCACGTAGCCACTGGCGGACGATGCGCTCGAACTGTGGCACCACCATCAGCCGCTGATAAATCTCATCCAGGTCCACACTCTGGCCTGCGTGTACGAACAGGCCGTGTCGCGCCAGGGTTCCGGCAATGCCATGCAGCGCCCGGATTTCCAGCGCATGCCAGACGTCATCGAACTGGGTTTGTTCGGCTATATCCAGTCCCACCAGACCAGGCACACCGGCCAGCGGTTGGCCGGGGAAATCAGTGGATTGGTATGTGCGATCCGCCGCCACAACCTGAGCCCGCAACCGCCCGGCATCATCAATCCGCACGTCCGCCTGCAGGATGCCTTCTGCCTGGAGAATGGCATCCTCGATGTCGCGCAGGTCGACTGTGGTCTCGGCAACCGGTACAAGCCAACCTCGGCGCTCGAAACGTTGCGGGGCATCCTGGTCATCAGGCAGCTTCCACAACCCGGTCTGCTCCATCAGCTCGGGTCGTATCGCCACAGCTTTCAATACCCCATGGAAATCCTCGAACATGGACTGGGCCGCCTTGTCGGCCAGCACCTCGTCCATGCAATACCAGCTGAACACGAGTTCACCGTCGATTTCCATGACCTGGTGGTCCAGCCAGACCTGTGGCGTTTGGGTGAAGACATGCACAGGGTCACCCAACAGGCTGGTCATGGCCTGGTCGATCGCAAGGCCATCGAGCGTCATGCCGAGCATACTGGTGAACACCACAGGCATCAGTGGCTGGCGCGAATGGCCACGGAGACGACTGATCTCGCGTAGGAGCTCCACGCCGTTAACCTGACTGTTTGCCAAGTGCTGCCACAGACGCTGCTGCGTCTGCTCGATCGATCCGCGCAAGCTGGATGACGGGTCGCTCAGGTCAAAATCAACCAGCAATACCGAGGTGAAGTCACCGATAAGCTGACTCGTCTGCGGGTGCACTGGGCGTCGATTGAAGAAGGTCAGGTTCAGCGTGAAAGCCGGCCACCGAGCCCAACGCTCCAGCGTCCAGGCAAACAGCGTCATCAATCCTGCGGAAGGCGTCACTCCCCAGGATTGCCATTCACGCTTCAACGTCTCCCAGCTCTCGCGCTCAAGAACAGCCTGGTAGGTAGTGAAATGTGGCTGTCCGCTGGATTGCGGTTGCTCGGACAAGGGTAGTCTGGGCGCCGGAGGAAGATCCGTAATGCGTTCCTGCCAGTAGCACCAGGATTTCAGCCAGCCGGCCTCCTGGCGCCGTGCCTGTTCGGCCAGCACGTAATCGCGGAAGGTGATCTGCAGCGGCTCAAGGCTCCTGCTCTGATAGAAAGCGGCAAGATCGTCCATCATGACCTTGAAGCTCTGCACATCGAAAAGCAGCAGGTCCAGGTTCATGTGCAAACGATAGTGTTCACCGTCCAGTTCGCTGGCAATCAGCTCGAACAAGGGCCAACGGTCTGCCGGTAGAACGCGATAGGACAATTCCTGTCGGACATCGGCCAGTATCCGTTCTCGCTGCACAGGCTCCAGGGATGTGAGGAAGACCCGTTCGATGCGGTAATCCGGCACCTCGGCCAAAATACGCTGCTGGCCATCTTCACCGATGACCATGCGCAACATGTCGTGCCGTTGTATCAGGGCATTCCATGCTTGTTCAAGGCGTCCCAGATCAAACTGCTGATGCGCCAGATCCCACTCGAACAGCACATGGCATGCGACGCCACCATAGTCGATCAGACTGGTGCGCCCCATCCAGTAAGCGTGCTGTATCGGGGTGAGGGGAAAAGGCTCATGGCGTCCCAACGCATCATGCTGCAATACAGCAGGTTGCGGCATTTTTTCAGGAGCTTGATCGGCCTGTTCGACTATAAGGCGGCTAAGTCCGTTGAGGGTCAGGTCGCGGTAGGCTTGTTCAGCGTCGAGACGAACACCGAGGCGCTGCTGAATCGTGCTGCTTAACTCCAGAAACAGCAGCGAATCCAGTCCCATCTGCACCAGGTCGCGTCTGGGCGATAGGCGGCCCGGATCATCCAGCCGTAACTGCTCGGCAATCTGTGCGGTCAGCCACTGCGCTACCGCGTCGACGTCAGCCAGCTTGCCAGGAGGCAAATCCGCCACCACCGACTGCTGCGTCCTGTCACTCGGCGACGTAGCCGCGGCAGCCACGGCAACGGGCTGCAAAGCTGACGGAATGAGACCCAGCAAGCGGCTGCGTGCCTCATCCAGGCGATCAGGCAGTACACGCATTGCCAGACGGTAAGGCGCCGCACGTGAAAAAGCCTGTTCCAGATGCCAGAGTCCTTCGCCATCGGTCAGCACACCCATACCGTCGTCGGCAAGATGTTGCTGCAGACCGGCATCGGCCGCGCGCCCGGACTCCCCCCAAGCGCCCCAGCCGATCGATACCACGGCCACCGACGGCTGATTGCCCACTTTGCTGGCAGCCTGACGGGCCAGACCGTCGAGATAGCCGCTCGCCAAGGCATGAGCCGCCTGTCCAGCGCTACCAAGCGCTGCAGCTGCCGAGGAATAGAGCACCAGATAGGATTTGCTCTGCGCCTTGCTCAGCCACTCATGAACGTGCCGGGCAGCATAGGCTTTGACGGCCAGTACCGGCACCAGCCTGCTGCTGTCCACAGCCGTGATCGGCCCATCGTCCAGCAGGCCGGCAGCGTGAACGACCCCAGCGACGCCAGTCTCGGCCTGCAACTGAGTCAACACGGCATCAACAGCCCAAGGGTCACTCACATCGCAGCTGATGGAGGTCACCATGCAACCGTACTCTTGCTGCAGATTGATCATGAACTCACGGGCATCGTCATGCTCATGGCGTACCAGCAGCGCAATCCGCGTAGCTCCGCGGCTGGCCAGCCATCTTGCGCTTACACGTCCCAAGCCGCC
The DNA here is from genome assembly GCF_014897305.1 of Pseudomonas sp. FME51. Classification (NCBI taxonomy): domain Bacteria; kingdom Pseudomonadati; phylum Pseudomonadota; class Gammaproteobacteria; order Pseudomonadales; family Pseudomonadaceae; genus Pseudomonas; species Pseudomonas sp. FME51. The sequence continues at coordinate 52,721 of NZ_JABUYN010000004.1, read as the reverse complement.
GAGGCCGCCCGTCACGACATGCCATTTATCACTCGACAGACTCTGCTCGGTCAGCGTTGGAGCGGCATACTTCTGAGAGACCAACCGTGGTGTCCAGACCTGTCCCTGGCGCACGGCGACCCATTGCGCGCCTCTGGCAATCGCCAGCAGACCCGACGCAAGATCCTTCCAATCTGAGTCCGCACCCAGATCCACTACGGATATGACATGGCCCCGAGACGCGCACTCAACCGCAGCGACACGCGCCAATCCCCACACTGCATGCTGCGTCGCATCGACTGTTTCCGGTGTGGCAATGGCCCAAGCACCGCATGTCACCAGGACGATATGACCGCGTTCAGCACCGGCCAGCTCGTCGACAGCCGCTAGGAACGGCTCTGCCACAGCTTCCAGCGTGATCGCCTCCGGCGGGATAATGACCAACCAATCCTCGGCGTGAGCATCCAGCGCCACGCCTGCGTTAGCCAGCTCGGTTTCAAGCTGATCGGCAACCGGGCCGAACAACTTGTACCGGCCAACACCAGCAGCATCCACAGGCGCAAGCTCGAGGCGGTCCCAGCCCCAGTCGTAGTGTGTTTCAGGAACAGGCGAAAGTGCAGGAAGATCATCGCCCACGACCGCACCGGTGGCGCCGAAGAGGTGCCATGTACCATCTGGTGCGCACAGGCTGAGTGCCACCCGCGCCTCCCCCAGCAATTCGGCATGCCATTTCAACCCCACCAGGCCTAGCCAGTCCGGCGCGCATGGCGGCAAATCCGTCAGCGGAGCGCAATGTCCGTTGCCATGCCGGCGCGCCATCTCGGCGCAAGCGGCGCTGATACGGTCCTGCCATGGCGCCTCCTGTCCAGCGCAGTCGGACCAGTCGGCCAGGTAACTGCCGTCGCTGGCCAGTGCCTGACCCAGCAGACCACCGCCCAGTCGCGTTGCGGCAGGCATTCCCGTTTGCGTCAAGGACGTGCCCGGTGCTGTTGCCAGGATGATATGCTCGCTCATCTGCGACGTGGCTGCTCCGTCCTCCGGCAGCCATTCGACCTGAGCGAACCCCGCTTCCAGACATTGCGTGCGCCAATGGGCGGTCGATAGAAACAGTTCTCCGCCTCGCTGCGCTTCATCATGCAAGGGCAGCACCAGCGGCCCGAACACGAAATCGAACAGACGCATGGGCCTGGTGATCTCACGCATCAGCAGCTTGCCGCCCGGCTTGAGCAAGGGCAGCAGATTGGCCAGTGTCTCGCCCACATGTTGCGTGGCGTGAATGACGTTGGCCGCCACGATCAGATCATAGTCGCCTGTGACAAAACCCTGTTCGGCAGCGCTCTTTTGCAGGTCGAATTCGCGGTATTCGATGAAATCGTAATCGGCAAACTTCTGTTCAGCCCGTCGCGTGAAGATCGGCGAAATATCTGTAAAGATATAGCGCACGTTTGGCTGAGCGGACAGCTCCGGTAACACCCACGATGTCGTACCACCCGTGCCACCGCCCACTTCCAATACGCGGTACGCCGCAGGCGACTGTTCTGGTTCACCTCTGGCGCGCACCAGATCAGCCATGACACCTGCGGCGATCTGGTTGAAATAGCGCCCGAAGCTGAAGTCCTGGTACAGCACTTCTACACCGCTGGATGCACCTTCTGGAAAGATCACTGCCACCGGCTCGACCTCGCCGTTCATCATGCTGTACAGATTCGCTCCAGCACGCTGCACTGTGTCTGCGATTACATCCAGGCCTTCGCAATAGCTCTGCAGTTCCCGGAGCAAACTGTCATGCTGGTCGTGGGGTGCCTGGAGGCGAGTCGCATAGCGCCCATCATTCACCAGCAGGTAGCCGTCCTCAACACAAGCATTGAGCAGGCGTACCAGCAATTGTCGGTGGCGCGGCAGCAGTCGGCCGCCACGCAGGATGTCCAGCGCCGTCATGCCATGATCGATCAGATCGCCTACGCAAGCACGCACCAGCCAATCCACATAGATGGCATGGAGCTTGGTGACGCAAGAATAGAGCGCTTCGAGGCGGGTAAGCTCCAGCTCACGCGCCTGCTCAATCACTACTCTGCGCGCAGTAACGAGGTTCGTTGCAGCCTGTGGCGCAGGCATTTGCGCCACCTCAGCCTTGGCCTCGCGCCAATAGCGTGGCTGATCGAAGGGATACAGAGGAAGCTGGCAGCGCCGTCCTGATCCGCCCAGCAAGGATGTCCATGCCAGGCTGACGCCGGCGGCATATAGCTGCATCAATGCATGTCTGAACTGGCGCTCAGCGGGCTGGTTGCGCTTAGCGCAGGTAACCCAGCTGGCAACGTCTCCCAGCTCCCGTTGCCCGATTCCCGCCAAGGGTGAGTCCGGGCCCATTTCAAGAAACACCCCCGCGCCATGCTCCACGGCTTTGCGCAGGCACTGGATGAAACGTACCGGGCTACGCATGTGTCGGCGCCAGAAGGCGGGTGCCTTCAACTCATCGGAATCCACCACCTCGCCTGTCAACCCAGAAATAAATGGCAAACTGCCGTCCGCAGTGGTTAGCACTGCGGTCGCCTGCTGGAATTCGTCCAGAATCGGGTCAAGCATTCGTGAATGCGCAGCGCCGGGGACAGTCAAGGGATTACTGCGTACGCCCATGGCTTCCAGTCTGGACGCCATTGCTTCGATGGCGTCGCGCTCACCGGAAAACACCAGATGCCGGTCGCCGTTGTGTGCAGCCAGGTCCAGACCCAACTCAACAGCAAGCGGCATCACCTCCGGCTCGCTGGTAAATACCGAGAGCATCCCACCGCCACTGCAGCGATCCATCAGCGCGCCGCGCACCCTCACCAGCGGCATGATCTGCTCCACTGTGTAATGTCCCGCCACCACGGCGGCAGCGAACTCGCCGACCGAATGTCCAGACACCATGTCCGGCACCAGCCCCAAGGCTTGCCAGTGCGCTGCCATGGCCAGCTCGAAAGCGACAATGGCGGGCTGAACATACTCCATGCGCTGCAGCAGGGTGTGACCTTCCTCCATCAGCGCCTGGCGGAGGCCCTGGGCAAACGTCTCGTCACCAGTTGTTGCGAACGCCGCCAGACAACGCTCCAGACACTGCGCAAACGCCGGCGAGCTGGCATGCCAGGTACGCGCCATGCCCGGCCACTGCGAACCTTGTCCGGTGAACAACCAGACACGCAGACCAGGCGCGTCATGTCCTATATGAACCAGAATGTCGTCATCCCCTTCAGCGATGGCTGTCAGGGCATCGGCAGTCTCCTCGCATACGGGTACGGCCAGGCGCCAAGGCATATCGAGCTGGCGGCCATGCAGAGCCGAATGGGCTACGTCGCTACCCGGTTGTTGACGCAGAGCCTGTGCATAGGAATCCGACAAGCGCCTCAGCGCGACTTCGCTGTTGGCGCTGAGCAGCAACACCTGCTCAGCCGCGTCCGGCTGCGCCTCATTCGCCTTTCCCAGCCGTTGCAGTTCCAGCGGCAGCGATGCCACCACCATATGGCAATTGGTTCCGCCAATGCCAAAAGACGACACGCCTGCCATGCGTATCGGCGCATTCCAGGGCCGTGCTTCGGTGGGCACATAGAACGGTCCATCCTCCAGTCGCAGCGCCGGGTTAGCCTGGACAAAATTCACGCATGGCGGGATCGAGCCGCGCTCCACCGCCAGTACGGACTTGAGGAAACTGGCGATCCCGGCGGCCGTATCCAGGTGCCCCATGTTGCTCTTGACCGAACCCAGCGCGCAGCCAGGACCCTGTCCCGCTGCGTGAAAAACAGAGTGCAGGGCTTGCAGTTCTATCGGGTCCCCCAGTGGGGTTGCAGTTCCATGAGCCTCTATCAGGCCGAACTGTTGGCTTTGCACGCCGGCCAGAGCCCATGCCTGGGCAATCACATCACGCTGACCCGCCATGGACGGTGCGGTGTAGCCAACCTTCTGGCTACCGTCATTGTTGATCGAGCTCCCCAACACCACCGCCGCCACCGGATCACCGTCCCGCAATGCGTCGGACAGGCGCCGCAGTACCACGGCGCCGACGCCATTGCCGGCATAGGTTCCCTGAGCCTGAGCATCGAATGGCCGACAATGCCCGTCCGGTGAAAAGATCATCCCCTGCTGGAACAGATAACCGCTTATCTGCGGGAAGGACACTGCCGCACCACCCGCAATCGCCATGTCGCATTCACCAGCGCGTAGGCTTTCGCAGGCCATGTGCGTGGCCACCAGCGAACTTGAGCAAGCGGTCTGCACAGTGAGAGCAGGGCCACGCAGGTTCAACTTGTACGCTACCCGCGTTGCCAGGTAATCCTTATCGTTCCCCATCAGCGATTGCAGGCTGCGTACATGCGCCACTTCGGCAATGTTGATCGCCTCGCGGCCCGGATAGGTGCTGATCCGGCCAGCGCCATAAACACCTGTGATGTGGGGCACCGACCTTGGGGCGTAACCCGCATGTTCAAGCGCGTGCCAGGCAACCTGCAGGAACAGACGTTGCTGTGGGTCGATCAGCTCCGCCTCTTGCCGAGAGTAACCAAACAGCTCGGCGTCGAAGGCATCGGCGTCTTCCACCACCGTGCCCCGAGGCACATAGGCTGGATCGTCGATGACAGCAGCCGGGATACCCGTAGCCAGCAACTCCTCGCGTGAAAACTGCCGGTTGCATTCGCGCCCGGCTAACAAGTTCGCCCAGTAAGCCTCACTGTCAGCCGCTTCAGGAAAACGGCATGCATAACCAATCACCGCGATTGGCTCGCCATCCGGGTAGTGACGGTTCAAGAGTTCTTCGATATTCACAATGTGCTCCCGCGACGGCGTTCTGCCCGTGCTTTGCGTTGCGCCAACAGATCGCGGCGCTCCTTATTGACGCTGGTGGCGTTGTCAGCCGCTGCCGAGGTGCCTTGCAGATGCGCCGCCAGGGCCAGCGGCGTTGCCTGAGCAAACAGGTCGGTGACTACCAGCCCGCCATACCCGGCCTGGGTTAGGTGCACATGCAATTGAACCAATTTCAGGGAGGTTGCCCCGGCATCGAAGAAGGACTGGCGCGGACGAATCGGCAGGCCGACAACTTCTTCAAAGTGGCGGCACAGCAATGTCACCAGTGCATCATCTTCACGCAGCTCAATCCGATTGGAAGTGCTCGCGTCTACAGGCCGTTTAATCCCGACAGTTACTCGACGCTGGGCGTTCTCCAGGCGTGGCATCAAGGCGTCCAGCGACAGATCCCAGGCTGCGTCTTCACTTGCCAAGCGAAGCAGCAGATTCACATAACGCTCGAACATGGTCTGAATCTGTAGTGGTTCAAATAGCTGCTCGACGTAATCCCAGTTGAACCGCAGTTCGCCCTCAGATTCGTAAACCTGATGGTCAAGCCAGACCTGCGGGGTATGCGACAGCCCCCAGTTCGGCTTCATCCAGGAGGCATGCGCGAGGAAGCGGTCTTGCTCAAACCCCAAAGCACTGGTGAACACCACCGGCATGGCTGCCGAGGCCTGTCCAGCGCGCTGAGCCAATTGGCGCATCACCTGGATTGCCGACACGTCACGGTGCAACAAGTCCTGGCGCAAACGCTGTTGCAACTGATGGGCACTGTTGCGCCAATCACCGTCCGGTTGCCAGGCCAACAGCAGTAATGTCGTGAAATCCCCCAGTACCTGCTCGACCTGTGGATGCAGGGGCTGGCGATCAAAAAGGGTCAGGTTCAGGCACAACTCATCGCGCGAGGCCCAGGCCGACAACGTGGTGGCATAGGCCGCCAGCAGCAGCGCTGACGGGGTGAGTCCCTCCGCACGCGCCCGTTTCTTGAGGGCATCCCATTGAGCTGCGGGAAGCTGGCCCGTCAGCCGCGCGAAATACGGCACACCAACCTCAGCCGGTTCGCAACGAAGAGGCAGGTCCGGTGCGGCCGGCAGGCCGTCCAGGCGCCGCATCCAATAGGCCTGCGACAACTCATTGACCGGTTGTTGACGCACATGCTCCAGGTAATCCCGGAAACCAATCTCCAGCTCGGGCAGTACCAGATCCGGGTTGGTGTAAAGCTGTTCCAATTCAGCAAGCAGGATCTGCATGCTGAGCCCGTCCAGCATCAGGTTGTCCAGGCAGACGAACAGACGTGCGCGCGAACTGCTGTTCACTTGCGCAGCCTGGATATCGAACACCGGCCACCGTGACGGGTCGAGAACCTGCCGAGCCAACCCGTCCCGCAGAGTGATGGTGTCCTCGCCATCCAGTGCGCTGACAAGATGGCAGTGCAGCCTGAAGCAAGGAACGTGTTCCAGCACCTGCTGTTTGTCGTCGCGCACTACCGACCGCAATGTGTCGTGGCGCAGGATTAGCCGGTTCATTGCCTGTTCGAAGCGCGCCACATCCAGATCGGCCACCTCGAACTCGACGAAGAAATGCGACCCCACCCCGCCCAACGCGAAACCTGGCTGACGTCCAACCAGATAGGCCTGCTGCACGTCAGTCAGCGCAAAAGGTTCATGACGGTGCTCAGGATCATGTGAAAGCCCGTCGGCGGCCTGAATCTCCTCTCGCCGCAGCGTGACGGCAAAGTTTGCCAATACCGGGTAATTGAACAAGTCCGCCAGTTCAGCGGCAAAGCCGCGTCGGGCCAGCTCGCCGATCAAGCGAGTAGCCAGCAGGCTGTCACCACCCAACTGGAAGAAATGGCTGCCTCGGTAGACACCCGGCAGCTTCAGCAGCTCGCACCATAACGCCGCTAGCGCCTGTTCTGTTTCCCCGTTCGGCAGTTCCTGTTCAGGCCCCGCCTGTTGCACCCGTCCCCGGCAGCACTGCATCAGGGCTCGGTGATCCACCTTGCCATTGGCAGTAAGCGGCAGAGTCTCCAGGAAAAACAACCACTGCGGCACCATGTAGGTTGGCAATAGCTCACGCAAAGCGCAGGTGAGCTTGTCATTGTCTGGCTTCAACACCTCACGCGGAGCGCGCAGGGCGAGCCATTGCACCTCGCCGTCCAGGCCGCTTGCCTCGGTATGCATACCGTGCCCGCCCAGCATCGACTGCCACCGGGACAGGTCATGGACATGTTCCGCCAGGCCATCACCGTCACCCAGCAACTCCGCCGATACCAACGCCAGGCTGGAAATCCGTCGCAACTCATGGATGATCACCAGTGCTGAAGGCGCGGCCAGCGCCAATACAGCCTGTATCCCGGCATCGCCCAGGCGATGCAAGGCGTTGTTTGCCCAAACCAGATCAGCCTGGTGCAACTGCTCAGTGGTAATCTCCGCATGCCAGCGCTGCACCTGTGCATGGGCATGACTCTGCAGCGTGGTCGACGCACGCAGAACCATCTCCGCGGACTCGTCCCAACCGACGTACTGCACGTCAGAGTCCCGCAGAAGCTGTAGCAGCTGCGCAGCCGCCAGACCGCTGCGCGCGCCCACCTCGTGCAAACGCACAGGGCGACCCAACGCTTGTGCCATGCTTCGCACCGTGGCAGCCAGAGACTCGATGGCCGTCTGCATGCCATAGGTACGCAACAACAGGCGCTCCGGCGCCCAGAACGGATGATCCAGCAGCGTCTTGGTTGACTGGCTGCCACGCAAGATCCGGGCTGGTGCTTCATGGTGCTGCGTCAGAGCACTGATCGCGTCGCACAAAGGATGCTCGCCAAGCGGCAGAGAGGGCGGCTGCTCGGATACAGCCACATAACTCCCGTCCGAAAGCAGCCGGACAAAACCCTCAACATGCAAATGCTGCAGCCAGCGGTCAAGCAGTCCACCCCAGTGCGGTTGCGCACGGTATTGACGCAGGGCCTCCTGCGCCGTGACTCCCTGAAACAAATCCACCCCTTGCTGGTTCAGGTGTTCAAACAAGAAGCTGGCGACCAGCCGAGCCATGCCCACTTCGAGGTCATGCTCGGGTAGCGCATTACTGTTGGCTCCGCCCGGCAGCAGTAATGCATAGTCGGCGGGCCGTACCGTGTCGTCTGCCAGCGGGGTAAACAGGATGGTGCCCTGCGGCACTACGAACGCAGCGAGCGATTTCTCCCGCTCTCCAACAGCCATCGCGACGGCACTTCTAACGCCTTCAACACGCAATAGTGCCGCCTCGATTTCGCCAAGCTCGATACGGTAGCCGCCAACCTTGACTTGCTTGTCACGGCGTCCGAGAAACTCCAGCCTGCCGTCAGGCCAGTAGCAGCCCATATCGCCAGTGCGATACCAGCGTTCATCATCGACTGTTACAAACTGCTCGGCTGTGCGCTCGGGATCATTGAAATAGCCCAGCGCCACGCCTTCCCCACCGATCCACAGTTCGCCAGGCACCCAGTCCGGGCAATCGCGGCCCTGCGCATCGGCCACCCGGTATTTTTGCCGGGCCAGCGGATAGCCATAGGGAATCGAACGCCAATCCTCGGCCACGACATTCACGTCATAGACGTTGGACCATATGGAGGCCTCGGTCGCGCCGCCCATGGCCACAAACTCGCCATCCTGCCGGAAAGCCCGATAGCGTGCGGGCAGGTCGAGCCCGATCCAGTCACCCGACAACATCACCGCCCGCAATCTGGCAGGCGCCTGCAACTCGAACCCCTCGCTGTAGGTCAGGAGCATGTCAAACAGCGCGGGCACCGTGTCCCACAGCGTCACGCCATGCCGTTCGATGGCTTTGCACCAAGCGTCAGGATCGCGTCGCTGGTTCTCATCGACCAGCACCAGCGCACCGCCTGCCGATAGCAGTCCGAAGATGTCATACACCGACAGGTCAAAATGCAGTGCCGACAGACCCAGCACGCGATCGTCCGCCGTAACCGCATAGCGGCGGTTCAACGCTGCGCAGGTATTCAGTGCGCCACGGTGGGAAATGATCACGCCCTTGGGTACGCCGGTGGAGCCGGACGTATAGATGATATACGCCGGTTCCCCAGCACCCACAACCTTGGGGTTAGGCAAGGCCTTATGCCTGATTGCATCCTGCCAGGCCAGGAAGATCACGCCCTCCACTGCGTTATCTTCCACGGTATCGTTTTGGCAAACCAACACGATCACCGAGCCTGCGCCCTGGTAGATCGTCCGCCGACGGTCCAGCGGCTGATCCAGTGAAACCGGCACATAGACTGCGCCGGCAAACAGAATCCCCAGCAACGACACGATCTGACCGATACCTTTGGACATGCTGATCGCGACCCGGTCGCCCGGCTGCACACCCCGCGCCACCAGTGCCCCGGCGCACCGCTGGGCCTGCTGCGCCAGTTCCGCGTAGGTCAGGCGGTGCTCACCATGAATCAAGGCCACTGACTCCGGGCGCTCGCTCGCCTGACGCCAGACCCCTTCGTGCAGCAAACCCTCCGGTGCCGCTAAATCGCCATAGGCATTGATGCGTTCCCTGACCGCCAGTTGTTCCTGCGGCATCAGATCCGGCAGCTTCTCGCGCCAGGCATTCGGCTGCGCCAGCAGGTAGCGCACCAGCCGCACGTAGGTGTTGAACATGGCATCCAGCATCCCCGGCGGGAACAAGGCATCATTGCTGTCCCATTGCAGAAATACCGAACTGCCATGCTCGTAGGCCAGGTGATCAATCCACACCTGCGGGGTCTGCGAAATCCCCCAGCCGGGCGCGCCCAGTGTACGCTCAGCATCCTGACCGAACAGAGGGCGCCCCAGATTACTGGTGAACACCACGGGTGCGCCATGTTGATAAGCGCCAGATGTACGCCGCAACTCGCGTAGCAATTCGACGCCCGACCAGTGCCTGTGCTCATAGGCATCGGTAAAGGTCTGCTGGTTAGCCTGTGACAATCCTGCGAAAGATTCGCCCTCGCCGAGCATGTCCAGAAGCAGGATATTGGTGAAGTCGGCAATCATGCCGTCCACCGCAGGATGCAGTGGCTCGCGATCGAACAGCGTCAGGTTCAGCAATAGCCGCGACTGCCCGCACCAGCGCGCCAGTACTGCACTGAAGCAGGTGGCCAGCGCCATGGTCGGTGTTACCCCGTTTTCACCGGCCAAACCCTTGAAGCGCGCCCAGTCCTCGGCGTGGATTTCCTCGCGTCGACGTGAGATACGCACCTGCTTGATTTGCTCTGGTTCGCGGGCCAGCGGCAAGTCAGGGGCATCAGGCAAGGTGTCCAGCCGTTCCATCCAGAACTGCTGTGACTGGTCGCGGGCTGCGGTGTTCTCTTCAGTGGCGTGTGACAGGTAGCTTCTGAAGTCGTAATCCTTGCTGGTGTCTGGCAAATGCTCGCCGCGTACCAGCGCGGCCAGCTCATCGAAGACCAGGCTGAAACTGGCAGCATCCAGCACCAGCAGGTCGATGTCGGCATGCAGACGGTGATGACCGTCCGGCAGCAGGGTCAACTGGAAGTCAATATTCTGCCCCAGCTCAACAGCCAGCACGCGGTGGCCGTGCGTCTCCCGCATGGCTTGTAGATGCTCATCGCATTCGGCGGCAGAAGCCGAGCGCAGATCATGCAAGGTCAGGCCTTGCCAGCGTGTGCCTGGGCGGTATTGCTGTCGGCCATCTTCGAGAAAGGTCAGCAGCAACATTGGATGGCGTTCGATCAAAGCTCCGATCGCCTGTTCCAGCGTATCGGCATCCAGACCTACGCCATCGAATTCCTGATACAGGTGGCAGCCCACACCGCCCAGCGTCTGGTGCGGTGCGCGCCCGACCAGGTAGGCGTGCTGTACCGGCGTCAGGGCGAAGGGTTCACCATCAGTCATGGTTGGCCATGCCCTGGACTCTGTCTTGGCTTCCGACTTTGGTCTGTCCGCCTGCTTGGTAGTCGCCTGCGCGGGGTTCTCACGCAATAGCCGACTCCATCCTTGCAAGGTCGGTTCCTGATACAGATCCTTGAGTTTGATCTTGTGGCCACGCTTGCGCAGGCGGTGCATCCAGGCCATCAGCCGCATCGAATCCAGACCCAGCGTCAGGAAACTGGTGTCGGCATCCAGTTGTTCCACAGGCACCCCAAGATCGGCGGCGACCTCATCGCGCAGCGAATCGTTCACCCACCCCATCTCATCACCACTGGTTTGTACCAAACCCGTCATCTGAAGCACCTCCAGAATTTACTGATTCAAAGCACTTGCAAAGCATGGCTATTGCACCTGTGCTACCAATTGCTGGTTCAGCACCAGCACATCACCTTCGCAAAACCTCCCTGTAGAGAACCCCAACTCCTGCCACACCTGGTGGAGCTGCCCATAGCACGGCAAGGCATCATCACTTCATGGTGAACCGGATCGGCAATGTCAGCGTCAGCGGGTCGCCCGGCACGTCGGCGGGTGGCCTGGGCAAAGGCACGGCCCGCCGAATCAACGCCTGCGCTTCCCGGTCGAAGGCTGGTATCCCACTGCTCTGCTGTAGAGCCACAGACAGCACCTGGCCGTTACGGGCCATGGCGAAGCGAACAACGACTTCCCCCTGTCGCCGTGCTGATTGTCGTGGGGAGCGTTTGCGGCGCTCCAGATGAGCCTGCAAGATGCTGTGCCATTGCTGCTTCGCATTGATAGCCTGCTGGCTTAACGCACCCTGCGAGGGTGCCGTCACCCTGTCGCTGGCCTGTGTCACAGCTGTGCTGGGCGGTGCGGTGGTTTCCGGTGCAGACACCTCGCTGGGCTTTTCGGCAGGCTCCGGCGTCGGCTCGATTACTGGCTTGGGCTCGGCTTTGGGACGTTCTGCCACAACCTGCTTCTGGATCGGCACTTCGGCAGGCCGCTCCACCACTGGCAGTTCCGGCAGCCTTGGCTCCACCACCTCGGGTGGCGTCACCGGCGCCTTCTGTGGCTGTATCTGCTCAGGCCCGGGTGGCACTTCCTTCGCTGCGTCCGGCGGTGCCGCCATGAACATCGCCAGTTCAACCGCAAAGGGGGTAGCGGCAGGCATATCCGGGGGCGGTAGCGCAGTCGGGCGCCACATATAGAACCCCAGCACCGCGCTATGCAACGACAGGGCGAACAGCCCGGCCAGCGACCAGTACAGCGGCCCCTTTCTAGATGTCTCGCGCTCGGAGCCTGACAGCGGCGTCACAGTCCACCCTCCGCAGGCCGCTCCAACCCCACCAGCGCGACCTTCAGATAACCAGCACTGCCAAGCACGTTCATGACCTCCATCAACTCCCCATAGGGCACCGACTGATCGGCGCGCAGGAAGATGCGCTGTTCCTCGTCGGGGGCTAACTGGCGAAGATTGTCCGCCAGCCTCTCGCGTTCCACCTCCAGATCATCCCCGAGCGTCAGCGACAGATCGGTCTGTATGGTCAGATACAACGGCTCATCCGGAGTCGGTTGTGGGGTTGCTGAGGAGGCTGGCAGATCAACCGGTACACTCACCGTCGCCAGCGGCGCGGCGACCATGAAGATAATCAGCAGTACCAGCATCACATCGATGAAGGGCGTCACGTTGATCTCGTGGTTGTCCGGCAGATCTGCGGTGCTTGTGTCTTGTATGTGAAACGCCATCAGCCGGCGCTCCGTGCCATGGACACAACAGTATCCTGCTCATCACTCAGGCTGCTGCCTTCGGGATGCTTGCGATCCAGATCCCGACTGATCAGGATCAGCAACGCCGTGGCAATGTCGCCCAACACAGCGCGATAGACCCCAATGGAACGGGCAAAGTGGTTGTAGATCACCACTGCCGGAATCGCCGCAACCAGACCGAATGCCGTTGCCAGCAGCGCCTCGGCGATACCCGGTGCCACCACCGCCAAGTTGGTGGTCTGTGACTGGGCAATGCCGATAAAGCTGTTCATGATGCCCCACACCGTGCCGAAAAGGCCGACGAAGGGCGACACCGAACCGATGGTCGCGAGCACGCCGGTGCCTCGGCTCATGTGCGAGCCGGCGGATACCTGCACCCGATCCAGCCGTGCCGCCACCCGTTCCTTGATGCCGTCATCCGCGGCTGGACCTTGCGCAGATAACTGCAGTTCATGGGCGGTTGCCCCGAGCAGATTGACACTCGCCCCACGCTGCTCGGCGCAGTGCTGGCGAGCATCGACAAAGTTCTCGGCATTCACCAGTATCCGCAGTGCGCTACGCGCCTGACGACGTGCCATGTGCAGTTGCAGCGTCTTGAATATCCAGATGGTCCAGGTCAGCACCGACGCCAGCAACAGACCGATCATCACTGACTTGACCACCCAGTCAGCAGCCAGATACATGCCCCAGGGTGACAGGTCGTGGGGCAGGCCAGCGCCCGCTTCGGCCACTTCTTCTGCCGGCAATCCGGCGATGGCATCCGCTTCTGCACTCATTCCTTCCGTCAGCGGCCCGCCTTCAAGCGTGGTCAGCCCTTCATCAATGGGGGTGCCGGATACTTCCAGTACCTCCGGCTGCTGATCCTCGGCCAGGCCTGGCTCATCCGCATTGACCCCGGATAGCGGCAGCAGGGCGACCAGCAAGCCGAGGATGATCGTTCGTATTTTCATGTAACCACACCTTCCAGTTGGGCCTTGCAACCCATAGACATACCCGCCCCTGGCATTGCCAAAAGCGCCGGGCTGAAATAGCCCCTACCGAATTCAAACCGCCTATCGGTACTGCTGTTGATCAATCGCTCTGATCTCATCGAATTCCTCCGGAATTTATTCATTCAAAACACCTGTAAGGCATGGTTATCGCACTTGCGCCACCAATTGCTGGTTCAGCACCAGCACGTCATCTTCGGAAAACCTCCCCGCGTAGAACTGCAGCTTGGCGTAGGCCTGGAACCACTCCACGTAGGTGCGCAGTAGCTCCTGCCGCGCTTGGTAGGACTGGCGCTCGGCCTGCAAAGCATCGGTATTGGTACGCTCGCCGCCCGCTACGCTCTTGTGCATGGCATCGACCAGTGAACGGCTGTCGTCCACGTTCCGGCGCAGCGTGTTGGCCCGGTCGGCGCTGGTAGTGAATACGCGGTAGTACTGCTCCACCATGGTGGTCGTGGTGTCAGTAGTGCGGTTCAGTTCGAAGCGCGCCTGGTCGCGCCGGCTGTAGGCCTGGCGTGTGGAATAGAAGCTGGAGCCCCCACTGAACAACGGGATCGACACCTGCAGACCAATGGTGTTGGTCTTGTAATCACGGCCCTGGTTGTTCACGGTGTCCGAGACAATCCGGTCATGGGCGGCATAGAGCGACACCCTGGGCATGAACTGGCCCTTTTCCCGTTCGATGGTCTGGTCGTTGTAGCGGACCGCCAGCCTGGCAGCCTGCACTTCGGGGTTCTCCCGCAGGGCGTCGCTGACCAGCGTTTCCAGTTGACCGTTATGCAAGGGCGGCAGCGCGGAGTTCGGATCGATGGCCAGCAGCTCAGCCGCCTGAACCGATCCGCCCAGCAGCGCCGACAGTTCACGCAGACGATCGGCCAGGGCATTTTCATAGACCACCAGCTCGGCCTGGGTGGCCGTCATCTGGGTGCGGGTTTCGAGGATATCGATGCGCGTGCCTTCTCCGTGCGTCACCATCTGCTCATTGCCCTGCAGCATGTCCCGGTACACCTGCAACTGGTGTCGGGCAAGCTCCAGTGAATCGCGGGCCAGTAGTGCGTTCAGGTAGGCGTCGATCAGCGTCACGGCCTCTTGCTGGTACTGCAGCCGAAACTGCACTTCGGCATATTCGGACTGCGTCTTGCCCATCCGATAAGTGCTGATGGCGGAATAATCGAACAGGCTCTGCTCGATGGTCAGCCCGGTGCGACGTCCGTAGTAGCTATCCTTGGCGGTGTAGTCCTGATCGGGCATCCAGGGAAATTGACCGGGGATGGTGTAGTCCTCGGTTTTGCGCGTGCGGTTGCGCATATAGTTGATTGAAGCCTGCGGTAACAGCGCAGCTCGGGCAATGTTCTTCGCGTCACGACCCGCATCGCGGGCCGCCCGAGCCGCATGAATCTGCGGGTCGTGAAGCAGCATGCGTTGATAGGCTCGTACCAGATCGAGCCTGCCATCACTTTCGGCGTCCAGCTCCTGACGCAGGCCGGCCAGACTCGACTGCGGCTCGGCATGCTGCTGGTCAATCCAGGAAGGCGGCAACTGCAGGTCGACCTGCGCCCTGACTGGCCGCACATCCAGGATCAGCAGTCCCACGGCCAGTGCGGCAATCGAAATGGGGTATCTGACTTTGAGGATCTTGCTCAACGCTGCCAGGACGCCATTCATTGCTAAATGCAGGCGCGATGGCGTTTTATTACATGCGGTCATTCAATCCTCCGTCAATGCCAGACGGGTACGGTCGCGCAGCGGTTTGAGCAGGTAGCTCATCAATGTGCGTTCTCCCGTCTTGACGAAGGCTGTCACCGGCATGCCGGGCTGCAGCCACAACCCCGGTAGCAGCTCACGCCCGTCAAGCTCATCCACGCTGATCTCCACGTGGTAGTAAGGAATACCCTGGTGATCTTCCAGGCGGTCGGCCGATACCGTTTTCACGGTGCCTGGCAGCTTGGGGGTAGACGCGCGATTGAAGGCGGCGAACTCCAGCTCCACAGGCTGACCTGCATGAATCTTGTCGACCTCCTGCACGGGCAAGCGGCCTTCGACCATCAGCGGCTGATCCAGCGGCACAATATCCATCAGCTTGTCGCCTGCACTGACCACACCGCCCTGGGTGAATACCGCCAGGCCAGAAACGATGCCTGCTGACGGCGCCAACACCCTGGTATTAGTCACTTCGTACTGGGCACTATCCAGACGCCCCTGCAGGTCAGCCGTGCGCGTGCGGGTTTCAGCGAGCGCGGTGCGCAGCTCCTTCTGGTAGTCCTCCCGCTGCTGGATCAGCCGCTGTTGGTATTCCTGCACCTGGCTTTGCAGCAGACCCAGACGGCCCTCATCGTCGGCCACGGAACCGGCCAGTTGCAGGTACTGGCGTTCCGACTCCAGCAAGCGGTTGCGCGCTAACAGTCCGTCCTCGGCCAGGGTGCGCTGGCTGGTCAACTGCTGCTCGAAGGTCACCCGCTGCTGGCGGCGCGACTGCAGAATGCGCTGCAGGCTGTTGCGCTGATCGGTCGCGCCATGCACAGCCGCTTCCAGGCCGCCCAACGTGGCCTGCTGGGCACTGCGGCGGCTATCGAACAATTGCCGCTGCGCCTGAATGATCTCGGCAGCTTGCAGGCTGCCTTCGCGCTCGGCCTGCAATAGCACCTCATCGAAGCGGATCTGCTCCAATCCGTCTCGTTCCGCCATCAAACGGTTTTCACTCGCCAGGCTGCTCAGGTACTGAAAGCGCAGGGAGTCGAGTTGGTTGGTCGCCACATTGGGCTCCAGTTCCACCAGCACCTGACCCTCGTCCACCGCCTGCCCTTCGGCTACCAGGATGCGCTGCACCTTGCCGCCGGTGATCGGCTGCACCGCCTTGCGATTGCCGCTGACCACCACCTTGGCGTCCAGCGGCACACCGGCATCCAGCGGCGCGAACAGCGACCAGCCGAGAAAGCCGATCACCCCCACCAGCACGATCAGCCAGCCCAGACGCACATAGTGGCGGTCATCCACTGACAGCAGATCATCCTGAGGATCGATAAGGTCTTTGGTGTCGCGCATTGCAACGTCCATGCTCATTTGTGTGCTCATGCCCCCTCCCTGCGCGGTGTGAAGTTCATCGCCCCATAGGTCGGTATGGGCATGACGCGTGGTTGTGGCTGCGGTTGACCCTGTGGTTGGGCCGGGGCTTGAGGCTGGGAGTGGGGCGGTCTGGGCGGGGCGGTACGCTGCATGCGGTGCATCACTTCGGCCAGCGGGCCGAAGTCGGCCTGGGTGCCGCCATGCAGCACCAGCAGCTTGTCAGCCTGCTTGAGGATGTTGGACTTGTGGGTGATCAGCACCAGCGTGACACCCGCCTGCTTGATACGGGCAACGGCCTCGGCCAGCATGGCATCGCCCGCCTCGTCCAGGTTGGCGTTGGGTTCATCCAGCACCACCAGGCACGGCTCGCCATACAGGGCACGGGCCAAGCCTACACGTTGGCGCTGGCCGCCAGACAGGCCCAGGCCGTTCTCGCCCAGCCGGGTGTGATAACCCTCGGGCAATTGCAGAATCAGTTCATGCACACCAGCCATCTGCGCCGCGGCAATGACCTTCTGCTCATCCACCTCGCCGAAGCGGGCGATATTCTCCGCCACCGTACCGGCGAACAACTGCACATCCTGCGGCAGATAGCCCAGCAGAGCACCCAGCACCTCGGGCCGCCATTGGTCGAGCGGGGCGCTGTCCAGCCGTACCTTGCCGCGCAGCGGCTCCCAGGCATTGACCAGGCAACGCGCCAGGGTGGTCTTGCCCGCTCCGGAAGGGCCGACCACCACCAGCGTATCGCCCGCATCCAGCTTGAAGTTGATGCCGTGCAGCACCGGTTGCGTCTGGCTCGGCGGTGCGGCCAGCAGTTGCTCCACCGCCACCGCGCCAGTGGGCCGGGGAAAGTCCATGCCCTTGGCCAGCGGCGGGAAGTCCTCAAGCAGCTGGCTCAGACGTTTCTCGGCCTCCTTGACGCTGGTCCACTGGCGAGAAGCGCCGATCACCTGATCGATGGGCGCCAGCGCTCGGCCCAGCAGAATGGAGCCGGCGATCATCATGCCCGCGGTCATCTGGTGTTGCAGTACCAACCAGGCACCTATACCCAGCGCAAGGGATTGCACCGCCATGCGCAGGGCCTTGCTCCAGCCCTGTATCTTGGCCATGCGCACACTGGCAAGATTCTGTTCACGCACATAGTCCAGATGCTGCTTCGCCCAGCGGGCGCGCAGATTACCCAGCATGCCCATGCCGGCAATTACCTCGGCATTGCGCAGGTTGGCGCTGGCATCGCGCCGTGAGGCAATGGCCAGCGCTCCGGCCTTCTGCAGGTGCGGGCGGCTGAGCCGTTCATTGAGCCAGCCCAGCGCCATCAGCACTATGGTTCCGGCCAGCGCGAACCAGCCCAGCAGCGGGTGGAAATAGAACATCACCAGCACATACACCGGGAACCAGGGCGCATCGAACAGGGCAAACAGGGATTGGCCGGTAGCGAACTGGCGCAACTGCTGGAGATCTTCCAGCGGCTGGGCAGCATTGAGCTTGCCGGTCTTGAGGTTGGCGCTGAAGGCCGCGTCGAAGATGCGCGGCGACAGCTTGCGATCAAACCCGGTCCCCAGACGCAGCATGACCAGGCTGCGCACCCATTCCAGTGCGCCCATGAAGGCATACATGCCCAGCAGGATGACGGTGAGCATCAGCAGCGTCATCTCGTTGCCGGAGGCCAGCACCCGGTCGTACACTTGCAGCATATACAGGGCCGGCGCCAGCATCAGAATATTGATGACGCCGGAGAACACACCAATATGCGCAAAACTGCGTTTGTAGGTCAGCAGGGCGTTGGCTAATTCGCCACGCGCATCCCCCGCCGATGGGTTTTTACTCACTGTCGTCACATCATCAGCCTTTTTGCGGAAAATAAGACCCCCTCCCCGCTGAACGCAGGGAAGCCGAATTCCGCCCGCAGGTTTAATTTGCAGGCCATTCCGCAAGCAGCTAAAATGTGCAGCTTCCGGAAACGGAGTCTGGCCAAAGTGCGCCAGACCCCGGTACTACCTCCGGTTGAAGTGGTGGCTCTTCCCGCTAGAAAATCACCACCACCTCACCGGTCAAACCTCTTGCATTTCTGGAATGGCTGCTTACGCGGCCAGCAAGAGGTCGCTTTCGACTTCCGCCACTGGCGCGGAAGCGGTAACCACGCCACTGGCAGCGTAATCACCAGCCTCATCGTAGTACTCGAACGACAGACTGCTACCGTTGCTGCTTAGGTAGCTGTTGATGACGCTGATATCGTTACCAATGTCGATCGAGCCACCGGACACACCGCTCAGGTAGGCATCCAGCACGTACTCGAAGGTCGAAGAGCTGGAGTCCGCAGCTTCAAACGCCAAGTCGTAGATGATCGCCGAGTTCAGGGTGACCTGCTCGTAGTACTGCGGGTAGGAAACGAGGCTATCCCCATTGCCATCCACCAGGCTCGATGTGTTGATCTGGCTGTTGCCATTAGCACCGCCGAACAGACCGGCAACGTAGTCCACCGCCACGTTGAAGTTATTGACCACCAGCAGCGACTCGAACTCATCGAACGCGGTCAGCGTGCTCTGAGCCGGGGCGAAATCACTGTCGGCGCTGTAACCCAGGTAAAGAGTATCCAGACTGCCGGTGGTCACAAAGTTGTATGCCGTCTGGTTGGCGTTAAACACGGTATCCCACGAAAGGCCGTTCTCCGAATGCAACAAGTATTTACCACCAAAACCAGAGGTCAGGCCTTGGCCGGCATACCAGTTGAAATCGAAGATTTCGTAAGGGAGACTGCTACTTTGATCGTAGATTCCGCCGCCGGTATGGAACTGGCCATTGGTACCCAGGATAGATCCGATATAGTCCGCATTGTGGCTATTCTGGATCGGCTGCTCATTGTAGGCATTGAGCCAGTTGGTTACGTTGGTTTGTAACGACATTGCGTATTACCTCATTCAACAAGCCGGTCGCCACCCCGGCAAATGGAAGTCTCAGCCCGGATGGCTGAAGCAGCGAAAGCTTAAAATCGGTATTCCAGATTCGCCGTAATGGTTCGGCCGGGATAAAAGTTGTAGCCAAAGGAGGTCGGATTGGCATCCATCTCATCCGTCAGGTTGGCTACATATATGCCCGCCTTGAGCTGATCATTGAATTGATAGTTTGCAAACAGGTCATATTTAATTGATTTCGGCCATAGACTTCCGGTAATAAAGTCCGCCTTTGTCGGCAAGGTACCAGTCGAGATATTCTGCGCATTTCGATTTTGCACGAGATCGGGGTCATACCAGTAAGAGGCTCGTTGCTTGCCGCGATAATGCACGGTTGCACCCACTTCCAGTTTGCCCTGATAGGGGGTTATTGCAGCAGAAAGGCTTGCCTGGACCGGGTCGATGGAGCCTGCTTCCATCCAGTTCCAGCTGGAATAGCACAGACGGTCGCCTTTGCCTTCAGGGGTTATGGTTACGGATCTATCAGGATTATTAACATGCGAATAACCGCTCCCACTGGGATTCAGCCAACTGCATACCTTATTATTCCGACGCAAGGGCACCGTCAGATTGCCACGCACATAGAACAGTGGCTGCCGGTATGCCAGGTTAAATTCCAGTCCATGTTTATGAAAAGCGTTAAGATTATTCACACTGCCAACTTGGCCAAGATTGCTGGAGGTTGAATATGCACCATCAATAAACTGTACAGGCCCATAGACAATATAATTTTTGATGCGGTTATGGTAGTAACTCAAGCCAACACTGATCTGGTCATTTCTCACCAGCCAGTCATTTTTCTGATAATTAGCACCAACCTGAAACGACAGGTTTTTTTCCGGCTTTAAATGGGGGTTGGCGGTAAACTGCGTCCTCAACCAGGGACCACTCATATACATCTCATTGCTGGAAGGAGCGCGCTCGTTATAGCTAACCGAGGCGAAGGTGCTCAGGCCTGTATCTGGCACGGAATATTGCAGAGCGAAATGGGCTGATTTCAAATTATAGGTATGTTTGTGCTTACCCTCTCGCAGGTTTTCTTCCTGCAGGCTTTTTACTGGATCTTTAAGCAACTCCCTGGCCGACTCTGCTGCCTGTTCCGTAGCCATAAGTGCGGCTTCTTCCCGTGAGTATCCTTCTCTGCGATACTTAGCATTCAGCTGCCCATAAGTTAAGAGCGTACCGCCTTGCTTGATGTTGCCGGTGGTGTATACCGGATTGAGTGCGTCCAACTTTACCCGTTGATAGCCTATACCCCCACTGGCCTGCCAGGGGCCATCCCCTTCGGTGCTTAACGCCAGGGCAAAGCCATAGGTATCCGTGCGGGCATCGGTGTCCCATTTCGGGGCACGATAATCAAGATACCCCAATTCATGTTGGCGCTTTTCCCAGTATTCACCATCGGACAGGCTATCCACATCCTTGTCTGCACGGCGCAATTCCACCCCCGCATCCAGGCGGAGCGGCCCGAACAGCCCGGCATCGAAATGGCTGGCGTTGCTGAGCTTCAGACCGGTCGAGCCAATATCGACAAAGTAGTGCAGCGCCTCTCCCACAGAAGAAGTACCTGGATAACCAATCCAGCGCTGTTTACGGTCCTGGCTCTCGTGGTAAAGCTGTACCTCAGGATTCAGCCATTGAGAAAAATTGCCTGCATACTTCAAACTGATAACCTGGCTTTCCAGTTCGGCACCTATCGACCATGGTGTATCCGCCCAGCGCGCTTTACCTTCGCCCTCGGCATTGACTCCTGCCAGAGTAATGCTGGGTTGCTGATCGGTTTCATATTTGGCTGAATTGGCGGTGGCAAACAGCTCCAGCCTTTGATCATAGTCATCATTGAAAAAATGCCGTAGACGCAGCAACTGGGCGTCGGTTTTCCTTTGCGTTCCTTTCAGTTCCTCATCAGCCGCCTGTTTCAACCAGTCCAGCTGCTGCTCAGTGAATTGGCGGTTGTTCATCGGCGATCCCAACCCGCCGACTCCTGCAACACAATAACGGCAGGTTTGCCTCAGATGGGGGTCTATAGGGGAGCCTCCATGATGGAAAGTGATGTTATCTGCATGTGCATCGCGCAACATGGCACCCCGATCAAAACTCTGACCAATATGGTAGGCGTCGTTCTCGCTTTCTGCGGCCCCGATCATTACCTCCCAGCGCTCGCTGCGTCCACCCAGGAAAAATGACCCGGAAGGTTTTTGTCCGTTACGGTATTTGCTGAACCCGGTGGAACCGCGCACCATGCCACCAAAACTCTTGCCGGGGCGCAGGATGTCTTCCACATCCAGATACTGGAAATCGACCGAGCCACCCAGGCTGCCCAATGCACTCGTTCCGGTGCTGCCGCCTCTGCTGACATCAATGCTTTTCAGAAACTGCGGGTCGACAAAAATGGAGCCGGTCTGGCCGATGTCCCTTGTGAAAGCATGAAAATTCTGATTGATACCTTCCAGTGACTGCGCCACCCGACCATGCCCGGCAATGCCTTGCAGTCGTGTAGAAACCTCCGGAGCCGCATACAGGCTGTTTGTTGATACGCCGGAAATGCTATCCAGCAGGTCCGTCATATGGCTGGCGCCACGCCGCTCGATATCTTCCTTGCTGGCTCCTGCAGTATTGCCGATCTTCTTTTCTTCCTCGGCCGTCCCGACAACGGTCACGGCATCAAGAACGTGCACACCGTCAGAGCTGGTGTTTTCAGTGGCGTCGGCAGAGGGTAGCCTGGCATCTTGTGCCAGCACCGGGTGACCGGCCAGCGCCAGAGCAATGGCCAGGCATAACTGGCTGGGGCGCAGCCTCGGCCATTCGGCACCCTGGTTGGCGAGAGGCAGCACCTTGGCCTCCCGCTGCGGCCGTCTTTTCTTGCCGGGTAGCTTGTGCAGCTGTCCCCCGCCTCCTTCCTTGTGTAACACCAACTGAAAATTGCTCATGTGCGTCATATACTTAGTGTGAATTTTAATGCGAATGAGATGCATTTATACCAATAGGCAAAACCACTCCCTTTCCACCTGTGTTGGATGGGGTAGCTGTTCTCTGCTGTTGGTCTCTTCACAGGACCTGGCGATTCCAGAGGGATCTACTGCAGGCTACCCAATGCCATTGGCGGCTATTGAGAATGATTACCAAATACAATAAGGCGCGCTAACAGTTTCAACAAAAAATTTGACTTTTCGCGGATATTTGTTCGCTGCAACATTCCCACAGGCGCACGACGCCACCGAGGGCTCTGGCGTGGGATCTCGCAAGGGAGAGGTAAATCAGCGCTGGATGAGCGGGGCGTCGTCCGCCTGTGGGCGCACTCTGGGGCTGAGGCCCATGGCGCATTGCTTGGGCGTGATGCCGGTATGGCTGCGGAACATCCGGCTGAAGTGGCTGAGATGAGCAAAACCCACCGCAGCAGCGGTGTCGGTCACTGATGCGCCGCGCCGCAGCATAGTGATGGCGGCATCGATGCGGATGCGAATCAGGCAAGCATGAACGGAGGTGCCAAACATGGCCTGGAATCCTGTTTGCAGGCGGTTTTCATTGATCCCGACGGCGCGCGCCAGGGATGATACCTTCCAGTCGTCGCTATAGGAGGCCTCCAGCATGGCGCGGGCTTCGATCAGGCGACTACGGTCACTAGGAACCGGTAGGGCAACTTCCCGGTGCGTCATGTTCTCGTGCAGAAAGCAGGCAATGGCTTCCAGTGCCTTGGCGCGCATGAATAGATCCCGGGCAATGCAGGTGCCGTCATAGCCGCAGCCCAGGCCGAGCAGATCGCAACCCACCCGCTGCAAAGCGCTGGACGCTGGCATCACACCCAGGAAAGCATCGACATGGCTCTGGTCACCATTGGCGGTAAAGACCCGTCGGCGCAGATCATCCATCCGCAGACCGGTCAGTCTGGCCATGGAGTCCTGCGGCAGGTGAATGCAGACCATACGAAACGCGCTGTCGGATAGGCCGTCGAGCACATCCCAACCTGCAGTGTGCTCGCCGGTGGCCATGAGAATGGCCGAGCCCGCGCGGGCGTCGATCACCGATCCGTCATCAATGGCGGCCTGCATTCGACCTTCGAGCAGGATATTGATACTGAATGCGGGTGGTCCTTCTGCACGGAAAGCCCATTTGCTGCCGGGCCGCCCGTTAATGCAATTAATGCACAGGCCTTCGCAAGGCTGGTAGCTGCGCATGATGCGACTCCAGCTTTCATCTATGCCTGAAAGGCCATCTGCTTCCAGCTTACCCGGGTCCAGACTTGAACTGTCTGGCAGCGCATTTTGCGTCCTCACGATAAATATTTCCTGAAAACATCAAATTTTTAATGGAAACCGATAGCGCCACCTGCATATGGCCGTAATGATACTCATTCTAACTATATATGCAGATTTTTGTCGAATACGCAAGATCAGCACTGGCAATTGGGTTTTACCCGCACATTGCCGGATTTTTATCCAGGCCCCGGACCTTGAACATTTATGCCAAGTTTTACCCATGCTTTTCCACGCTTACGAGCGTGGCAGGTTTTGCCGGCAATCGCCGGCATCTACATCAGCCAGACCATCATCACCGCATTGACCACCCAGGCACTGCCCTCGCTGTTGCGCGATGCCGGAGCCTCCCTGCAGGTGGCCGGACTGACCGCCTTACTGTGGATACCCTGGGGCATTCGGTTCATGTGGGCGCCAACGGTGGAGCGCTGGCGTCTGCCTGCCGGGCAGCTGCAACGTCGCTCGCGCACGCTGATCATCGCCGGCCAAGTGCTGATAGCGGCCATCTTGCTGGGTTTAGGGCTGATTGCGCTGAGCGGGCACTTGTCACTTGCAGGGCATGCCGGATGGATTCTGGCTGGATTACTGGTGGCGGCCATGGTGGCAGCAACCACCGACGTTGCCAGTGATGCCTTTACTGTTGAACAGCTCGCCAGTCAGCAGCGCGGCTGGGGCAACGTTGCGCAGGTGGGCGGCAGCTATGTGGGGGCGATGCTTGGCGCGGGCGGTGTTCTGCTGGTGGCCGGAACGGTTGGCTGGCCGCAGGCGTTGATGGCGGCGGCGCTGGCGATTGTGCTGTTGAGCCTGCCGATGTTGTTGCTGCGCGAACCACCGCGCAGCGAAGCGCTGGCGATCAGTCATCGTCCTAGCCTGATGCATGCGCTACGCCGTCCGGAAATCCGCAATGGTTTGCTGTTATTGCTGCTTTCCAGTGTTGGCATTCGCCTGACGCTGGGAATGTTTGGCCCTTTCATGCTTGATCGGGGCATGACGCTGGAGCAACTCGGCTGGATGTTCGGTTCCTTGCATATCGGTGCCGGCTTGAGTGGTGCGGTTCTCGGCGGCTTGCTGGTGCGTTTCGCGCCAGGCTGGCGCGCCGTGTGGATCGGCGTGGCTTTGAAGGGCTGCGTGCTGGCCGCCTTGACCCTGGCGGCTCCGGTGGCATCCCTGCCGGTGCTGATCGTACTGGTCGGCTCAATGTTCGCCGTCGTGGGCTTGCTGTGGGTGGCGTTGTATTCGGCGCTCATGGGACTCACCTCGCCACTGCAGGCGGGGGTGGACTTCACTCTGTTCCAGAGCGCCGATGCATTGCTGGCCATGGCTGGCGGTGTAAGTGGCGGTTGGCTGGCACAGCATTTGGGCTACGAGGTGTGTTTTGGGCTGGCCGCCGCGTCGACGGTGATTGCTGTATGGGTGATCAGGCGTAAGGCTCCCGGCCTGGAGGACCTAGAGCCGGGGCAGGCACAGTATGCGTAAGGTAGATCGGGTGGATACCCCCGGCGTCTGGTCCATCATGCGGCCGGTGCAGGGCCAGATCCGCTTTGCGATGGTGCTTGCTGGGCTGGCTACGGCGGCTACGCTGGGCACTTTGTGTGCGCTGGCCTGGGCCGTGCATGAACTACTGCAGCAACCAGGGCAGTGGCCTTTGCCTCCCCTGCTGTTGGCAGTGGTGCTGACGGTGCTGGCTTATGTGCTGCGGCTTGCCGGGTTCAAGCAATCGCATTACGCGGCGTTCCGTCTGGAAACGCGCCTGCGCACCGATCTGGCCGAGCACCTGGCGCGGTTGCCCCTGGGCTATTTGCATCAGACCGGCTCGGGTGCTCTGGCCAAGGTGATGATGGATGATGTGAAGGCGCTGCACATTTTTGTCGCCGATAGCACGCCACTGTACGCCCGTGCCTATGTGGCGCCGGTACTGACCTTTGCGCTGCTATGGGTGCTGGACTGGCGTCTCGCTTTGACGACTGCGGTGGTACTGGCAGTAGGCATCGGCCTCGCTTCGTTGGCCATGCGCACCAATGCGGATATGACCCAACGCTATCACCTGGCAAGCGAAAATGTCAGCAAAGCGGTGGTGGAATACGTGCAGGCCATGCCAGTGGTGCGCACCTTCGATACCGGCACCAGTACCTTTCGCCGTTACCAGGATGCGCTCAATGCCTTCGTCGACGTGACGCTGCACTGGTATCGCATTGCGGGACTTTCCTCACGTCTGGCACAGATTCTCGTCAGCCCGCTGCCGGTGCTGGTGTGGCTGGGTGCGTGGCTGGTTAGTCGCGATGCGATGACAGCCACTACTTGGCTGACGGTGCTACTGGTGGGCACCGGACTGGCCGAATCGCTACTTCCGCTGATGTCGCTCAAGCATCTGGTGGCCAAGACCCAGATGAGTATCCACCGTATCCACGAGGTGCTGGCCGAGCCGGACCTGCCCATACCGAATATGGCCCAGGCAAGGGTTCCGGGCGATGCCAGTGTGCGCTTCGAGCATGTGGATTTCCGCTACAGCGAGGACGGGACTCTGGTACTGCAGGACATCAGCTTCGAGGTGCCACAGGGCAGTGTGACCGCGTTGGTCGGCCCCTCTGGTGCGGGCAAGACGACCGTCGCACGGCTTATCCCCCGCTTCTGGGATGTGAGTGCAGGCAGCATCCAGGTGGGTGGCGTGGATGTACGAGAGATGCTGCCGGAGATATTGATGCAGCAAGTGGCCTTCGTGTTCCAGGACACCTTCCTGTTTGCCGACACGATCGCCAACAACATTCGGCTCGGGCTGACGGGAGCGACCATGGATCAGGTGGTGGACGCGGCCCGGGCGGCTCAGGTGCACGATTTCATCATGACGCTACCCCTTGGCTACGACACACCGGTCGGTGAGCGCGGCGTCTTCCTTTCCGGTGGTCAACGGCAACGCATCACCATTGCTCGCGCCATTTTGCAGGATCGCCCCATTCTGGTGCTGGACGAGGCTACCGCCTTTGCCGATCCCGAGAACGAGGCGGCGCTGGTGGCGGCGCTCTCACACCTGATGCGTGGCAAGACGGTGCTGATGGTAGCGCACCGGCTGTCGACCATCCGCGATGCGGATCAGATTCTGGTGTTTGACAAGGGCACGTTGCAGGAGCAAGGCCGACACGAGCAGTTGGTGGCGCAGAACGGTGTGTACGCGCGGCTGTGGCGCAACTATGAACAAGCACAAGACTGGGCATTAGCTGGAGGACGAGCATGAGCGCCCCACAACACATCGCGCAAGCCGCGTCGCACATTACCCCGCTGCGCGAGACCTGGCGTCTATTGATGCAAGCGGCGCGCAGTCGAGCGCCACAACTGCGCGCCAGTCTGATCGGGCTATGCGTGGCTGCAGCCGTGCAGGGGCTGGCTCTGGCTTGCCTGATGCCCTTGTTCCAGGCGCTGATACCGAATCCCGAATGGTCTGCGGCATTTCCGTGGCTGCTGACAATGATGGGGCTGATGCTGGCCACTGCTGTCATTCGCTGGTGGGCGCAGGGATTCGACTACCGCGGCGACATGGTGCGCAATACCCATGAATTGCGTAGTGAACTGGGCGAGCAGTTGCGCCGCATTCCGTTGGAGATGCTGCAGGACAAGCGTGCCGGCGGTGTCAATGCGACGCTGTTGGGCAATGTGGACGAAACCCTGAGCTATACGTTGACGGTAGCCAACATGATGGCTACCGCCCTGGTCACACCGATTGCAGTGGCTCTGGCAGCGCTGTGGTTCGACTGGCGTCTGGGGTTGCTCCTGCTGCTGGTATTTCCTCTACTGATTCCGCTGTATCGCTGGCGGCGTCCCGCCTACGGTCGTGGCATGCGCATGCTGGTCGAGGCCAACGAACGGGCCAGCGCTGACATTCTGGAATACACCCAGGGCTTGCCGGTATTGCGTGCCGCCTGCTGCGTAGGTGAACGGGCCGAGCGGCTGCAAGCCAGCGTCAAGCATCTGGAAGTAATCCAGACCATCGGTGAAAAAAAGGGCGCCAAGCCAAATCTCATTCTTGCCACGGTGATGGAACTGGCAATTCTTTCTGTGGTGTTCGTCGGCACCCTGTTCGTGGTGCAAGGCACGCTGGACGTGGCCATTCTGGCTGCGCTGCTAGTGATCGTCGTACGCTTCGGAGAACCGCTGGCCACCTTCGTCCTCTATGCCAAGATCATTGACCTGATTGAGTCAGCGCTGGGGAAAATCAATGCCATGCTGCGTATCAAACCGTTGCAGCAGCAAGTTCCCATCCAGACTCCACAATCCTATGAAGTGCGTTTCGAGGACGTCGGGTTCAGCTACGCCAGGGCCGGTGAAGCCACGCTGAGCGAGCTGAATGCCCAGTTGCCCGTCCACAGTCTGACTGCGCTGGTTGGACCGTCCGGTTCGGGCAAGACCACGGTGACGCGCCTGCTGATGCGCCACGCCGATCCGCAGACGGGACGTATCACCATCGGTGGTGTCGACGTGCGCGCCATCGCGCCTGAACAGCTCAACGCACTGATCTCGGTGGTGTTCCAGGACGTATACCTGTTCGACGACACCATTCTCGCCAATATCCGCATGGCCCGCCCCGATGCCAGCAATGAGGAAGTGGAGCGCGCCGCCCGCGCCGCGCATTGTCATGACTTCATCTCTCGCCTGCCCGCTGGCTACGCCACCCGCGTAGGTGATATCGGTGGACGGCTGTCCGGGGGCGAGCGCCAGCGCATCAGCATCGCCCGCGCCATTCTCAAGAACGCGCCCATCGTGATCCTGGACGAACCTACCGCCGCACTGGATACCGAAAGCGAGGTGGCCGTGCAAGCGGCGATCGATGCCCTGGTGCGCGACCGCACCGTGATCGTCATTGCCCATCGCCTGTCCACCATCGCCGCAGCAGACCAGATCCTGGTGATCGACGGCGGTCGGATGGTCGAGTCGGGCCAGCATGCCGAGCTGTTGGCGAGCAATGGGCGCTACGCCTGTATGTGGCAGGCCCAGCAGAGTGCCAAAAACTGGCATGCCGGGATGGCCCGATGTCCTGACGAAGAGGCGTTCGTATCATGAGAAAAGCGATCAAGCCATCGTACCTTGAGGCCAGAAACCGCCTGGACGCGATAGGTTTAAAGCCAACGCTGGCGCGCATCACCGTGTTGCAAGTTCTGCTCGAGGCTCCTGAGCACTGGAGCAATGCGCGGGATGTGTACAAGGATCTGACCCAGCGTGGCGAAGTCATCAGTCTATCCAGCGTTTATCGCACCGTTAGCGAAATGCTGTCCTTCGGGCTGCTGCTGGTGCAAACAGATCTGGATGGCAAGCGCTACTACCGCATGAATATCAGTGAGCATTCGTCCTTGCATTGGGTGCACTACAAGGACGCCGAACAGCCGTTGCCATTCTTTGATGAAACCCTGCGCGAACGGCTCGCCGAAGTCTTGTTCAGCGCGGGGTTATCGCTCGATGACACGCCCATCACGGTCCATGTCGCGTCGTCCCAGCTGGATATTCCCACCCCTTCCTGTCGCGAGCATCGGCGCACACCTGCGACCGTCGAGCGCTGAGCATTTTTCTATCGGAGATAACCCCATGCCCCCTATCGGAGATAACCCCATGCCCCCCTTCAGGCTTCGCCTACTCAGCTATGCATTGATTTCCCTCACTGCTGTGGGATGTCTGGGTGCTGCTCATGCACAAGACTCTCTACAGAACGAAGACGATGTTTACGCCCTTACCCCCGTCGTGGTGTCGGGCAGCAAGCGTAACGAAACTCTGGAGCGGTTCAATGGTGCCGTCAGCGTGGCTGATCGATTTGTTCTGGAAGACGCGCAGGTGGAGTCCACCTTGGAGTTGGACCGCGTTTTCCCCGAACTGTATATGTCGCACAGCGCGACCTTCCTCTTTCCGATCATTACACTGCGCGGTGTGACATCGGCGCAGGATTTCTATAACCCGGCACTGACGGTCTATGTGGACGGCGTGCCTCAGTTGCCGATCTTTGCCGCACAGTCGCTGCTGGGCGTTGAGCAGGTGGAGTTGCTCAAGGGGCCGCAAGGCACGTTGTATGGTAAGAGCGCGCAGGGCGGTGTGCTCAACATCGTTACGCACAAACCTAATAACACACCGGAGTTCGTTGCCCGCGGCGGTGTTTCCAGCCGCGGTGGCTATCAGTTGCAGGCTGAAGGCTCGGGGCCATTGGTGCAGGATCTATTGTATGGCTCTGTCTCCTTGCTCACCAATGACGTCAATGGTGATGTGCGCAGTGATGTCATCGGCAGCAACCGCCTGGGCGGCGTGCGTTCGCGCGCCGGCAACGCCAAGCTGAGACTGGCGCCAACCGGCAGCCCTTGGGAACTGGGGCTATCCGCAGGGCGCGACTGCGCAACGGGAGATCAGGAGGTATATACCCTTTATGATGATTACAAGTCCCGCAGGGCTTATGTGCTGCCGGACCTGCCGCACGCCTATCGGGATTTCTATCAGCGACGCTGCGCCAACAGTTTTTCTGCCACCGGGCAATATGATTTCGATATCTGGCGTCTGAGCGTTATTGCCAGCAGCCAGCGAGCTGACACAACACGCCGCTGGCCATTGGACGCCTACTTCCCGCAGTTTGCCGAGGACTGGAAGCAGAACACCCAGGAAGTGCGCATAGCAACGCGCAGGGCCGAGGACGGTGAGCAGCAGCCTCGCGCCTGGGATGCCGTGTTCGGCCTGTATCGGCAAGAAGTGGATCTATCCAGGGGGTATCAGTTTGATATGGTACTGCCCAGCTTCTACCGCGTGGTGGACTCAAACTCAAGCAATCGTAGTGAATCGCTGGCGGGTTATGGTGACGTAACCTGGCATCTGACGTCCAAGCTGGATCTCACCACAGGGCTGCGCTTCTCCCGCGATGAAGCCAGA
Source organism: Pseudomonas sp. FME51 (assembly GCF_014897305.1). Classification (NCBI taxonomy): domain Bacteria; kingdom Pseudomonadati; phylum Pseudomonadota; class Gammaproteobacteria; order Pseudomonadales; family Pseudomonadaceae; genus Pseudomonas; species Pseudomonas sp. FME51. Next base: position 22,155 of record NZ_JABUYN010000004.1, on the reverse strand, counting down.
ACCAGCTTTCAAGGCGACCAGATGGGCACTGCTTTTCAGGGCAGAGCTTCGGGCAGCCAGAATACCTGGCTCGGCCATATTGCCGCAGGCTATCAGTTCGCCCCGCAATGGCGCGGCTATGTCAATGTGGCTCAGGGTTACAAGCCGTTGGGCTATAACCTCGCGCCATCGAACGTGGAGGATGCCAAAGGCTATGGCCGCGAGCGCTCGATCAGCTATGAGGCAGGAGTGCGCTATACGGGCCGGGACGTGCGTGCCAGCATGGCCCTCTATCGTGTGGACAGCAAGGACGTCCAGCTCTACGGCGACGGCGACTTCGGTTACCAGACGTTGAAGAATGTCGGTGATACCCGTTCCCTGGGCGTGGAATTCAATACCGAATGGGATGTCTCCCGGCAATTGACGCTGAGTGCCGGCGGCTTCATCAATGACGCCACCTTCCGCCGTTTCGAGGATTCCAGCACCTGCACCGGCTGCAAGGACAACGACGTACCCATGGCGCCCCGGTATGGTCTGACCCTGTCGGCCAAGGGCAATGTGCCGGTGGGCCAGACGATCCTGCGACCACAACTGACAGTGCGCCGCACCGGAGCGCATTACTTCGACAGCGCCAATACATTGCGTCAGAGCGCCTACACCCTGGTCGATGCGGGGCTGGCCTGGAGTCCGACCAGCAACCTGGAATTGATGCTCTATGCGCATAACCTGACTGACAAGGCGTATCGCTCTTATGGGTTTTCGTACGGGGCGACGGGAAACTTCGCGCAGGTGGCACCGGGCAGGACCGTCGGGCTGACGGCCACTTATGCCTATTGAGCGGGCTACAGTATCTATCGCCGCTCGTGGAGAGCGGCGATCCCTTGCCATCAATATGTCGGAGCTGTGACCCAAAGAATAGAAATGTTTTTATTAAATTGGTAAGCAAACAATGGATATGGAACGGGCAGTTAATGTCTCCAAGCTTGATTTAAATGGTCAACCATTACTGAAGAGCGCCATGCAATCGTTGGAGTTTGGTCGTGAGGTCGATATCGTCCATTCACAAGCTGGCTTGAAATCCAGCTTGGAGCCGAAGGAACGCCGAACACGAATCACTGCCTGTAGGTTGATAACTTGGATTGGTCAGCTGCTTTTGGGCATCGCGCTCTTTTCAGCGGGTGTTGCCCTGATGATTCCCTTGTTTCTATGGGCCATGGCGCAGCCCTTGGTTTGAGAGCTCCAAGCTGCTGCGCTACCACTTGCTTGTATTTGATGCTTCAGATTGAGGCAGTAATAAACCACCAAACCGAGCTATAGGAGCGGTATGCCATGCATGAGAGAACGATCAATCTCCCCACACTGGGAGGTAACGGAACTGCATCGTCACATCAATGGCAACCACTACGCTGCGAGCTTGAATCATGAGTCCGTCGAAAATGGCGCTTATGACGTCAAAACAACACGCTGTGCGGCGTTCAGAGGTTTTCAACATGAAGCCACTGATGGTTGCCTATATGGCCTGCACCATGGCGATGATGGCATTCGTGTCGCTGCTCGGGCCGATCGCGCGATCCCTGCAACTTTCCGCATGGCAAGCCGGTGCTGTGGTCACTGTGGGAGGTGTTCTTTGGATGCTGTTTTCGCGGCCTTGGGGTGTGTTGAGTGACCGTCGCGGACGGCGAACTGTGCTACTGAGCGGAGTTGGTGGGTTCATGCTGTCCTACTGGGCGATGTGCGCTTTACTTGTCGTAGCACTACAAGTATTGCCCGCTGCCAGTCTCGTGTTCGCAGGGCTGCTTATTACACGCGGGGCGATCGGGGCCTTCTATGCCGCTATCCCGGCGACCGGCCAGGCGCTGGTCGCCGATCACATGGCGCCGGAGCAACGTGCTGGGGCCATGGCTTCGCTCGGAGCCGCCAATGCGATTGGCCTGGTCATGGGCCCAGCATTGGCGGCTGGGCTGGCCCGATACGGTTTGGGCTTGCCGCTGTATGCTACGGCAGTACTTCCCCTGCTGGCCTTCGGCATCCTGTGGCGACAGCTGCCCCGCAACGAGCAACTCGTCGGGTCATCATCAGAAGCGCTCGGCTTGGGGGATGCACGGCTGCGCATGCCGATGATCGTGGCCTTTGTCGCGATGTTCAGCGTTGCAATCGGCCAGATCACAGTGGGTTTCTTTGCCATCGATCGTTTGGGGCTGGAGCCGGGCCCGGCTGTGCGCGCTGCCGGAATGGCGTTGACGCTGGTTGGTATTGGTCTAATTGCCGCACAACTGGTGGTGCGTCGGTTGCACTGGGCGCCACAACGGCTGATCCGTGTCGGCGCTCTGGTTAGCGCCGTTGGCTTCGGTGCCGTTGCCTTGGCAACAACACAGTGGATGTTGATGGGCTGCTTTTTCGTCGCAGCAGCCGGGATGGGCTGGGTATTCCCGGCTTTCTCGGCACTGGCCGCCAACGCTGTGCAGGCACATGAACAAGGTGCCGCTGCTGGTTCTGTTGGTGCAGCCCAAGGCTTGGGCATCGTGCTGGGGCCACTGATTGGTACTTTGCTCTACGAAGTTGGACCCGGTGTCCCTTACATGCTGGTGGGTGTGCTGCTGGCATTGGTGGCGTTATTGAGGACGTTCAATTCTCCGGCCCAAAGGCCGCGTCCTTCGAAAACGCCACTGTAGGCATTGATCAACCACCAAACCGGTGAAAAACCTGCGAGCGGGTGATAGCCGGATTACTCAGTCCGAGGAAATACCGATGGCAAAAGATGACGCAGATAAAGCGGTTGGCACTAGCTTGGCCCAAAGAGGTCTTGGGCTTCTGGAGCAGGCATGGGCTTCTCAATGGGCATTACGGCTAGCCTGTGCCGTGTTGTTCCTGGATATGGCCATGATGCTCCGTGTCGGCCGAGGGTTGTGGCAGTGGTCCGCTGGCGATATGGAATTGCTGCGCGATGTGGGCTGGCTTTCGCTCGTTGTTGTCGCCTTCAGCCTGTCTGTTGCCATTGTGCTCCCGGTTGTTCTTTTTGTGCTGCGTCCGTTGGCGATCTACATCTGGTACGGGCTCGTATCGCTACTCCCCTGGCTATTTAGACCTGACGTTCGACTTTATCAGCGTGGGATCGGATATGTGCCAGCTCAGGCCTTACGAGATGCAGCTTTGCGTGAAAAAGATCCGTTTTTGTTCCGCTTATATGAGGAGTACGAACAAACGAAAGAAGCTGGTAGAGCTTTCCGCGAACAGGCCGGCGAGCTGACTGCTGCTGCGGTTATTCTCGCGCTGCTGGATTGGGTCATTGCTCATAAAATACCGGGTAGCGTGAGCCTGATTGATGCCTTTTATGGTGCGTTGGGTGCCCCGGCTCACCTCGTCGCTATAGCTATCTTGTTCTGTGCTGGAACCATTGTGAAGTTAGCCTGGTTTACAGATGCGGGGCCTGACTACATCTACTATCCGCCATTGGATCGCGAGTTGCGCAACAAGGAAACCAACCCCGCCTGGAGCGCCAAGGGTGAAAACTAGAGCAATTCCAAGTCGGTCCTGTGTATCTCTGGTGTTATAGAACGCGGAGATATGGATTATTCGGTGGCACCTCCTCAAATAGATGCTTGGGGTCTTCCAGTAGATAGCCATGCAACCGCCGTGATTTGCGCGGCCCGGTGACCTCGCAGGTCCAGATGTTGAGCCCGCTACTCTGTTTGCGATGCACCAGGAGCTTCTCGAAGCGCTTCTGTATCCATTGCCAGTCCGCTATCGAGGTTTGTTTGGCAAGAAACGCGGTTTGAGGATGCTCCTGCGCATAGCGCTGGAAAAGCCCAGGGCTGACGAGATAGACCGTATCGGCTACCGTGTGCACCAACGCCTTGGCATCATTGATGATGAGCTTGCGGCTCTGGATACCTGTCCTGAGCCACACAAGGAAATGCTCTGCTGACGGCGTTGCCGTCGCAGGCTTTTGTTCAGCATGCCGATCTTCCGAACTTGTGGTCGGCTGCTCGATAGAGGGTTCTGCTGCAAGCGCGTTGGCGTCATCGCCGTCTCCTGGGTGCGGGCGTGTCACGGAATCAGCATTGGCTGATTCAGAAGAGGATGCTTCATCAGTCAGCATCGCAAGCAGTTCACCAACCACGTCCGTCGCTATATCTTGATGAGGTAGTTCGATGGCAGGCTGGCTGACACCCTCTTGAGCGCCTGAAAGTGGGGCGTCTTGTGGTTCAGTGCCCAGCACGGTCGCAGATGGCCTCGCTCCACCGGTCACTTGAGCTGGCTGCTCCTGTGCCCCATGGTCAACGACGACCGTACCAGAAAAAGAGGCGGGCCTCTCCCCCGCTTCCCAAATCAATGCAGGCGCCAGACGCAGCAAGGTGAATGAGTGGGACCAGCCCTTGTCACTCGTCACCGTTGCTTTCCAGATGGCCTTACCATCAGCTGTTGGTTGGAGCATTCCGTGATCTTGTAGCACGTTGAACACGGCCGTGTTATTAGCGGGAATGCCGTCGATGCCCTGAGACAAGAGATGAGCACGCAGCTTGTCGGAAACGGTCTTGCTGACCAGCCACAAGGCTTCATCAGTCAGCCAACCATCAGAGGCCTGGGGTTGATTAAGTTTCAGTTCCTCGCGCAGCAAGTAGCGTAGTCCCTCAAGCAGTTTGCGCTGCAAGGCATGTTTTGGTGCTGCCATAGCCTTGGCCGGGTCGCCGCCCAGCGCTTGTGCAACGGAAGCTTGGTCCGCTTTGCTGACCAGTTCGCCCAATACGCCTGCATGTTCGTACTGGCCGGCCAGCACGTAGAGCAACGATGCCCACAACGCCGGGTAACCACTGAGCCAGTCAAGAATGTCCCCATCGAGCACCTGTGTGTAGAGCAGCCCGGTGGCGGCACTGTGCAGCCGATACTCTCGGTCTTCCCGGTAACGAAAGCGGTACGGTTGGGTGAGTGGGCCGTGCCAGGGGTGCCATGTACTGCCGCCTTCGAGCTCCACATGCAGATCCACGGCGATCTTGCCGATATCGTGCAACAGCGCCGCATAGGCAGTGGCTGCAGTCCAGGCTTCAGCCTGGGCGGCCTGGTCTTCGGGTGTTGTTCCCACAGGCAAAAGATGCAACTGGCGCAGTTTCAAGGCATAGGCGACTATCTCCAGTCCATGATCGAGCATACCGCCAGTGTAGGCGTGGTGATGACTTTCCGAGGCGGGAAACAGCTGGACCAGCTCGGCATAGCGCTCCAACGGTTTGCGGTACAGCGAGATGAACTGCTGGCGTGAGAGTGAAGTGCGTTGCCAGATATGTTCCAGCAGCCGCTGTCGGCGCGGCGTCGCCAGTAAGGACGCGGCCGGTTCCGGCCGCGTCAGCCCTTTCGGAGTGGCCGCCGGGGCCGGCTCAGGTGGTTGCGACCGTTTGCGCTGGAACAGAGCAAGCATCGTCCTGGCCTGAAGTACGCGCTGAGCCGGGCCTTTTCCTTTTCCGAGTAAAGCCTTTCCCCTTGTGTTCCATTCCGTTGCCCTTTCCAGCCTTTACCCTTGTTCAAAGCCTTTACGTATAGACGGGAACGGGTCATCAGACGACAAAGAAACGGATACCGGTGCAGCCGCTTTTTCGGCAGTGCCAGGCGATGTGGCTCTGTCCCCGGAGGGGGCAGCGGCCAGGCCTGCGTCAAGAGCGTCGGCCTGCGCGCGGGCCAGTCCGCTCAGGAACTTCCGGTGGGCATCACTCAGCCGTTGCGGCAGTTCATGCCGCAGCCGGGCACGGGTATCGAGCAGGGTTTCCAGAGAACAAGCCACTTCGGTCATGCCGACGAAGGCGCGTTAGTATTCCCCGGCGATGTCCTTGTCGTTGCCGACCAGCACTTCATGGGTCGGGCGGTTGTGCCCGGCCAGATAGACCACGAAGCACTCGACCATCCCCTCGGTCAGGCCGCCGGCCTCGAACAACTGCCAGACGTCGAACAGATCCCGCGGATGCTGGCGATCCAGCGCCGCGACCAGCTTGCTGGCATAGAGCTCGTCCAGGGCAAGGGTCGGCACCTCGAATTCGACGCCGAACAGATCGCTGGTCCGGGCACTCAATGGGCTGCGTGCGATGGGCAGCACGGTGCCGCGAAACACCACATTGACCTCGACCTTCACCTGGCTGGTCTCATTCTCCGCGATCAGCTTGGTGTCCCCGAGATCCCGGCTGCGGATCAGGCGCGTCTGCACGCCGAGACGGTCGACGCGCTGCGCGATGGCGGCCAGCTCCTGGTTGATGGCCTGCAACGCTTGGTCTCGCGGGATCTGCCAAGAAAGGTAGACCACGTCGATATCCACCGACAGGCGCGGCATCTCCTGCACAAACATCGGATATTTGCCTTGACTCTCAAGCTGCCGTAGAATTCCAATTGGGAATTCTTACTTTTTGGGAGTGCGGATATGCAAGTCACTGAAAAAGGACAAGTTACGATCCCCAAGCGCCTACGTGACGCAGCGGGCTTCCTCCCAGGCAGCCAGGTCGCCTTCTCGTTGGAGGGCGGAAAGATCATCATTAGAAAAACCGGCATGGGAACAGACGACCGACGCAAGTCGCTGCGGGCCGCTGCCGCCAAAGTGCGAAAAAGTCTGGATGAGCCATTCAGACAGATGGACAGCGAGGAGATCATGGCTTTCCTGCGTCCGGACGATGATGATCGTGCATGACCTGTCCAAGTATGACGGCTCGGCGGGTTTTCTGGTCGACACCAACATCTGGATCGATTGTATGGACGCCGACAGCCCGTGGTACAACTGGTCCGTGGATCAGCTTCAGATCTGTAGCGAGCAAGCGCCCCTGCACGTCAATCTGGTGATCTACACGGAACTGCTGATCCCAGGGCCGGACATTGATGCACTGGATGCGATGCTTGATGTCTACGATACATTGCGTAGCCCACTGCCGTGGAGGTGCGCAGGATTGGCGGCTCAGGCCTATCTGAGCTATCGTCGTGGTGGAGGTACACGGCTCGTGCCGCTGCCGGATTTTTACATCGGCGCTCATGCGGCTGTTGCAAACTTGAGTGTACTCAGCCGGGATGTGAAGCCGTATCGCAACTACTTTCCACGACTGTGCTGTATCGGCCCCAACGAGAGAATCTGAAGATCTTTTGACGCATCGGAGTAACCATCAACAGTTAAACAGGTGAGACCATGAACACGATAACTCCCCACAACGGTGCAGAGCGTTTCGGCCGCTGGCTCGGTAGGCGCTGGAGTGGCTTTGTGCGTAGTGAGCGACGGCTCGCCGCATGGCTCGTAAACCTAGGGGTTTCGAAGACGGTAGCCAACACTCTTCTATGGGTGCCGAAGCTGGTCTTCCTCGCAGCGCTCCTGTATGTGGCGTTCTGGCTCACGATTCTGTTGGTAGCTGCTGTGATCGTTTCATGGGCTGCTCACGAGAGACGGACACCTGATGACGAAGATTCCGCAGAATGGAGAATAGGCTTTTCAGGTTATGGGCTTTACCGCGGCGAAACGCGCGTGGATGCTGGACTCTCAGACGATGAAGTCTAAACCACTTTATTGACAGCTTTACTTCCTGCCGCTTTGGCTCCGTCAGTCGATGTGGCCATCATCTGCGCCATATTGCCGGCACGTACGCCAGCCCAGGCAAGAGCAGCAACCCAGAAAGTGGGCAGCACGATGAACATCGTTGCCATCACAAAATTTAAAATCATATCGCCGAAAGCATTGTTCAGTCCCATGGATACACTGAAGTTGATGTGTGGACGGTTCCACCCCCAACCCGCTCCGTAAAGAGCGTCCAGAATCGTGCTGTCAATCCAGCGCGCCAACTGGAGCCAGAAATCAACGAAGAACAAGCCAAACTGCACGACGCTGACCGTCACTAAAGTCTTGAGATCGTAAGTGCCGATCACCAGCACCAGGGGAATGCAGATCACAAGCGCCATTTTCAATAGCGAAAGCACCATCGGCAGCGCCTGACGAACTGCGTCCATTGCGGGGAAAAATGCCAGGGAACCCACACTCATTCCTATATCGCCAGCAGCGCGCGTCACGATGTTCGGCAGCGTCTTCTCGACCTGTCCACCGTAGTCGCTGTAGACCGAGCCAATGTTCAGCTTCTGTTGGCGTGGGGCTGCGATGGAACGAATCACAGAGTCATCCACCTCGGCTCGGGACAAGAATCCTGCCCAACCCGCTATACGACTCAACAGGCCTGGGTCAACCTGCCCCAGCAAACGAGCTCGCAGGCCATGCCCTGAATCCATCCACCATTGACGGCAGCTCGGGTATCCCCCACCGCTCGCCACCTGTGCCAAACCTGCATCGCGGTTGTTGTCGTAGGGCCAGTCCACGCGAGGCGTTCTGGACCGATAGGTATCATAGAAACCGGCTGTGTTGACGAAGTAGTTGGAACCAATCCAGGTGATGTCATGCATCTGCTCATCCGACAGATCAGGCCGCCCCATGAACAGCTTTGCTCTGGCCGACCCGTAGCAATCATGGGTGAAGTCTGCCACTTCCTGCGCAAGCACAGGATCATCGATGCGCGTCGCGTCGACGTCCATGCGCATTTGCCTCAAATCCGTACCACATGGAATAGCTGCCACAGACGCTCCCGTCACTGCACGCGAAAGTGAGTGCATAAAGGCCCACCAAACCGGCACCCGCGCACTCTGGTTGTTGAGCGTACTGAAGGACTGCGACCAGCCCGTATCCGTGGGCTGAGGCACGCTGACATGACATTGAGCAGAGCGTGAGTTATCGTACCGGATCGTGGATAGATCAATGTCGATGAACGGGATGCCAGCAAAGAGCACCACCACAATGGCGACCCAAACTCGGTTCTCAATCCGGGCTGCAGACAAGATGCCTTTATTTCCTTCATCCGCGCCCTCGGCACGTGCCTTGAGCCACTCCCCGATGATGATTGCAATGAACGGGATCGCAAAAACCCCGCTGGAGACAAGTACACTCCAAATCCCGTTATGCACGATCCAGCCTACCAGTGTCAGGTAGTACTCAAGATAGTCGGTTGTGTAAAGGGTCATCGTTCAGACCTCGCTACCCCGCCTGCATCAGCAGGCTCGCTTCCAGCACCACAAGGGCCACGACGCTGGCAATTTCGGCGCGCATTAATTGGCGGCGGGCACCTGCATCGCTTTCTCGCGCAAGCTGCCGCCGACGCAACCATAGCCAGCCGTACGCGGTAGCTGCGTAAAGACATAGTCGCCAGGCCAGAAAGAGGCTTGATTGCGCCGCCATCCAATCATTCCAGCCGCTCACACTCCCATGGAAATAGATGCCGAGCACATTGGCCAAGATGGCCAGGATGATCACGAACATCATCCATAGTGCCGTCCGAACCGTGCGCCGGTTGAAAAGCCACCGCAGCCAAGTCAAAGTCATGGCGTGCCTCGCGGCGTCGGCTGCTGCAGTTGGTTGAGCCGGTCAGGTACGGGATCGCCCTCGTAAATGCCGCGCGAGCCAGCTGCACGAGCGCCATGGCGCTGGATAATGGCCATGGGCGAGTTGTTGGCAAGCTCACGTCGCAATTCGAGTTCCGTCTTGAGGTTGCGGATCTCGCGATCCAGCGTATCGCTTTCCTGATTTACTGCTTCGACCGCCATTTGGTTGGCGGCGACGTTCGGCTCCTTCTTCCCGGTGAGCAGCGTGCGCTGCAGCAGCAGTGCTTTCTCCAACACGGATGCGAGCGCAACTTCGGACGCCAGTCGCCGGGCCAGGATATCCTGGTCAGGTTCATCCCGAAGGGCCTCGATCACGCCGCGCGTGATGGGCAGTGAGGTGCTGCCGGCTTCGCTAAGGTTATCGAAGGAGGTGTTGCGCGTCCCGGAGATCAGCTCTTGCAGCGTCTGAAGTTTGGTGTCGTATTCTTCCTGGATCAGCGGGGTCAAACCCACGCCTGGGACGGTTTCAGTCTTGGTGCAGGATTCGCATGTGCGCTGCTCCTGTTCGCCCAGCACCCGCGTGGCCCACTCAACCGCAGCTTGGGGCGATGACCATGTCTGGCAGGAAAGGCTTCCGCAACTGGCCTGGGCGATGGCACTGGTGTCAGACACGCTACGCCCATTGACCAAGTTGTATCCGGCGCGTGTCACATCGCCTACCACATTGATGGGCGCCTGGCCGACGCCTCCGGCATTGCCGCCCCCCACCCAGGGCACACCATCGTTGCCACGGCGGGTTTCTGCTTGTTCGACTGCTGAAACGGCATCGGTGCTTCCCACGGCATCGCGCAGCGCCAGGCCTTCGGCGAGCTGGTTCCAACCCATCTGCCCACCAGCCATGTCGGCCATTCTCTCGGCCATCGCACGGCACTGGAGCTTGGAGCGGTCAAAGTCCAGACGTGCCTGGAGCACGCCGTTGGTCAGCAGGTTGTACAAGCCAGGATCGGCCCGTTGGATGATCAGTGCGGGCAGAGACGCCACCGCACTCGTCGCGCTCTGGATCACGGAAGACATGATGTTCTGGAATCCGCTCGTCAATCCATTAAGTTGGTTCTGGATGGTTGTCGAGATCGACATGTCACCGCAAATCAGGTTGCTGTTCCAGCCCACGCCCACGCCGAGCGAACGCATACCGGCCGCACCGCTCATCGAGACAGCGTTGCCGCCGCCGATCGAGTACATGACTTCATCACCAATGACGCTGCCGCTATTCTGGAAACCTCCACTTTGGGCCTGCACGCTGTTGCCCGACAAAACCAGCGCGCTGGCAAACACAGTGACAAGGCAAAGATGGCGGGCCGAATGGGCGAAAGAGATGCTGGAGGAATGATTCATGCGGGGCCTCAGAACTCAACACTGCCCAAGAAAGTCTGCCCACGTCGTTGGCAGCAGCTATACGGGCGCCACAGCGCCCAGGCGTAATCGCCCTGTTGTGCCTGCGGCAGCGATCCGGGATGGGGAAACACGGTGCAGGTGTTTGAAAGGTGTGGCGTCAGTTGCTGCCACTTGCCCGTGCTGGCATCGCTTTCAATCAACGCACCGGCCGGCCAGTAGCCGTCGCGTGCGTTGGCCAGCAGAGGTTGGTACACATGCAGTTGGCTGCGGCGGGTGACGATGTCACCGGCACGCTGGGCGACGACAGCTGCCGCTTTGTAATCGTCGCTCTGATGCAGAAATCCACCACGTGGGTATACGTTGCCCCAAAGGTTGAGGCCAGATCGCGTGCCAATTTCACGCATACCCGGGATCAGCGCCTCGGGATATACGGACTCGGGTACGTTGTGGCGCCAGCCAACTGTATCGAGGGTACTGAGCAAATACGGCACGAACGCCGTACTGGCGCCCTCGCAGCTATAGCCGAAGCTGGCGGCGAATTGATTGAAGGCGTAGCCGCCAGGATGACCGATCACATCGCCATTCTTGAATTTGGCGAGATTGTTTTCATTGCCGTGGTTGGTGGTGCCCTCGCCGCCCGCCTGCGCAGTGGGGTTGGGTAGACTCATTGCGCGCACCTCCAACCACGGGTTCTCGCCCGTATTCGAATAGCTCGACACCACCGCGTCGGGCACGTAGTGCTTGACCTTGATCGATGTACGTACTCGACACCCGGACCAGGAGCAATACAGCCAGTAGCAAATGCCGACAACCCTGTACTCAAGGCAATCAGGCGAAAGGGCGGACGCCACGATGGTGCCGGTGTTGAGGGCAAAGGTCGACGAACCGATGCTCAGCAATACGGAGGCGGCCGCAAGCCGAATACGCCGCGAAATCATGGCTGCCCCTCGCGGTGCCGTTTAATGCGAGCCAGCGCCTGATCAAGGTCGCTTTCCCCGTACACGACGTATCGCTGATCAACGACCACGGCAGGAATGCTTGTTATGCCCAAGCTCCAGGCATCGGTCACGCCCTGGTAAGCCTCTCGCAGGCGCTGTTGCAGTGCGTGTCCACCTTTTTTCAAGCGATCTTCAACGATCACCGCCGCTTGCTGCGGGTTGAGGGGTAGTTGTGATGACAGTTCTCTCTCGATGGCCAGCGGAGCATCAAGCATGATTACGCGGTGCGCTGCGTCGGAGCCGATCATCACGTGATGAGCATCCGTCACGACCCAGATGGCAGATGTGTGGGCTACGTTCGTAAAAAGCAGTAGAGACAGAAGGGCCAGAATCCGGCCGAGATGGGCCTGCATGCTTTTCGAGTCCCGGAGAGTGAAAGACACTCGTAGTCAACCCGATTACATGGGCGCCCTCCACGGACAATGCGCACTGCAACTTTCCCTATTGTGAGTAGGAAGGCAATGTGCTGGTTGATCGGCGTATGGGGAGCCTTGAGGATCGAGCGGCTTCGGCTGTTCTGATGCAGTTTCTGGGAGAGTGTATCTGCCGAGGAAAGTCCCCACCGAAGGCATCGCTTTCGGTGGGGTTGTACCAGCGGTCTGACATGTAGATCAGATCAGCCCATGCTCGGCGAACGAGTACGGTTCGCCTTCGCCAATGATGAAGTGATCCAGCATCCGGATATCGAGTTGGCCCAGCAGATCCTTCAGCTGCTGGGTGAGGTGCCTGTCCGCAGTACTCGGATCGCTAATACCTGACGGATGGTTATGAGCCAGCACTACAGCCGCGGCCTGATGATCCAGGGCGCGCTTGAGTACGACGCGGGGATAGACAGTAGCCGAATCAATTGTTCCGCGGAATAGAAGTTCGTAAGCAAGAACACGGTGTTGGGTATCAAGGAAGATCACCGAGAAGACTTCGTTAGGTTCCGGCACCAGCTTAATGCGCAGGAAATCACGCACGTCATGTGGTCGCTGTAGTTTTGGACCTCGCTGAAACATGCGACCCTCAAGAATCATTAAGGCTCGCTGAATGATCCAGTCGTCATTTGGTACGGGAACAGGGCGCAGTAGGACGTTGTTGCTTATCGTGGTGAGAGATGTGGGCATGTGAACCTCCAATGAATAATAGGAGGTACTCGCCCCTTGGGAGACGAGGCCTCCCAGGGACATTGATGACGGGCATCCACCATCGCTGATGCGGATGGTCGTTCGCTCGGGGGATGCGTGGCGAACTGGGGCAGTCAGCGCGGTAGGAACCGGGCCATAGCCTCTATGACTGCTGGCTATCTGGGCATGTCGCCGACGACGTCGGCAGGCATTTTGGGTATGGGTGTGGCGGTTGGATCGTCAGCGGCCAGCATGTCTATAGCCGACAGCAAGGCGTCGCCCTCGATCGGTCCCTGTAGCAGGATCGTGTTACCAGTTTCGCGATCCTGCAGCCGCAGCGATGGCGTGGCGGTCACACCACTGTTCATGGCCTCTTCGACCTGGGTACGGATCACCGCATCGGATCGCCCACTTGACAGGCACTGTTCGATGGCCGGCATGAGGTCGGGATAGCGTGAACCTTCGGGCAAACCTTGCCCGTCTCCGCGCGTGTGAGCATAGACCCAACCCACGGCCTGCCAGAAGGCGGCATGCCCGCTGGCTTCACCCGCGCATTCCGCGAGGCGCGCTTCGGCGGAAGCCGCTGGTTCATGCGCAGCCAGCGGCAAGTGGTGCCATTGCAAGGCCACGTCATCGTTGTCGCCGATCCAGCGCTTGAGCTGCGGGAAGTAGGAGCGGCAGAATGGACATTCGAGATTCGCGTAGAAGGTCAGCGTGAAGCGGCCCTCGGGGTTGCCCAACTGCCAAGGCGGCCCGGCCACCTGGGTGGCGCCTACCGGCACATCAGCCTCTGACATGAATGTCTCAGGCGATCTGACCGTTAACCAGGTCAGTAGCAGCGCGATTAGCGCCAGAACCAGGGCACAGCGCAAACGATGCCAGCGACGTGGACGGCGGCGAAAGGCTTGAAGCTGAATCGGAATGGAAGGATGCCTTAGCGTCATCGCTGTCTCCAACGATCACTCGGTGGCTCAATGCCGCGCGCTTGGTCGATTCTCTCGGCCACCTTGAAGGCTGCTTCCAGCTCGCTGATGCCGAACTGCTGCATGAGCTGGTATCGCTCAGCTTTCTCTTCGGGTTCGGTCTGGGCCAGTGCGAGATACAAGCTCGGTGGTACAGCCCTGAACAGCACCTCCATGCTCTTCGAGAGAATGACGCCCTCGCTGAACTTCCCCGATTCCTTCCTGGCCGAGAGCATCAGTGCCTTCTGCGCTGGCGATAGCTCGCGGAATCGTGCGATTTTTTCAACTTCATCAGGCGGCATCGACAGGCACAACCACCACTCGATCATATTCAGCATCGGCTCCGCCGCCTTGGGCAGGTCGTCGATATTTTGCGTCGCCAGCCAGTACCAGGCGCCTAGCTTCCGCCACATCTTGGTGATCTTCACCACGTACGGCGACAGCAAGGGATTGCGCGTGATGATGTGGCCTTCATCGGTCACGTTAAGGATTGGCCGACCGAGAAACTGGTCGCGTTCCGCAATGTTGTTGACGGTATTGATCAGGGAGATGTACGCGATCGAGAGCTGGGCGTTGTAGCCCTCCCTGGCATAGGTGGCGAGATCGACCACCGTGATGTCGGCTTCTGGCCAGGGCGTGCCGGGACGGTCGAACATTTCGCCGTCCGAACCTTGCGTGAAGATGTCCATAGCGTCAGCCATCTCCAATAACCGCGTGCGCCGGGTTTCGGGCAGGGTCGAGTCGCGGCCGCGCTCGCGCAGCGCGTCGCGCACGTCGCGCGTGAGCACATCCCGGTCTTGCGCGACGCTGTGGCGGGCGGCGTCCAGGATGCACTGGCGAATCAAGGAGCGGTCGGCCCGCGTCATGCGGGATTCCTCTTTATCTTCGCCGCCCGTGATCATCAGGCGCGCAGTGATCTCCAGCTCGCCAAGCACGTCGCGCTGCTCGTCCGCATCGACGGCGGCCGGGTCGGTAGGCTGTTCTTCATCCAGCGCATCGGCATCCAGCGTCTGCACATCGCTAGGGGCTTCAATCAACCGGCGTGCATCGGCGAACGGCGCGAGGCTCACGCCTGAACCGGGCGCGAGCTTGACCCGGTTCACAGACAGGCCCAATCGTGCGGCGAAATCGGCCAGCAAGCCAAAGGAATTACCGGCCTCCACGATGAACATGCGCGGGCGATAGATTGCGGCAACCTGGTTGAGGATGTTGTTGAGCGTGGCCGACTTGCCCGAGCCGGTGGGGCCAAACAAAAACAAATGGGCATTCATTTGCCTATCCAATCTGCTGAACGGATCGAACGTCAATACTCCGCCACCGCGATTGAACAGTGTGATGCCGGGCCTGCCCGTACCCTGGCTGCGTCCCCATGCCGGTGACAGATTGGCGGCATGCTGGGCAAACATTAGTTGCGTGTACCATTGCTTGCGATCCGTGCCGGGGTTGTAGACGCAAGGCAGCCAGCGCAGATAGCTGTTGAGCGGCGCGACTTCATCTTCTTCGCGGACTGGCTGCAGCCCGGCGTTGAGCATCACATTGGCCAGGTGCAAGCCGCGTCGATCCAGATCGGCTTCGTCATGGCCGCGCAAATAGAAGGCCAGCGTGCCGCGATACAACTTGTGCGCACTGCCTATCAGCGAGCGCGCCTCCTGCACATCCTTGAGCGCCTGCTCGGACGCCAAGGTTTCACCGACCGACTTTTTCGCCAGTTGGTTGAGGTGCGCTTCCAGCGTGTCCTGCGGCGTGGCAACCAGTGTCAGGCACATGACGGTGTCTTCCGGTAGCTGGTCAAACAGGGTATTGATTGCGTCGCCCTTGCGCGTCTCTCCCGTAAGGTGGCCCACGGCGGGCGGGGTGCGCAGGCGGTCGGTGACGATGACCCGATGTGGCAGGTCGTCGAAGTACCACAGGCCTTGGCCGACATTCGAGCGTGGCTGGCCGAAGAACAACCGCTGCGAAAAGTCCTTGCCACTGGCGAGTTCGATCTCGTCGGGCTCCGGCGTTTCTGGATAAGCTGTCAGCCGGTAGAAGCGCTCGCGATCCTCGGCTGATGGTCCCAGTAAGGCGGGGTGCGGGTTGAACCAACGTAGCAGCCAGTCATGGATCTGTGTCGCATCCAGCCGGTGCGTTTGGATACCCGCGTTGGACAGGCCGCCAATCAGGCGGTCGCACACGACGTTCAGCGCCTGCTCCGGCGTCTGCCCACGGCGGCCGACCTGTCCGGCAGCACGGCGGAAGACCACCATCCGCACACGTCGGCTTTGGCCGCGCCACGGCAGCCGTGTGACAACCGTATCTTCGAACAGGCCGCCGGATTTGGCGACGGCGCGCAGGTGGTGGGCGAACGAATTCAGGTAGAACTCGGTATAGCGCGAGCCCTGGGCGCGCGGCTGGATATAGTTGCGCAGCGTGTCCAGATACTGGTCGAAATTGGCCTCGTCCTGCGCGTAGAGCTGCAGCACCCACGGGTTCGCATCGAGTTCGTCGAAACTATCCTGTAGGGCGTTTTCCAACGCATCGCGTGCCTGGGCCAGCCAGGTGGCTTCGCGGCCTTCGGTGCCCAGCGGCGTCAGTTCGAAAAACGCCGCGACCGACACCCCATCCTCCAGCAGCATGCACTGCGATTCCGGCAGGTACTCGACCCAGGGCAACAGCTCAACGAAAGAGAGCGGCGTGTCATACAGAGCCTGCTCATCGGACACCGTGGCAGGACGGCCATGGCTGAGCGCTGCGCCGGGTTCGGGGATCCCAGCCTCGCGCAGCGCGCGCACATGGCGTGTCCAGCCATCCTGCGAATTCTGTTCGGAAGACGCAGCATCGGTAAGCGCGTGTCGGCGCCAGGGCAGCGACCAGGCCATCAGTAGTCCTCCGTGCGTTCGCCCGGCATAGCGTACTGGACGCGTTGATACAAGGGGAAGACGGTTGAATATCCTGGCACCGGGATAGGATCGGTACCAGCCAGATGCGGGAACACATACATGACCAGATCCGGATTCGGGAGCCTTGGGAACTGGTGAAGGATCTCGTTCGCGGCCGTGCGCGTGTAGCGCATCTGCTCGACAGTTGCCGACTGGATATCGATATTGGTCAGGGGGCGTCGCAGACTCTGGCGCGCATCAAGCAACTGGCGGCGGGCGACTTGGCCGCTGCCGCCGTCGCCCGCCTGCTGTTGCCAGATGTCTTGCATCGTGCGGCCACCGTGCGGCATTAGCTCTTCCTTGCTGGTGGCGCAGCCGGCCAGTGCCACCACGACCGCCGCCAGCAGCAGCGGTTTAATCCAGTTCGAGTGCATGGGCTTCTCCTGCGCGATGGTCGACGCGGCGGCCTTCGGGGTCGTAGTCAATTTCAAGGGGTTTTTCGAGGTGAACGGCGACCTGTGCGCCCGGCTGGACATAGACCGCCGCAAAGGCTTGTCCATAGAGCCGGTTCACCCACTGCGACATGTCCTGCACGCCGCCGGCGAGAATACGTCCGACCGCCTCGTTGGTGCTGATGCCGACCGTGCCGACCGAGCCGTCGGAGCCGACATAGGACATCTGGCCGCTGTCGGAATCGATCAGCGAAGCGACGCCCGCGCCCGCCGCGGTGATCAAGGCCTGGGTACCGAGATACTGCTGTGCATTGCTGCGACGTTCGCCGCTGACGCAGGGAATGCCATACGGGTCGCTGATCCAGCCCAGACCATCCTGCTGGTTGTTCTGCTGGCTGCTGCTGCGCTCGCTGTCTTCGGGAATCGTGCGCACAGTCCCGTCATGGAACACGAACGTGATGCTGCGTACTTGTCCCCTGACGCATGACAAGGCCCAGTCGCCGCTGGCGGTGCCGCTAAACACCGCGCCGGCCACATCCGGAATGTCGATGCCGTTCGCGGTCAGGTTGTCCGGCCCGACGAGAACTTTGAACGGGAATGGGTCGTTGACGGTGCCATCGATCGGGACCCGACCGATCAGTGCCGTCATCGCAATCGATCCCATCAGGGTGGAGTTCGTCGGTACGGTGTAGACCGCCTGGGTCGTCTTGACACCGGCAGCCCTGGCGCCGGCATCGGCCACGTGGCCGACGGTGGTCTCCAGCGTCTTCTGCGCCGGCCCGAAGCTGGTCGGGAAGCTCAGGCTTGTACCCGCGCCGCCGCGCCCGTCGGTCTGCCTGGCATCATCCGGCTCCACCCAGCGGATGCCGCCCTCGCCAGCGAAACCATCACCGTCACCTTCGCGCAGGCCCAGCCCGACTGGCAGATCGGCATGGCCGCCGATGTTTTCCAGCCGGCGTTGCAGATCATGCAACAGGCCTTCGGTCTGCCGCCGTTCGCCGACCAGCTGCTCCTGGTCGCGGCGCAATGCGGCACGTTCGGCCTCCAGTGCCGTGCCGATGCGCTGATCGATCGCGCTTTCGCGCTGGCGCAGACGCTGGTTCTCCTCGCGCTGAGTGCGGTTGTCAGCCGTGGCCGTCTGCAACTCGGTGCGCAACTGCCGCACCTGCGCCACCAGGGTGGCGACGGTATCGCGAGGCGTATCGCCTTCGATGCCGAGCGCCTGCATCTCCTCGGCGGTGAGCTGCGGGTCGACATCGACTGTGGAGTGCGGCTGATCGCCACCGCCGGAGAACAGCCGGATGCCGAAGAACAGCACCAACAAGGCGACCGGAAGTACCAGCCATTTGAGCAAGCCATTACTGCGCATCGCCGGACTCCTTGTCGTCGTGACCGGGGACGGCTTGCGGCAGCAGTGCAGCCGGGTCGAATCGATGGATAGCCGGCAGCAGCGATTGAGGCAGCCCGCGACCACGCGTGACCAGATACACCACCGTGGTGTCCTCCGGCGTGCCGCGCGGGCCGAGCGTCGGATGCTGGAAGGTAGCCGTGAGGAAGTCCCCCTGTAGCGTGCGCGGATCGAGATCGATCCAGCCGCTGCCGGTATGGGTCAGCCGAACTGCTGTCACCCACTGGTCCTCCAGCCGCCATGCCGCCAACGCCCCGGCCCGCACAGGCAGGGTCGGTAGCAAGGTATCGAGCGGCAGGTCGCGGCGCAGATTCACACGCATGACACCCGGCACGGGTTCCACGGTGCGCAGCGGCGCGTACAGGTTCTGGGCCGCGTAGCGGGTCAGAACCACCGCTACCGGGGTCTCGCGTCGGGGCGGCCGTTTCCGATCCGTGGAAGACACGGCCGCCCCGGACTCCTGTGCTTGACCGTAGCGCTGCGGCGTGGCGCTGCCCTCGACGATGCGTACCGGTTCCAGCGGTGGCTCTCCGTCCTTGGCCGGCTCGGCAGCGATATCCAGCAGGATCAGCACGCCGCTGTCAGCATCCTGCAACTGCAATCGCGTGGGTTCGATGGGTTCGCTGGCGCGCAGATAGACCGCGCCGCTGGCACTCTGCACGCGCAGCCGGTCGCCCACGCTGGCCGGCACGCCAACGCGCACGTTGCGATCAACGAACACGATGCGCTCCTCACCGACTTGCAGCGGCACAGCCAGAGGCAGGCGCTCCCAGCGCAGGATTTCAACGGCATTGGCCATGGGCACGAACGCGCAGGCCAGCAGGCCCAGCCAGAAGAGAAAGCGGGTCTTCATGGGGATTCTCCTTGCTGGCCCAGGCCGCTGCGGGTGGGTGGTTCCGGTTCGAGCGTGGCGATGCGCTGAGGCGCACCGTCGTAGCAGTCGAGAACCAGGCCGAAGGGGTTTCGCGCCGGATCGACGTCCGCTCGCACGACTTTGATCGGGTAGCGCACTAACGCGCGTTTGACCTGTTCCGGCCCGTGGTACTCGTCCGCGCTGAGATCGAGCGTCACTACCCAGTTGCGATCGGAAACCGTGCGCACGCGCGCAGTCGGGTTGTCGCCGTAGCCGCGCCCGGGGATCTCATACACGCCACGCACTCGCTGGCGCAGCTCTCCCGTAGAACGGCGGTAGTCATAGTCGGCCTGCAGGAAGGCACGGCAGGCGGGGGTAAAGTACGGCGAGAGCGCATGCCGGTTGCGCGCGTAGTCCTCTTCACCATTGGTGGGCCAGCGGTGCAGTTGCTGCCATACATAGAAAGTGAATGAATAGACACTTTCCGGCGGCACGTCCCACCAGGGCCGGGTGCTGCCCGAGCGCAGATCGGGCGGAACGTGAATGGTCAGGTCGCGGGGCGCGCTCCACCAGCCGCCGCCCATCGCCAGTGCGATCAGCAGCAACGCAACAGCGGCAAGGCGGAGGGTCTTGATGTGCGCCTGCAGGTGCGCGACTTCGTTACGAAAGCGGCTCATCGCGCTGTCCTCCGGTTCGACCAGCGGCCCGAGCGCGTGATCAGCGCATGCCCGCCGACCCAGCCGGCCACCAACGGATAGTGGGTCGCGATGCGCCATTGCAATTGGCGGTACAACCAGGTGTCGGGTCGGCCGCGTTTCTGACGACGCAGGATGCCGCCGCCGATGAAGACGCCGAAGGCGACACCCAGCACGATGAAGGTGGGCGCGAGCGCGATGGTCGAGAACAGCCAGGACAGGGGTGCGCCGACCAGCAATCCGGCTGCGCCGGACGAGCCGCAGCAGAACCACAGCTCGTCCGCCGTCAGGCCGCGTACCACCACGGGGTGCCGGTTGAGCCGGTGCGGAAGGAACATCACGGTGCCATCCGCACGGATGTGCTGATGCTCGGACATTAGCGCGACCTCAGAGAATCCCGGTCGCTTCGGTGAGCAGCCAGATACCGATGACCAACAGCACCGCGCCGATGGCAACCGTGAGTCCAAACTGCCCCCATGTTTTCCTGCCCGTGTGGATCTCCGCGTAGGTACCGTAGGCGTGGTAGCACACGCCAATGAACATTGAGGCAACGACCAATAGCGCAACCAACATCACGATGTCAAAGCCATAGTTGCGAATGGTCTCCATGATCCCGCCGCCGGTGCCGCGCGAGGGATTCTCCATGGTGGGCAAACCTTGCGCGAACGACAGCGCGGGTAGCGTGGCGAAGCTCAGTGCGAGCGAGTGCTGGACGAGACGGATACGGGGGAGAGGAGCGACTTTCATGGTCTGACCCTTGTGGTTATGAGAGGAGGAAAAACGTCAGCACCAGGTACATCGCGAGAAAACGCACGACGACGCCCAGGAACTGACGCTGGTTGAGCTGGTTTTCCGACCACCCGACATAAGCGGTGCGGATGGCCCAGGCTCCCCACAACAGCAGCACCGCGAACACGAGGCCGACGATCACCGTCGCCATCGCGGCGGGCGCGATGCTGCTGTTGGCCTGGAAGGCGCTGATCTGTGCGGGGGTCATGGCTGACCCTCCGGCGCTGAGGGCGCGTCGGACGCGGACTCGTTGCGGTAATTGCCGCTCAGTACGGAGGGGTCGCGCGGCTGGGCGCGAGATGGCGCGAGGTGGAACTGGATGCCGGCGCGCACATGTGCGAGGTCATCAAGTAGCCGTGAGTAGTCAAAATGGAAGCGCTCGCCCGCTCTGATCGGGGTGTTCGCTGCGCTCTGCGCGACGAAAAGTTCCAGCGCGTCGAGTTGGCGCACGGCCGCGGCCAGCTCTTGGTGTTGCGCCGCGGTACCTGCATAGGCCGCCAGTGGCAGACTCGCGGTAAGAGCTATCAGCAGCAGAACGGCCACGCCGCACATCGCGGCGTGGCGGGGAAACGAAAAGACCATCGCGCCATTCCTCGGTTCGATCAGCAATGGTGTGATCGTGGCGAAGCAGGCGCGCCGGAGCCGCAAACAATGAGAACTTAGTAAGAACCGTATTGCTCAGGCCCAGTGGACGGGCCATGATGAAAATGTTCGATCAGTCGATGCGCTTACCGCGAGATTGCATTTGTTAATCTGATGAAATTACATGTTTCAAAGGAGGGCCAGTTGAGTCTATATCATTACTGTTCCGCGCAAATTTTTGTCGAGATCATATCGAGAAGGCAGATCTGGCTTTCTTCGATGAAGCTCTCTAACGACACGATGGAAGGAAGGCTTGTCCGAGTCTTGAGCGAACAAATATTCGCAATGGATGCTGTCAACCTACAAAAGGCTGATCAGTTCAGGTCGTATATCGAAGTGTTTGATGAACATTTCGATGGATTTGGCTTCTGTTTCTCAGAGGCTGGGGATTTGCTGAGCCAATGGCGCGGGTACGCGGATAACGGAGCTGGATTTTCCATAGGCTTTTCTCCTCGGTACTTGAAGCACTTGGTTTTGGAGAGTTATCAAAACAAGGACTACTTCGACCTGAAGCAGGTCATTTATGACGAAGATGCTCAACTGAAAATGCTTGACGAGGCGATGGGGGAACTAAGGACGCACAGCAACTCCTGAATCGCACCGGGTTTCGTGGAGGCCTCAACTCTTGAGAGAATGAGGCATGAAG
>NZ_JABUYN010000025.1:0-20509 GCF_014897305.1 Pseudomonas sp. FME51 | reverse complement strand
GATGCTCCGCGTCCCGGTTTTGACGTTGTGCAGGCTGTCAGCTCGGACGCAGAGCGTCCACTGCGCGGGTTCCCACGCTGGAGCATGGGAACCATCGGTTTGGGTGGCTCTGCGCCCCGGTTTTAACACTGTGCTGGCTGTCAGTTCGGACGCTGGAGCGTCCACTGCGCGGTTACCACGCTGGAGCGTGGGAACCATCTGAAACCGAGTACTAGCTCAGACCATGATCGTTCCCATGCTCCGCGTGGGAATGCCTGCCGGGATGCTCTGCGTCCCGGTTTTGACGTTGTGCAAGCTGTCAGTTCGGACGCTGGAGCGTGGGAACCATCTGCACTTCTCCCCACGCCCCAGGCCCGCGCTCCGCCCTCACCCTCTCGGCTCAAGCCTCAGGCACACCGAGTTGATGCAATAGCGCAGTCCCGTCGGCGGTGGGCCGTCTGGGAAGACGTGGCCCAGGTGCGAATCGCAGCGGGCGCAGAGGACTTCGGTGCGGTGCATGCCGTGGGTGTAGTCTTCAGTTGTGGTGATGGCGTCTTCGCTTACCGCCTCATAGTAACTGGGCCAGCCACAACCGGCGTCGAACTGGGTGTCGGTGTCGAACAGAGGCGCGTCGCAGCATACGCAGTGGTATTCACCCGGCTCGCCCTTGAGATGGTACTCACCGGAAAATGGCCGTTCGGTACCTTTCAGTCGACAGACCTGATACTGGGTATCGTCCAGTTGTTCACGCCAAGCGTCGTCCGACTTGATTACTTTGTCCATATTTCCTCCGCAAGTTGTGTGTTCGGGCTTTCTTCGCCGGAACCGCAGTCGTATCATGCTCGTTTTGCATTCGCGATTACAGCCCCCTCATCACCCCGATTTACAGGTAAGTATCATGCAGGTTAGCAAGTCCAACAAATTGGCCAATGTCTGCTACGACATTCGCGGGCCCGTGCTGCGCCATGCCAAACGCCTCGAAGAGGAAGGTCACCGGATTCTCAAGCTGAATATCGGCAACCCGGCACCCTTCGGTTTCGAAGCGCCTGAAGAAATCCTCCAGGACGTGATTCTCAACCTGTCCACTGCCCAGGGCTACAGTGATTCGAAGGGGCTGTTCTCGGCGCGTAAGGCGGTGATGCATTACTGCCAGACCAAGAACATCCAGGGTGTTGGCATCGAGGATATCTACCTCGGTAACGGCGTGTCCGAGTTGATCGTGATGGCGATGCAGGCGTTGCTGAACAATGGCGATGAGGTGCTAATCCCAGCACCGGATTACCCGCTGTGGACGGCTTCCGTGAGTCTGTCGGGTGGCAAGCCGGTGCATTATCTGTGCGACGAGCAGTCGGACTGGTACCCGGATATCGCGGATATTCGCAGCAAGATCACTCCTAATACCAAGGCCATGGTGCTGATCAACCCGAACAACCCGACCGGCTCGGTGTATCCACGCGAGGTGCTGGAGCAGCTGGCCGAGGTCGCTCGTGAGCACAAGCTGCTGGTGTTGGCGGACGAGATCTACGACAAGATTCTGTACGACGGTACCGAGCATGATTCCTTCGCCGCTGTCGCGCCTGATCTGCTGTGCCTGACCTTCAACGGGCTGTCGAAGTCCTACCGGATAGCGGGTTTCCGGTCCGGCTGGATGATCATCAGCGGTCCGAAACAAAAAGCTGCCAGCTATATCGAAGGCCTGGAGATTCTGTCTTCCATGCGTCTGTGCGCAAACGTGCCGGCGCAGCATGCGATTCAGACTGCGCTGGGTGGCTATCAGAGCATCAATGATCTGATTTTGCCCGGCGGCCGCCTGCTGGAGCAGCGCGATCTGGCCTGGGAGATGCTGAACGACATTCCCGGGGTGAGCTGCACCAAGCCCAAGGGGGCGCTGTATCTGTTCCCGAAACTGGATCCGAAGGTATACCCGATCCACAACGACGAGAAGATGGTGCTGGACCTGCTGCTGCAGGAGAAGATCCTGGTCGTTCAGGGCACCGCCTTCAACTGGCCGTGGCCGGATCACTTCCGCATCGTGTCGCTACCGCGCAAGGATGATCTGGAAATGGCGATCGGGCGAATTGCGAACTTTTTGCATGGGTATCGTCAGTAGGTTCTTTGTAGGAGGGCCGCCTCGGCGCGACGGCGTGCGAAGCGCGCCCTGGTTTGCCGGTTAGCTCAGTGTCCTCGAGTTTTGGCTGGCCTGGCGGCCAGCGTCGCGGCGAGGCGCCCCTCCTACAGCCCCACTCGACACGCTTTGATACAGACTGCCGATTGAATCCCTGCCGGCCAGCCCCAAATATACGCCTAGCTATAACAGCCCTAGGAGTTTCATTTAAATGATGCGTATTTTGCTTTTTCTGGCAACCAACCTTGCCATTGTTCTGGTTGCCAGTGTCACCCTGAGTCTGCTGGGTGTTGGCAGCATGCACGATGGTCAGGGTGGTATGAACCTGACGTCGCTGTTGATTTTCTGTGCCGTGATCGGGTTTGCCGGCTCCTTCGTTTCCCTGTTCCTGTCCAAGTGGATGGCCAAACGTGGCACCGGTACCCGCATCATCACCCAGCCCCAGACCCGTCAGGAGCAGTGGCTGGTTGATACTGTCGCCGAGCTGGCCCAGGCGGCGAATATCGGCATGCCGGAGGTGGGTATCTTCCCGTCGCGGGCGTCCAATGCCTTTGCGACTGGCTGGAACAAGAACGCGTCGCTGGTGGCGGTTTCCGAGGGGATGCTGCAGCGCTTCAGCCCTAACGAGGTTCGTGCGGTCATGGCGCACGAGATTGGTCACGTGGCCAACGGCGATATGGTGACCCTGACCCTGATTCAGGGCGTGGTTAACACCTTTGTGATGTTCTTTGCGCGGATCATCGGTAACTTCGTGGACCGTGCCGTGTTCAAGAATGAGGGCTCTGGCCCGGGCATCGGTTATTTCATTGCGACCATCGCGGCCGAGCTGGTTCTGGGCATCCTCGCCAGCATCATCGTGATGTGGTTCTCGCGCCAGCGCGAATTCCGCGCCGATGCTGCTGCCGCGCAGTTGAGCGGCAGCGCTAACATGATTGCGGCGCTGGAGCGTCTGCGTGCCGAGCAGGGCATTCCGGTCGAAATGCCCGGTGAAATGACTGCTTTCGGTATCAACGGCAACCTGAAGAACGGCCTCGCCGGCCTACTGATGACCCACCCGCCACTGGAGCAGCGCATCGCTGCACTGCGCGCCGGGAATTATCGCTAAGCCGCCGCCCCTCTCCCTGAGCGGGGCGCAGAGCGCCCCAGCATGCATTCCCACGCTGGAGCGTGGGAACGATCGGCGTGGTCAGCTGGACCTGGCGCCAGACCCCAACCGCGACAACCACACCCATCCACCGATGGCTCCCATGCTCCGCGTGGGAGCCCCGCTGTGGACGCTCCTGCGTCCGAACCCGCCGCCTGTACAGCGCCAAAACCGGGACGCAGAGCGTCCCAGCAGGCATTCCCACGCTGGAGCGTGGGAACGATCGACGTGGTCAGCTGGACCTGGCGCCAGCCCCCAACCGCGACAACCACACCCATCCACCGATGGTTCCCATGCTCCGCGTGGGAACCGCGCCACGGACGCTCCTGCGTCCGAACCCACCGCCTGTACAGCGCCAAAACCGGGACGCAGAGCGCCCCAGCAGGCATTCCCACGCTGGAGCGTGGGAACGATCGGAACGTCCGCGTGGGAACATTCTGGCCTCCCCTCCCTGGAAACTTTCTGTCATCCCGTGGTCACAACATTGGTCTATGCTTCGTTTGTGTCAGACATCGCAGAGTTGTCGACATCTACCCGATTAGAGCTGATTTGGAGAAAAATCAATGAATCTACAGGTACAGCAGAAACAGCGTTCCCTTCACGAATATCTGCCCCGCCCGTCTCTGCAGGCACAGGGCTTTTTGGTCGATGAGCATGGCCGTGAGATTGCCATTACTGAACGTATGATCCAGCAAGCCTGTGAAGAACTTGATGGGCAATGGGTCGCGCCACGCGCTGCCAACGCCCGCTGAAACGGCCACGGCCAACCAAGCTATAAATTATTGTGGGAGCGGCCTTGGCCGCGAGGTTTTACTGCAGGCTATTCGCGGCCAAGGCCACTCCCACAAGAAAAACCGCCTCCACAAAACCAGCCTGCTCTGTCATGGCCATCACTCAGCTTCGCGCTCGCTCAGAACTCATCGCCTGACACAAACCCCGCCGCAATCAATCGCCGGGCCACCTGTGGTTCGGACGCGGCGGTGTTGATACGCAACAGATTGCATTCCCGCCGCAGGGGATAATCCTTGCGCAACCGATCAAATCCTTCCCGACTGGCCTGTTCCGATGGCGCAGCTGCCAGCATGGCGCGCAGGCGGGCGTCATCATCGCGGACGTCATAGACCTGACGCAGGGCTTTGCTCAGCAGCCAGTCGGTTGGTGTGCCGGGTTCCATTACCCATTCCCCCGCGCCTGTACGCGGCGCCAGCTGATCCAGCGTCAGCGTGGCCGGTGTATCAAGAAAACGGCATAACGCCTGATAGATCTGCGCAGTGCCGCGCAATTTTCCATCGAGGCTGTAACCGGCGATGTGAGGGGTAGCCAGGGCGCATCGGGCGGCCAGTTCCGGGTCGACCAGAGGTTCGGTCTCCCATACGTCCAGCGCGACCCGCAGGTCCGGGCGCTGCGCCAGAACCGTCTTCAAGGCCGTATTGTCGATCACCGGTCCACGGCTGCTGTTGATCAGCCAGGTACCAGGCCGCAGTGCGCGCAGGCGTGGTTCGTTGAACAGGTGATGCGTCGCATGCTTGCCGTCTGTGGTCAGCGGAACGTGGCAGCTGATGACATCGCAGCGGCTGATCAGCTCATCCAGTTCGACCAGGCCCTCAACGCCCTGCTCGGCACGAGGCGGGTCGCAGAGTACGGTTTCAATACCGAGGGCGTCGAGTGTGGTGGCGAGCCGACCACCTACTTCCCCCACACCGACGATGCCGACCACCTTGTTCTGCCAGGCACTGGCGCTGCGCTCGGACAGTGTCAGCAGGCAACTCAATACGTATTCCACCACACCGCGCGCATTGCAGCCTGGCGCGCTGGCGACCTCGATGCCCGCGGCGGCCAGTCCCGACAGATCCAGGTGGTCGGTGCCTATGGTGCAGGTACCAACGAAACGCACTGGAGTGCCGGCGAGCATGGCAGCGCTGACCTTGGTCACCGAGCGCACCAGCAGCACATCGGCATCGCTGACCGAGGTGTGATCAATCAGCCGCCCCGGCAAACGCGTCAGACGGCCAAAATCAGCGAGAAATTCGTCAAGCAGCGGGATGTTTTCGTCAGCAACTATATGCATGGTGCAGGTCCGTGATGGGCGATGAGGTCATTGTCGGAGTGGTTCCAGTATCTGTCCAGCGTGGCAGATTCCGATCATTCCCACGCTCCAGCGTGGGAATGCATGTCGGGATGCTCTGCGTCCCGGCTTTAACGTCATGCAAGCGGATGGCTCGGACGCTGGAGCGTCCACGGCGCGGTTACCACGCTGGAGCGTGGGAACCATCGGTTGGGGGCAAGCTCTGCGCCACTCTGCCACTCTGCCACTCCGCCCCCACCCCACCTCACAGCCCCCAGCCCTGCGACCCAAGCGGCTACACCCGATCGTCCCCACGCTCCAGCGTGGGAATGCATGTCGGGATGCTCTGCGTCCCGAGCCCACCGTTCACAGCCGCTCGACGCTGAAGTCCTGCGCTTGCAGTGTGTCGCCGGGGCGGTAGTGGGTCAGTAGTGCGTTGATGAATCGGGCCGGTCGCTCGGGGATGCCTTGGCTCAGGTAACTCTGCACCTGCTCGACCACACGCGTCTTGAAGGGCGTCGGGTCGGTGGCGTCGCCGCTGAGGTTGTCCAGGCTGACACGGAAGGGATGCCCCGCCGCTTCGCAGAATAGCCACTCCAGTGCCTGGGGCTTGACTTCAACCTGCTCGAAAGCGCCCTGCTGCTCAGCGGTGCGACCATCCGGGGCGTACCAATAGCCGAAGTCGGCCAACTGCCGACGGGCAGCGCCGGCGACGCACCAGTGGGCCAACTCTACTAAACTCATCATAATTAATGTACATACATAACTATCTGTTAAATATAAATAAATGAAAAAGCAATCAAAAGCAACAAATAAACTCAAAAGTGTACAAAAAAGCAGCTTTGACACCATGAATTGTACATCAAACTAACATAAAGCATATCAGGTACTAAGAGTCAGCTTCATATCAACCTGCCTAAGCTTAATCTGATGCTGTATGTCATCTCACTACTTTGCAAAAATACTTCATGTTGTTATGTGCTTGTTAACAATTTTAGATCGCACAATTTTTGATTGAAGCCCCCATCATCAGTTTCTAAAACAGTATTGAAAATGAGTTGACTGATAGCTGACTGAGGCATCCTGTAATTTCGTTTAAATGGCGCAACCTCCCAATTATTAGCCAGTGCTTTTTCCATATTCTTGCTAATGTTACCTACAACGGAATTGGCTGCTTGCAATTTGCCAATCCCACCTCTCATGTAATATGCAGCCGAATCTTTTACAGCTCTCCATATAAAGTTGTAGATCTGAGCGACACTAAAGCATCTCAGACATTGGGAAATAACTAATTTTGTTTTTTCACCAGGAGAAAAATGCAATCGGTGCTCGCACAATGTATGCTTTAGAAATGCTAAGCACTCGAATAACTGAACTTCTAAACAGAGCTGGAAAAAATCGTCGCTTTGCTTGAGCTCTTCTTGATACTGCTCTGTAGAAAACTTATCAAGCAGATTGATCAGCTCAGGTGTCTGAAATGGTATCTCAAGTCTGCTATTGAAAAGATCTAACGTAAAGTTATCGTCATCTTTAATTACAATAGATCTTAGTGGCGTATTAATACTGATCCATGAGATTCGATTATCAATCAGATATTTCAAGATTATCCTATCGTAATCAATATCTGGTGAGAGCTTACATTGTGGGTTATCAGCCAATGATGTAAGTTGATCTAAGTTTTCATGTCCCAGAGCCTGTATTGCAGAAGCAAGATACACTTTTTCCTTTAAGCTAAGTTTCTGTATATTTTTCTGATCACTTAATACTGCATTCTTAATCGACTCTAAAATGCTCAATTGATTATTTATTAGTGATTGATGCTCGGCATCTGAACAAATATTACAGAGGGTATCAGAATATAGATTACGGCTATTGAACTGATTACGTGAAGTCAGTTGGTAGGGTACTCGACAGCTTTCACAACATATATTCTCGAAGGAAACATAGGCATGTTTACTAACGAGGTTGCTGACGATATGGGCTTTCATAGAATGCTTTTCGGCAATCTCTCTAATAGTATACGTAAACGAACCCTGATCATTTAGCTGCCAGTAGTCTTTACATAGCTCAAAAAGACTTTTCACATCGGTTCGGATTTCCAGAAGCATCCAGTCCCTCCAAATGGGTATTATAGTCCGTGGAATTGTATGCGGTCTCTCGTGATAGTTCTACTCTTTGAAGTAAGACTAAGCAGATGAAAAACGAGAAGTTAGTTTCTTTCGGGCAAAGAGTGAGAGAGTTACGAAAAAACAAAGGGTTATCTCAAGAGGCAATGGCAGCTTTGGCCAGTGTTGACCGAAGCTACATGGGCCACATTGAACGAGGCGAAAAATATATCACACTAACAAAAATCTATCAGATCAGCGATGCTCTGGAGATTGATGTGGCTGACCTGTTCCCTCGCCCAGTGGAAGAGAGTTAGTCTGCTGCAATTTTCACTTATGATTCAGTGTAATACTGTTTATTATAAGGTTTTAGATGTCCTAGAAAAACACTACTTGTCGATTCCGTAATACATCACCATCATATTTTACGCTTAAAGGGTTAATGGCCTTTTGAACAGCTTCAGCAAGATCATTTACTTCGTTATAGATTATTCTTAGCGCCTCTAATTTTTCTTCAGAATTAAATATCTTTCTTGACTCATCAGGGACTATTAGCGAGTTTCTCCTGTCATCAATGTACGAAATTATTAGCAAGTATGAGCGTAGATTTTCAAGGAGTGTTAACGGCAAATATTGACTGCAATATAAACTTTCATTCATAGAATAGGCAATCGCAGCGATGTCATAACTTGTCAGCTTTTTTGCTTTCGTTTTTTTATAATCAGGCATATCGGCAATGATGTTTTTCATTAACCGAGTTACTTTTTTAAGGTTACCTCTGTACTGAGTGTCTCTGTCATTTACCTTTTTGATGTGAAGAAAAGGCTTGTTCTCAATTAAAGCATGATTGTCTTTGTCGTAAATTTTTACTGCTCTGAAGTGTTCAAGCTTTGATCTTTGGAAGTCATGCGTGTCGTGCCAACTACTTGGAACTATATCCACTTTTCGTCTAAGGCTACCCCCACTAAGAGCAATCGACTTGGCTCCGCTAGTGTTTACTTCAGCAGCATGATAGCGAGACTTGAGTTTCGCTTCCGACTGAAGTCTCAACTCTCTTACAATATCAACCATTGGCCGAGTATCGCTTGAATCTGAGTAGTGGGTACCTGACAAAGCTGGTCCTTGGACAGTAATTACATCCGATTTCAGTATCAACATATCTACGTCAGAA
The DNA here is from genome assembly GCF_014897305.1 of Pseudomonas sp. FME51. Lineage (NCBI taxonomy): Bacteria > Pseudomonadati > Pseudomonadota > Gammaproteobacteria > Pseudomonadales > Pseudomonadaceae > Pseudomonas > Pseudomonas sp. FME51. The sequence goes on along the minus strand of NZ_JABUYN010000025.1, from coordinate 11,920 downwards.
TGACCTTCGATATGAATATCCAATGCAACAGAGCCTTGCATTCTAGCTTCGGCATTGATTCCTGACGTTTTGAGCATGTCAATCAGTGTTGATGCTACTCGCTCACCCTCGTCTTTCGAAACTTTTGTAGACTCTTGGCTGACTGATGCCATTGAACCAATTACATATTTTATCGCAGCATTTTCATGTAGCTTTTCATGCGCCTCTGTCGGTCTTAGATCGCCATAGTAAGAATACATGCCTTTTTCCAGACGATCTCTTTCGGCTGTCCCTTGGCGGCGATTTTTTAGGTTTGCTAGTCTGTTTTCAAAGTTGATCATTATTGTTCTTTCCCTAAAGTCATTCTTCCGAAAGTCCTTCTCCCGTTACTATTGAAGTAAGCGGCTTCACCTTGGTTTAAATCTTTGTTAAAAACTAATTCGCAATAGCCTTTGTGTGAATTCAATTCATGAAATTGATCAGTATCAGGATTATTCGTATAGCTATAGTGAAGAATCCAACCGCCTTTTGTTCCTGGCTTTTTTCCAAGTGTAGCGGTATAGCTTTCACTTGAGCTCTTTGCCGTCTTTAAGGATATACAGATCTTTTCCCAAGTTTGCTCAATATCTATTTCGGCTTCCCATTTGTACTTTGTGGAGCCATCTTCATTTAGCGTTTCACCTTTCACTGACCATATTCCACCGATATTAGGGATGCTAAAGAATGGTATTCTCCATGCGAACCGATCAAAACAATAGTGTAGTCCAAAATAAATTATGGCGGGCGTTATTATGGCAGTTGCTAATGCTTCTATGTTTGTTACTTCGTATACCAAAACCAACAATGAAGAAACAGCGCCTGTCAATATTACAGATGCTACACCAAGCCATCTTCCTATTGTGGCTCTGCTGTGCCCAAATATTGCGTAATCATGCATTTATTTTCTCCTCGGCATTCTGTGATCATGAAAGCCATCCCATACAATGATTCTTTACTAATTTTCAAATTTATCATTACCTAATCCATTAGCTGGTAAAAACCATGACTGTATATATGCCCAGCTATACAGAGAAGATCTTGGAAAACTAATCTACCCTCAGAATTAAATAGCTTTAATATCAAGATCCGTAGATGCTTCAATCAATTTTTATGACGGTACTCCACCAATTGCTCCAAAAATAATTGTACCAAATCAACCACATGCTAAACCGATCAGCTTGGCTGAGTAAGACTGCTCAGGTTTCACGATATTCCGGTGATGAAGTTCACGCTCCAAGACAGCTTCAATTTTATGTAAATCTACTGCGTGAGCACCGTTCTTTCCCTTAGCTTTAAACACTACGTCTATTTGCTTTTCTAAATTAGGTAGCCGGTTACCATCGCCATCGACAGCAAGTTTCATGATGGAGTGAACATTGTGTCCTTTTTCGTTGGCAGCCCTTACTTCCCATACAGAAACGGTTTCACCAGCATTCAGCTCACTGGAATAGAAACCAAGGTATTCAGGATCAAGATTGCGGTATTTATCAAGCTGCTCTGCAATCACGGGATGATCCAAACCAATCAGATGCAATTTTTCTGAATTATTCGCTTCTTCCCGATCCGTGGTAAACAGCATTTGTTCGAGGCCATCTTTTACCAGGGCAAATTGCTTTTGTCCGCGTATCTCAATGGCTTCACCTTCGTATGGCAAGGCTTTCTGCATGAACCGGATCAGGTCGTCTATGGATTCCCCGGTATCTGATAGTGGTGCGTAGTCATCCAAACTAAAACCGTCCAGATCCTGGAATAGTTCGAATACCGCATCCTTAGCATGACGGGCGTTATCCATAGCCGCCTCAAGCTCTAGCCGGGTGCGTTTAAGCTCTGGGTCTTGCAGTGCCTGCGAATAAAGTTGCTGATAGTTCACCTGCTCCGATAATTGGCCAAGGATCTGTGATCGAAGGTCTTCTTCCACCTGCCCCTTCTCATCCACTTTGCCGAGTGCCTTGGCAATCTCCTCCAGCTTTTCATCCAGCAGCAGGAAAATGCGACCTTCAATGGTGTCACCCAGCACAAGGTTATAAACCTGCGCAGTATCTCGCTGTCCATAGCGGTGAATGCGGCCGATGCGCTGTTCCATATCCATTGGATTCCACGGCAGGTCAAAGTTAAACAGCACCCGAGCATGCTGCAGGTTGATACCTTCTCGACCGGCTGCTGTACAGATCATTACGCGAGGGCCATTGGCCTGTTTGAAGCGCCGTTCTGCCGCGAGCTTACTTCCGTGATCACCACCTTTAAGCACAACCACACCTTGGCCTGGATACGCTTTTTCAATCTGCTCTCCCAGCATTTCCACCGTACCCAGATAAGTGGCAAATATCACAATCCGCTCCTCTGGATTTTGTTGCCACAGCACGCCCAAAGCCCCAATGAGTTTATCTACTTTGGTTTCTCGGGCTGAAGGGAATAGTCCCAGTAGTTCTTTAATGCGGAATCGCTCTTCTGGCAGGGCGTATGCCACAGCATCCATAGCCGCATCTTCAGCGGCGGACGTTTCCAGCTCATCGGTAAACGTATCGGATGCAGCAGCCAGCTGCTCTTCGTTAATTTTTTTAAGGAGGCGACGCTTGATGTCATTCAATATACGGTCGATCTCAAGGTCAGAAAGACGGTCATGACCTAAATCGAACTCGACGCGAATCTGTTCTTTCGCCTCATTAAAAGCAAAGTCTCTGGCATCGATGTCGAGATTTTCATCGTGCATCAAGCCCTCATGGACAGTCAGGGCCAAAAGTCTTCGTCTCAAGGTGCGATGCACAGCAGCAAAGCTCGATGCCGCAATCTTTTGGAAGATCGTCATTACAAAGCCCAGGGCCGTTCCTTTCCCGCCTTGCTTCTTCGCCAGAGCAAAACCGTCGCGCAGGTATTCATTCAAGGCGTTATAGAAATCGCGCTCCTGGTCTGACATCGAAAAGGCTTCGGTATGCACCCAGCGTCTGGCAAACAGCGTGGAGCCATCGGCTTTACAGGCGTCGGCTTTGGTGCGGCGGAAGATGATTGGATTCAGGCGGTGACGTTCTTCCACCATCTCGGTTTCACTGGAAAACAAAGTGGGGTCAAGCAAATCAATCAGCTTCCAGAAACGGAAATGATCGCCCTGATGTGGTGTGGCCGAGAGCAGAATCATATCCCTACTGTGGTCACGTAATGCTTCCGCCAGTTTGTAGTTCTGGGTCTTGCGGGTTTTGCCGCCTTGCTTATAGGCGGTGCAGTGATGCGCTTCATCAAAAACAATCAAATCCCAACGGGGTGCTTCGAGTATTTTCTTGATTCTTGCAGGGCGCTTTAAGGTGTCGATACTGGCAATCAGCAGATTATGCTTCGCAAACGCATTACTGCGCCGGTCGCTGACGTCACCTTCGCGGCCGAACACTTCAAAATTCAAATTGAAAACTTCATTCAGCTCGCGGTGCCAGTTGTTAACCAGACCCGCCGGAACAACCATCAAAGCCCGGTTCAGTTCGCCACGACTGGCCAATTCCCGCAACACTAATGCGGTTTCAATGGTTTTCCCCAAACCCACTTCATCGGCAATCAGAAAACGACGCGGGCTCGCGCAGGCAACCCGATGAGTCAGAACCACCTGATGGGGTAGCAAATCAATCTTGGCTGAAGTCAGCGAGCTGGCTGAGTCCTGAAGGGGTAATTCATGCGCCTTCCAAGAGAGCCATGCTTTCGTGTCGCTATCGGTATGGCTGCCAATACTGGCCACCACGCGTTCATTATGGCTAAGTGCCGCCACCAGGGTGCTGACAGGTACCTGCCGCTCACCTTGGGGGAAAAAGACACGGGCGTAGCCACCCGCAGCCGAAATAACAACACCTTGGCCAAATTCAAAATGGCTGACGCGTTCACCGGGTTGAAAAATCATGGTTACCCCTATTAGCTGATCCGCTCTAGGTATAAACCCAGCCATTCGTTCGTTTTTCCACCAGAGGTGGATTCAATCCGGCGCACATCTTTTTGTGCGCCGTTCCAGATGCATTGCCCCAACGGGAACATCTGGGCATCGCATTTACCGGCCAAGCACCAGTGGTAGGTACTGGTGGTCAGATCTTCTTTCCAGCGGCCCTGATCCGGCATCCAGAAAATCAACGCAGCATCAGCATGGTTCTGGAAGTCGTAGATCATTTCGTAAATCTCGGATTCCAGCCATTCCAGTGCATCTTCTGGCGATAAGGCGTCTACGGCTACGTCTAACCCTGCCACGTATAAGCCATCGTCATTTAACAGCGGCATATCATCCGGCCACCCTGCTTCGTAATAGCCGATGAACTGACGCAAGCTGATTACCTGGCTGGCAGCATTTAGCTCTGCCAGGGTTTTGCCACACCAGAGCACTGAGATGCCGCGTCGCTTCCATTTGTCGTCGGTCAGCACACCGCTCATACTTCGCCTTCCATATCAAACAACGAGATCTGCTGTTGCACCACAGACTGGTGCTCCGCCTCCCAGCGGGTATATAGCTGGCGAGCCGTAATGGTTGCAGTACGCATGGTGCTGTCTGCACCATTGTGTATGAGCCAATCCAATAGATGCCCTAACGCTGGGTGAGGCTTAAATTCTTCATCCAGAATTTTCCTGGTGGTGATGCCGCTTTCCGGGTAACAGGCGCCAACAAGCAACATGGCCTGATCAAAGTCACGGCTAATATTTCGCTTACTTGTTAATCTATCTTGTGCGATTTCTGTTGGAGATCCCCAGTAGAAAATCTTCTTCCTTTCTTCTGCCCAGCCACGACCAATAAAGTCACTAGGGCTAATGCCTGTCCCTTTAAGGATCTTTTGCATGTGATCACGGGGAACCTCTTGTTTACCGCCAAATATTCTCAAAAATTGTCGAGTGAAAGGTTCGCAGACAACAGGTGTGGACAACCCATCTGTCTCACCTTGATCCTCCAACAACTGATTAATGCCTACCAAAGCCTCCTTCACGGAGAAATCACGACCATCCTCGACATAAACCTTGCCGTAATGCTTCGAGAAATACTCAAGTGCTTTACCGCGTTTTATCACCTGAACATCAGCTTCAGGAAGGCCTGCATTTTGATGGTGCTCAAGGATGTCTTGGAGCTGCCTTACATCGCCTAATATCTTGCGTCTTAGTCTCGCCCAACTGACTTTCTCGGGCTCTACTAGTCTCTTTCGGCAGACATGAATTATATCGTATTCAATTAACTGGGAACCAAACGTCCCAGGCTTCCCACCTTCACCCTTCGTTTCATCGCTACGGATTGGATAAGTTGCTTCAAGATAGAAGCCAGCTTCAAACAAGCTATTTAGAACTGATATCCAAGGTGCATCCTGACTATGATGAAAAGTAAAGGCTAAAATTCCACCAGGTTTTAATGTTCTGGCCGCTTCCTTCCAGCACTCTCCTAGCAACTTCTGAAAGAAAGCTTCAGGCTCTTGAGGGTTTCTCGCAGGATTTGTCACGGCCTCAAGCGTCTTCGGAGTGTGTTTAACAGAAAATAATGAGTTTGAATCCTGATAAAAGAGCCTCATCCAAACATAGAAGAAATCAGCCAATTCAGCATACTGAATATTATTTCCAAATGGCGGGTCTGTAATGACCAGATCCAGCGAGCCAGATGCAATGTGAGCCAACTCTGTTGAAGACCCACAACTAATATTAGTTTGAGGGATCACCGGGTCGCATGTTCTAATTTTTGTACCTGAACCACTAACTAGCTTTTTAAATTTATTGTCTGCCTCTATCAACGCCGAATTGACCACGATTTCCCAAGGACGCTTTGTCCACTCAATTCCTTTAATTGAGTTTGCAGCACATGACGCCCAGTTACCCCTGCCAAAATTAGAAAATACATTGTTTTCTATTGATACATATTTTGGATGGTAGTTATTATTGCTGAATAACGGCTCAAGTTTGTCTCCTTGAGGATTCCAAAAACAAAACATGTTCTGGTTTCGCGAGTAGGATTGAAATACCCCAATCAGCAAATCAATTGAGGTTTCTGAATACCCCTTCTTCCTGATCGCTTTAATCTCTTTGACAAACGTAGCGAGCACTAATAGCTGCCTAGCATTAAACATGTCCGCATAGGTTGGAAACCCATGCTCAGCAATACTCTGCTTGGTTGTCTTTAACCCGAATGCAAGCTCAGCCCTCGGCCAGCAATCCCTAAGATCAGAATCCTTGCGATCATGCCATTCGTTAAAAGCTTTCTTCAATATATCAATAGATTTCTGGGTAGGAGCTCGAAAAAAACGGCCTCCATATACGCCGCTATCCTGTTTGTAGTCAGGAGATACGCAATGTTCAGCAAAAGGAGCGATAGCACCGGATTCACCTGACGCGCTCATGGCCATTAGTACGTCCTGTTGTTTACCACAGGTTTCCTCTTGACAAGTAAATGTTGATTTCTTTGGTATCGTTGCTTCTTTAGTAGAAAATATTTCTCCTGTATGTGGGTCTGCAACTTGGCTACCTACACTACCGCGAACCTCTATCAACTCTATAGCTTCGAGCCGCTTATCAAACCATCGTGCAGTGCTCTTGGGATCAGATAGATTTGTTCCACCCAAACGACCATTCGATTCAGAAGAACCACTTCCTTTTAACCAGGCAGGTGACACCAGCAAAGTAAGATTGATCTTCTTTGTCTTCCGCAATACTTTAGGTAAAAGAGTCGATTCCCCTTTTTTAACAACTACAGTGTCTACGATTCGATGTTCACAATGAGGACAGTTAAACTCTCCATTTTTTCCAATAATTGCAAAAGGTTTTTCGGTCTCTGAAACAATAAGTCTTGCTTCAGGAGCCATTCGGGCAGCTTTCAATTCGACATCAAAACTATGATGGCAATTTGGGCATTCAAAATCTAACCACGCGCTGACGGAAAGTGATTTCACTGATACCACAGGTGAAGACATCAGCGGAGTACGGTGGCCACATCCGGGAGCAGCACAGGGGCCATGCTTAGCCCAGAAGGTGTAAATCACCTCTGGGCCTTCGTATACGTAGTCTTTGCGTTCTTCAGGTGTCAGAGCCAGCGGATCAAAATCGCCCATGACTTTACCGGTAGAACGCTGTGTCCATTTTCCTTTTTCGCCATCAGGGCCTTCGCAAGCGTAAAACGGCATGATCTGGGGTTTTACTTCCCGTTCGATGTGATCAAACAGTTTGTTCACTTCATCCAGATCGACGTCAGCCAATTCATTCTTTACAACCAGCCAGGCAACCGGGTTGAGATCGTTGCCTGTCATCTGCATGCCGAGACGCGCACCTTCTACCAATGTGGTACCGCCCCCCATGAAAATGTCAGCCACTTTCAATTTTCTGAAGGCTTGGTTGTCCTGGTGATTGGCGTAATAATTGTCCCAAACAAGCTTCGCCGCTTCAGAAGGCTCATCAGGTGCTTTGGTTGCAGCCGCAATCAACATAGAGCGGAACACGCTGGAGCGGCGACGTGCCCACCACTTACTCATCTGGTAGATGGGTTTGCCCGCATTACCTTCAATCTGCGCAATCTGGTTAATCGGCAGAATCGGGAAATCTACCTCAAGGCAGGTTAAGGGGCGATTGGGATCAGAAAAATCTACCGATTCCAGTTGTGCTTTTTTACCCGCACCAACGGCTTCTGCGACCAACTCAGCTGTAAGTTCCGCTTTCGTTTTTTTAGTTGCCATAAAATTACTTATCCAAAGGCCAGCACAATTTGCTGACTATTAATTATTCGGTTTCGACAGCTCGATAAAGGGGACAGCCACTTCTAACAGGCTCAGCCCACCATGGGCCAAGCTTGGGTAGCCCCCTTGTGAACGCCATTTTTTGCGGCCCAGCACAATGTTCCAATTGCCATGCTGTGTCGTCAGTACCTGAGATAATGGCGGTACCCAATGCTGTTCGGTTTTTGCGTCTTTCACTTCGTTATTACGCCCAGACTTAAATTGCCCTTTCAAATAGGCTTTTTGGTCTTCCGGGTAAACGTCAGGAAACAACGCGGGGTTTGAATACCCATGGTCGGCAGTAATAACCAGACGACGGCCCGTGGCCAGTTTGTCGATGAAGGCCCAGAATTCATCGCCGGTTAATACGGCTGCGGCTTCTTTCGCCAACACCCGATAACCAGCTCCCTGTTCTGCCAGGTGATGCATGCGCTCATCAGGCCAGTGATGCCAGAAGATAATGTTGGGGTCGGCCTTGATCAGCGATGCGCAATCCACCCATGGCAAGTCGGTGGATTCAGTGAAGGCTTCAGGGAAAGCTGCGCTATTACCCTGGTTGTTTTGCAATCTAGTTCGCTGCCCAAACCCCATTGCCCGAGCAAACGGCGTGGTATCACCGGGTAGCTCAGAGGCGGTCGCACCGGCGCTGTGAACTGTGTAGCCCCGCTGCTGCGCACTTTCGAGAATCCAGGGCGCTTCGCGGAGCGACAATGCATCCAGAATCAGGATGGCTTTCGGTGTTGTCTGGCGTTGCCAGAATGCTTTCAGAGCATCTGCCGTTTTTGGCGAAGCACTCTCGAACGATGCCCACAAATCCCAGGCACTGCCTGCCAACACGTCATCCAAGGGTTTGATGGCTCTATCCCGTTCGGTTGTTTTTGCATCCGCCAGATCCTGTCTGATCGGTTCTGCAAACAGGGGCCAGAGGGCCGAAAAAATTTTCGGCCATGCTTCCTGTGCGGGCAGTCTGTGTATATCAGCGATCAGTGACTTATCCATATGCTTTCGCTCGTCGATTATTGTTCTTTATCCAAATCCAGAGAGTAAGTAACACCATCCGGTAAATTTTTCAGCAGATGCTCTAACTGTGCGCCAGTGAGCTGCGAGGTAGACAATTTAACGTCCTTCACCTTACTGCCTTTGTTAATGCCCCATTGTTCAAGCTTACCGAGTAAGCTCAATGTGGATGTGTTCTGGGCGCTGTGATGAGCAACGAACTCGCCACTGGAACCACCGAATAGCGATCCCGGCGTTGGTGTCGTACCGGATGCTGAGCCGCCATTGCCTGAGCCTGCGGTTGGCTCTTTAACACCACCGGTAGTGAATTCTTCTGGCACGCCTGGAACAGGCTGAACAGGGACAGAACCGCCTGAGCCAACAGAGCCTCCGGGCAGGTGCAGTGTTGTATCTTCCAGATCTTTACCGCTACCCAGCTTCCCACGTACTCGCAACCAAGCATCTTCCGTGGTTTCTGACGGCTTTTTCTCGTAAAGACCGCCTTTGGCGTTGATGGCAATCTTGCCTTCTGCACAGGCTCGGCCAATACGCTCTTTAACCGCTGTTTCACCCAACCAGGGAATGCTTTCTGCACCTTTTGGGGCTGGCTCTTTCAGCTGTTCGATGAGGTCGGCCACGCTACGGCTATTGGTTGCGGCATCAAGCAGCATGGTGTCGAATTCTTCTGGAATGAACAGCTCGCTGCGGATTTTCACATCCAGCTTTTCGAGGATCTGTAACCCTTCTGCGCCGTGCTGTGAAATCTCAAATTCGCATTGAGATGGGTCTGCGAAATTCCATACGACCAAGACTGCAAAACGATCAAAGCGGGATTGCAACTGCTCACGCAGTTCCTTCTGGTACTTCAGATGCAATTGAGCGTACTCACGCTCGGAGTTTTTCCAATCGCTAGCGAGATAAACCGCACGGGCTAATACCAGCAAAGACTTATCGTAGAAAATGTCGCCAGTACCCACACGTGGCAGCAGGAAGCGCACAGTGTTTCTTGCCTTGGCAACATGTGTCTTCAGCCATTCCCCCAGCTCTTTGTTGTCCAGCGATGCCTTGGGCATAACAATCACTGGAATCCGGTTATCCCAATGCTGAGGATGGTCTTTTTCTTCAATATCCGCCCATGGCGAAGTGCGCCACAGTTTCTTTAAGACAATGGTTCGATAGATATTCGACTGATTGCCATCCCCAACCAGGGCGTAACGAATCTCTTTGGCGAGGTGTTCTACATCCTCATCCTTTTGAAAGAGCTTGTCGTTTTTAGCATGTGCTAACAGCTTGGCCTGTGGATTCACCTCGTTCTTGAAGACCAAACGGTTGGCTTGGCGGTGAATGTTGAAGCTGTTGTCCTCGATGACTGCAAGCTCGGCGGCAAACAGGTTGTCATCAATCGCTTTGCGCTCGGTAATATCCAGCTGCAACTCTGACGGCTCTGCACCGGCATGATTCTCCAGTGACAGGGAACGAAGCCAGAGAGCGGAAAGAATGGGCTCAAGATGTGGCACTTGAGCAGCTGGTACACCGTTTTTAACGGCTTCGAGATTGCGCAGTGCATTCTCACGCAAATCTCGATGTAGTTGACTTGCTACTGAGTCCAGCAGTGAGGTAACACCAGATTTTTCAGTTGTTAAGCTGAAATTCGCTGGCGTCAGTATGGCTGTATCATCACCAGATTCCTTAAAGACGTCTACCAGAATACGCAAAAGATCGCGTGTTTCTTGAGTTTCGGTTGCGATAAGTACCTGATCGTCCAGCAATTGTAGAAGTCGTGGCGAGTATGGCCAGGCCTCAATGAATTGCTGCCTGTGTTTTTCATGCTCAGAGCCTGAGATGTGACTCAAACGCAGGAATTCATCCACATGAGTTTTAATCAGTGAGGTAATATCAGACTCTGGGATGTTCATCCGATTTTCGAAGATCCGATAGAGTAACAAACGCTGCCTGTCTCGTTTGGCTTCTGGCCCTTTAAAGTCGACGCGCACCGGGTTAACGCGGAACAGCTGCTGCGCCGCATCAGAGTTACCTTCGCGCACAGAAACGACAAGTGTCAAAAGTTCAGGGTGCTTTTCAGATATTTCCGAAAGAATTTGAATAAAGTTAAATGCCCAGCTCTTACGCTTATGCTGATTGGAGTTTGTTAAGCCCTCAAACCACGTCTGGAATTCATCCAGAATAAGGATGAATGGCTTATTCTCGGCCATTTCCAGAATCAGGTCATAACCAGGCACTTCCGTGCCGTGCACTTCCCACTTGGCTTTAATGATATTGCCATGCGGATGCTGGTCGAACAGAACATCCCATACATGCTTATAGCGTTGCAGGTGCAAGCTTTCGGTAATGACATGCATGCCATACTGTAATTTGAGACCTGCAATGTCAGGATTTTTCAGTCGGGTAGACCAGTCATTCAACCAGTTTACTGTTGCATCCTTATCCTGATGCATGTGTGACAGTGCGGCCATAAGGTGTGATTTACCTTGGCCTCGCGCACCGATAATTACGACAGGCTCAGCCCGGCCAGCTTGTACAGCTTCCACAGTCTTGAGCATGTCGATTGAAGGGTAAGTGATCTTCAGAAATTCACTTGCAGACTTATCGAGCGCACCAGTGCCATTCCGGTTATGCATTTCGATCATCGTTCCTTTGATACGACGACCAGAAAACTCCTCACGTAACTTCAGTCCTAGCATGGTTAGCTCTCTTTATTACTTGGTATTTGGTTGTGTTGCTGCGCTATCCAGGTATCTATCTCTTCTTTCTTAAAACGCCACGAGGTGCCCACTTTGAACGCTGGGATCTTTGCTGCTGTGGCCATGCGATAGACGGTACGCTCGTTGAGCTTGAGGTACGACGCGACATCCTTGACGGTCATTATTTGCTCACTCATGTTTGTTGTCCGCAGTTAGTACAGTGTTTTGTCAGCTTGTCGGAATAGTACAAGAATGTCACCATGTGGACAACAATATCACTAAATGTCAAGTCATGATTTGCTCACAGCAAGACCCAGCGAACCAGCTCCCGCACAGGGACATCGTAAAAATCTTGGTAATCCCCCCATTTTCAGCGGGGCTCAGAAGTAGAGTCAGGCCGCCATGGCCAACTTCTGTCTTGGCGTGATACCACCCAAGGCCATGTTTGGCCGTTCTGCGTATTCCGGCGAGCGTGACCGGTCATTCCGGGCATCGTGACCGGTTTGCACA
>NZ_JABUYN010000024.1:0-27394 GCF_014897305.1 Pseudomonas sp. FME51 | reverse complement strand
CTTCATGCCTCATTCTCTCAAGAGTTGAGGCCTCCACGAAACCCGGTGTGATTCATTGCATTACTTGCCGCCAGCGTTGCGTTGGCCAATCAGGATGCCGTACAGCTACCCGATGTCACCGTGGTATCGGCTACCGGGTTCGAACAGAAGATCGCCGATGCGCCTGCCAGTATCAGCGTCATCAGCCGCGAACAGCTCCAGAGTAAACCCTATGCCGGACTGGCAGATGCCTTGCGAGACGTTGAAGGCGTTGACGTGGGTGCCGACCTGGACAAGAACGGCAATATCAGTATCACCATGCGCGGTTTGCCCAAGGATTACACGCTTGTTCTGATCGACGGGCGCAGGCAGAGCGATGTCGGAGATATTGGGCCGAACAACTTCGGTAACAGCCAGTTCATGTACATGCCGTCGATGGATGCCATTGAACGCATCGAAGTGATTCGTGGACCTATGTCCACCCTGTACGGTGCTGACGCCATGGGCGGCGTGATCAACATCATCACGCGCAAGGTACAGGACAACTGGGGTGGGTCGATCAGCCACGCGCTGAGCATCCAGGAAAACTCCCAATTCGGGGATGACAAGAAAACCGATCTGTTTGCCAGCGGCCCACTGATCGAAGGACTGCTCGGTCTGGGGTTGCGCGCCAGTCTGTATGACCGCGAACAGAGCGATCCTGGATACAGCGTAGGCACACTGATCAACGGCGACGGCTCGCTATTCGAGGATGGTGGCAGCTTTGGTGATAAGAAGATCGTTGCTGCGAAGAACTGGAATGCCGGCTTCACACTGAATCTGACCCCACTGGAAGATCACGATTTCCAGTTCGAATACGATATCGCCAAACAGCGCTACGACAATACCGAAGGCCAGACCGGCACGCTGGATTCCGTTGATAGCCTGTGGCGCGCCCGTGGCGGGATCATCCAGCCTCGGGTCGGCTATGCGGAACATCAGCGGGTCGAGCGCGAGCAGTTCGTACTGGCCCATACCGGCCGCTGGAACTTCGGCACCAGCGATACCAGCCTGACCCGCAGTACCAGCAGCAATCTTGGACGCTCTCTGCCGCTGACCGTACAGGAACGAGGCGCCCTGCAGGATATCTGGGATCAGGCCGCAGCGGATCAGGGCGTCGGTACGCCCGAACTCACCGATGACCTGCGCGCAGAGCTGGAAAGTACCTTCCTGCCGCGTAACCGCCGCGAGCTGGAAATCCGCAACACCATCTTCGATACCAAGCTGTCGAGCTCCATTGGCAGTCACCATTTCACCCTGGGCGGTCAGTATTTTCTCGCCGAGATGGAGGATGGGGTATTCGGCATGGATGGGGCGTCGTATCAGTCCGGCGCGACCCAGGATCATAAACAGTGGGCTCTGTTTGCCGAGGATAATTGGGATCTCACCGAGAAGCTGACCTTTACCTATGGGGCTCGCTACGACGACCACAACATATTCGGTTCCGAAGTCAGCCCCCGCGGCTACCTCACCTGGCGGACTACGGATAACTGGACGCTGAAGGGCGGCGTCAGCACCGGTTACAAAACACCGAAACCGAACCAGTTGTTTCCGGGCATCGTCGGTTTTGGCGGCCAGGGCGTGAACCCCATGGCGGGCTCACCGGACCTGCAGCCAGAAACCAGCACCAACTACGAGATCGCGGCGTACTACGACAATCTGACCAACTTCAATGCCAACGCGACCCTGTTCTTCAACGAGTTCAAGGACAAGATCGCTCGCGCCGATGCCATCCCCAACTGCTACAACGCCAGCGGTGTGAAATATCTCAGCTCGGGTTGCGTGGACGTCGGTCCTGGTTGGGCTGAACTGGGTTATGACAGCTTCAGCCAGAGCACCAACGTCGATAAGGCTCAGACCAAGGGCCTCGAACTGGCGGCACGCTGGGAGATCATTCCCACGCTCAGCCTCAGCGGCAACTACACCTATACCGACAGCGAGCAGAAAAGCGGCGCACAAAAGGGCTTGCCCTTGGTCAACACGCCCGAGCATATGCTCAATGGCACGCTCAGCTGGGATGTATTTCCGCGCCTGAATGTGGCCCTGATTGCCGAACTGCGCGACGAGCGCTACCGCGGTACAGCTGTCAGTACAGGGCCGACGCCGGTTACCCGCAAGCTGTATTACAAGTCCTATGACATCTACCACCTGGGCATGCGCTTCCAGGCCAGCAATGATCTGACCTTGCATGGCCGCGTCAATAACCTGTTGGACAAGGACATGGCCGGACGCAACTGTGAACCGACCTTCGATGACCTGGGCAATCACGACACCTGGTCTTGCTCGAATGATTACAACGTGACGGAAAAGGCGCGCAGCTTCTGGCTGTCGGCCAACTACCGGTTCTGATAACCCCAGAAAACAAGAGAAGGCAATGAAATACCTGCTGATCGGCACCTTGCGTCAATGGCACTGGATCAGTTCCGCCCTGTGTCTGGCGGGGATGCTGCTGTTCGCCGTTACCGGCATCACCCTGAATCATGCCGGCAGTATCGAGGCGCGGCCCGATGTCCGCACGCTGGAATTGCAACTGCCGGAGGAGCTGATGCCCCTGTTGGTAGTTGCTGGCGAGCAGCAGCAGCTCCCTGCCCGACTATACCGTTGGTTGCAGGACACACTGGCAGTCCGCTTCAAAGATGATGCAGCGGAATGGTCGGATACCGAGGTGTATGTGGGAATACCCACACCCGGCGGCGATGCTTGGCTGACTCTGGACCTGCACTCCGGCGAGGTGTTCTTCGAGGCTACCGACAGAGGCTGGATTGCTTATGCCAACGACTTGCACAAGGGCCGTCACAGTGGCACGGCGTGGAGTTGGTTCATCGATATCTTCGCCGGAGTCTGTGTGCTGTTCACGCTGACGGGCCTGTTGCTGCTTGGCCGTCAGGCACGCAGCCGCCCCAGCACCTGGCCGGTAACAGGCCTGGGTTTGCTGATCCCGGTACTCATTGCTTTGCTGTTCATTCACTGAAAAGAGGATTGGTCATGCGTAAATGGCTGTTACTGCCGCTGGCTGCGGTATTTGCCACGCAATCGAGCGCGGCGAAGCTGGACGTCTCGGTAGAGGTGCCGAGGCTGTCAGTGGCGGAATATCACCGCCCCTACGTGGCGATCTGGATTGAGAATACCGAGGGTCACGTCGCTGATCTGGCGGTCTGGTATGACCTCAAGCTGCAAGACAGCGAGGGTGAGAAATGGCTGAAGGACATGCGTCAGTGGTGGCGCCGCAGTGGTCGTTCACTTGAGCTACCGGTGGATGGACTTTCCGCCGCCACGCGGGCGGTAGGCGAACATTCATTGTCGTTCCCCGAAAACCACCCTGCCCTGACCGCACTTCAACCCGGGGAGTACCAGTTGCTCATCGAAGCCGCCCGCGAAGTGGGGGGCCGCGAGCTGATTCGGCTGCCCTTCCGCTGGCCAGTTGCCGAACAGGTCACCCACGTGAGTACTGGCGACACCGAACTGGGCAAAGTCAGCCTGACCCTCCAACCCTGAACATCACACAGGAACATACAACACCATGTTGAAACAACTCGCTCGCTGGACCGCACTTGCCCTTGCCATCACCCTGCCGCTGTCGGCCAATGCCCACCGCGCCTGGATGCTGCCCTCCACCACCGTGCTTTCAGGTGAAAATGCCTGGATCAGCGTAGATGCCGCCGTCTCCAATGACCTGTTCTATTTCGAGCACCACCCTCTGGTACTGGCAGGTATCGGTCAGCCGCCAGCTCGGGCCAGCCGACCGGGCGAGCAAGTCAGGCCCCGCACCGCCAACCACCTGGTCATCACCGCACCGGATGGTAAAGAAGTCCCGGCGCAGAATGGTCACGTTGGAAAATACCGCAGCGTATTCGATGTGGAACTCATCCAGAAAGGGACCTACAAGCTGGCAGTCGCTGGCGCTCCACGCTACTTCGCCCGTTACCAGGAGAACGGTGAGGAACGCCGTTGGGTGGGTAACCTGGCTGATATGGATCAGGCCATACCGGCCAATGTGCAGGACCTGCAAGTCAGCCAGATGGAGTCGCGCATGGAAGTATTCGTCACCTCCGGACAAACCACCGATACTGTATTCACCCCCATCGGGCGCGGCCTGGAATTGCAGCCAGTGACCCATCCCAATGATCTGTTTGCCACGGAAACAGCGGAATTCATCTTCCTGCTGGACGGCAAGCCCGCCGCGGGCGTAGAGGTGAACGTCATTCCCGGTGGCATTCGGCATCGGGATCAGCTCAATGATATCAAGCAGACCAGCGGCGCAGACGGCAAGGTAGCTATCACCTGGCCGAGCGCTGGTTTCTGGTGGCTGGAAGCCAAAGTCGTGCAGGAAAAAGGTGTTCAGCCCCCGTTGACCCAGCGGCGCGCCACCTATACCGCGACCCTTGAAGTCATGGCTCCCTGATGAGTCTGCCGGAGCTGTCGGAGCTGCACTGGCTATTCAACAAGCGGGCGCTATGGGCTGCTCTGGCCTTGGGTGGCTGGATGATGCTGTGCTGGATCTGCCTGGGTAAGTCCCGGCGCCCCGCGGTAATAAAACCCGCAGCCGCGCCGGACTGGCTGATTGCTTATGCCAGTCAGTCCGGCGCCGCGCGGGAGATTGCCGGACGGCTTGCCCCGGCCTTCCATCAATGCAATCTGACACCCGTGTTACTGCCGCTCAATGCTATCCAGCCGCAGGAGCTGGCCGGTTATTCCCGGGTGCTGTTGATTATCAGCACCTATGGCGAAGGCGAGGCACCGGATAACGCGGCGGCATTCTGGCGCAAGGCTGAAGGTATCCAGCCCGATCTGGGCAGCCTGAATTATTCGATGCTGGCTTTGGGTGACGATCAGTACGCTGACTTCTGCGGCTTTGGCCGGCGCTTGGCGCATTGGTTCAACGCAGCGGGCGCAGCAGCCGCCACACCACGTCAGGAAGTGAATCAGTTAGACCCGGACAGCATCCAGAGCTGGTCTCGCCAGGCTTCGGTCTGGGCAGGAGTGCCGCTGTACGATGCTGGGGCATCAGGCTCGTTCGAGCAATGGAGGCTACTCGAACGCCTGCAACTCAACCCCAACAGCCCGGGCGCACCGGCCTGGCTGATACGTCTGGCACCTGTTGCCGATATGCCGATCTGGCAGGCTGGAGATCTGGCGCAGCTGAGTATTGGTTCAGCCCTGCGCACCTACTCCATCGCCAGTCTTCCGGAAGACGGTGTATTGGAGTTGATTGTCCGTCAGGTTGTCAGTGCGCAAGGCGTCATTGGTCACGGCTCCGGATGGCTATGCTGCCATGCAGAGCTTGGGGTGACAGTAGATATCCGGTTGCAGTCCAATCCGGGGTTCCACTTGCCGGAGCGTGACGGCCCGGGCATTTTTATCGGTGCAGGCACGGGGCTGGCCGGCTTGCGCGGCTTGCTCAGGCAGCGTCAATATCAGGGTCGCACGGACAACTGGCTGATCTTTGGTGAGCGCTGCCTGCAGCATGATCTGTGGCTGAGCGATGAGTTGGATACCTGGACAGCACAAGGCAAGTTGCTGCTGGACCGGTGTTTTTCCCGGGCGGAAGACCGTTCGGAGTATGTGCAACACCGCCTCGCCGCCAAGGCCGACCAGCTGCGGCAGTGGGTCGATCGCGGGGCGAGCATTCATGTATGCGGCAGCTTGGCGGGTATGGGCCGGGAAATTCATCGGCTTTTGCAGGAGCTGCTGACGGCAGAGCAATGGCAGGAACTGCAGCAGCAACAACGTTATCGGCGAGACCTGTACTGAAACCGGCCTCAAAAATGACGCTGGAACCATAGAGCTGGAGCATAGTCAGATAATTTGACTACCCGCTTCGTTAGTTTCGTTTACTCAGGAGTACATACATGGACATCATCAGAATCATCATTGCCATTCTGTTGCCGCCGCTGGGGGTATTTCTGCAGGTCGGGTTTGCCGGTGCGTTCTGGCTCAACATTCTGCTGACCCTGTTTGGCTACCTGCCAGGCATCATTCACGCTGTGTGGATCATTGCTCGTCGCTGAAAACCGATTCGGCGCGTAGCACGACTCGGTTCTTGCCCAGTCTCCCGGCTTCATGCAGCATGGCATCGGCGGTTTTCATCAAACCGTCGATTACCTCCCAGCTCTCCTACACTGCTTCAGCGGTATCCCTTATCCGCTTGACCATCGCCCGCAAGCCGTTGCCGCGAGTCACGCTCAGGTGCTTCAGCAGATTGAGGCGGGTGAAGTAGGCTTCGATGTCGAAATCCAGGATGGCTTCCGGCGTCTTGCCGTTGTAGGCAGCCAATACTACAGCGAGCAGACCCTTGACGATGAAGGCATCACTGTCGGCATCAAAATACAGCTTGCCATCCCCGGCCCGGCTGCTCAGCCAAACCTGGCTCTGACAACCGCGCACGATGTTCTGCTCAGTACGCTGACTGTCATCCAGCGGCGGCAATTCACGACCAAGATCAATGATGTATTTGTAGCGATCTTCCCAGCTGTCAAAAAATGACAAGGTGTCGATGATATCGTCGCTGCTGATGTCTGTGCCGAATTGGCTCATGAAAAAGAATCCTTAACCCTTAAAAAAACATACCGGTTTCAAGCTGTGCTTCTTCGCTCATCATCTCGCGGCTCCATGGCGGATCAAACACCAGGTCCACGTGCACCGTCTCGACATTGGGCACACGGCGCACCCGGTACTCGACATCCCCGACCAATACCGGCCCCATGCCACAACCGGGCGCGGTCAGGGTCATGCTGATGTCCACTCGGTTGGCCTGCTGATCAATGGCCACCGAATAGATCAATCCCAGGTTCACCAGGTCTACCGGGATTTCCGGATCGTAAACGGTCTTGAGCGCGGTCCAGACATTTTCTTCACGGATCAGCTCGTCGGTCGGCTCGGGGAAGGTCAGCAGCTCCGGCTCCAGGCCGAGATTCGCTGCGTCGGTGCCATCCACGCGGACCATCTGGCCGTTGTAGGTAACCGTGTAGTTGCCACCCAGTGCCTGGGTGATGGTTACAAAAGTATCTTTCGGGATCGTCAGCTCTGTGCCATCGGGGACCCGTCGCGCCGGGCAATCTGCCTGGGCGACAACCATACGTCTTTCCATGTCAACTCACACTGAAGCTTTCGCCGCAACCGCATTGGTCTTTGACGTTGGGGTTAATGAAACGGATCTGCCGGTTGATGCCTTCCTGCACGATATCGATTTCAGTGCCGGAGAGAACCGCCAGGCTGTCCTGATCGACCAGCAATTCGACCTGGTCATCCAGCTGGTAATGCAGATCGCTCTCTGCGCCCTGCTCTACCATGTCGATGACATACATGAAGCCGGTACAACCGCTCTTCTTGATGCTGACCCGTACCGACTTACCCGGTTGACTGGTCAACTGGCGCCGGAAGTGTTCGAGCGCAGCCGGGGTGACGGACACCGCCTGGCTGGTTGGATCAAATGATTCGACACTCATATTCTACTCCTCGACAAGAAACTGTTTCGCCTTGGCCAGTGCTTCGAACAGACGATCAATGTCGGCTCTGGTGTTGTAGAAACAGAAGCTGGCGCGCACCGTGCCCGGGATACCCAGCTGATCCATGATCGGCTGAGCACAATGGTTGCCGGTACGCACCGCGACACCCTGCTGATCCAACAGCATGCCCACATCATGAGGGTGGGTGCCATCCATGAGAAAGCTCAACACTCCGGCACGTTCTGCCGCGGTACCGACCAGAGTGATGCCGGGCATGGCCCGGGCCTTGGCCTCGGCATACTCGAGCAGATCTCGTTCGTGGCGTTCTGCTGCCTCTCGGTCAATGCTCTGCAGGTAATCCACCGCGGCGCCCAGGGCGATCACTCCAGCGATATCCGGCGTGCCCGCTTCGAATTTGTATGGCAACTGATTGTAGGTAGTGCCGGCAAAGCTGACCGTCTCGAT
Organism: Pseudomonas sp. FME51; assembly: GCF_014897305.1. Classification (NCBI taxonomy): domain Bacteria; kingdom Pseudomonadati; phylum Pseudomonadota; class Gammaproteobacteria; order Pseudomonadales; family Pseudomonadaceae; genus Pseudomonas; species Pseudomonas sp. FME51. The sequence goes on along the minus strand of NZ_JABUYN010000024.1, from coordinate 19,466 downwards.
CATCTCGCCACCGCCCTGGTACGGTGGCATGGCCTCCAGCAGTTCAACCTTGCCATACAGCACACCAACGCCGGTCGGGCCGAACATCTTGTGTGCTGAAAACACATAAAAGTCGCAATCCAGCGCCTGCACATCAACCCGCAGGTGACTCATCGCCTGGGCGCCATCAATCAGACATACCGCACCGGCAGCATGGGCCAGGCGAATTATCTGCGCGACCGGGTTGACGCTGCCCAGTGCGTTGGATACATGCCCGCAGGCGACCATGCGAACCCGATCATCGAGCATGGCTTCGAACGCGACCAGATCAATGGTGCCGGTATTATCGACCGGAATCGGCTCGACGGTGGCGCCCATCTGGGCAGCAATCATCTGCCACGGAACGATATTGGAATGGTGCTCCATGGCCGAGACCAGTACCCGGTCGCCTTCCTTCAGCTGACTGCGGCCCCAGCTCGCGGCGACCAGATTGATGCCTTCGGACGTCCCGCGGGTCCAGATGATCTGTCGCGCTTCAGGCGCATTGATCAGTCCGGCAACCTTGACCCGAGCGTTCTCGAACTTCTCGGTAGCGCGCTCGGCAAGGGTATGCGCACCGCGGTGCACGTTGCTGTTGTCCTGACGGTAGTAGTCCACTATCGCCTGGATGACGGCTTCTGGCTTTTGCGTTGTCGCTGCGTTGTCCAGATACACCAGCGGCTTGCCATGGACGTCCTGATGCAGGATCGGAAAGTCCTGGCGGACCTGCTCGGCATTGAAGGCGCTGCGGGTGCCCACGGCCAGATCAGTCATAGTCCAACTGCCCCAGTTTCTCATCGCCCTGACCAAAAAGTGTCGTCAGTCGCGGGCGCAGATAGTCCTGTATCGCCTGCTCCGGCACCTGGTTGAGCAGCTCGTTGATGAAACCGAAACTGAGCATGCGGATCGCTTCAGTGCGCGTGACTCCGCGGCTCTGCAGGTAGAACACCGATGTCTCGTCAAGCTGACTGATGGTCGCGCCATGGGCGCAGCGTACGTCATCGGCGTAGATTTCCAGCTCCGGCTTGGTATTGATTTCCGCCTTGGGCGAGGTCAGCAGGTTCTTGTTGCTGAGTTCAGCCAGGGTCTTCTGAGCCTGCGGGTGAATATGTATCCGGCCGTTGAATACCGCCTTGGCCGAGTCACCGATAATGCCGCGGAACACTTCATTACTGGTGCAATTGGGCACGCGGTGTTCGACATTGGTGTGATAATCGATCAACTGCTTGTTGCGCGGCAGATAGACGCCGTGCAGCTCCATATGAGCGCCTTCTCCGCGCATATTGACGTGGTAGTCAATGCGCTTGAGGCGGCTGCCCTGAGCCAGCGTGAAGCCATGCAGACGCGCGTCGCGATGCAGGTTCACGTGTACGCCGCCCACGTGCAGCAGGTCTTCCTGCTCCAGGTTGATGCGGTAATGCTGCAACTGGGCGTTATTACCGACCACTATTTCAGTGTGGCTGTTGACGAACAGGTTCTGCTGCTCGCTGCCGGACACGTAGTGTTCTATCAGTTCCGCCTGGCTACTGTCTTCCAGTACCACCAGCACGCGCTGGCTGCTGACCGCCGGCTGCGCTTCCGGTGTGGCTACGTTGAGAATGTAGACCGGCTTTTCCAGCTTCTCGCCGCGAGGCACATGCAGCAGGATGCCGTCGGCGACCCAGGCATTGCTCAGGGCGGCGAACAGGTGCGTAGCCGTATCGGCCACGGTACCCAGGTGCTGACGAATCAGCGCCTGCTGACTGGCATCGGCATTGGCGAAGCACACGACACCGGCAGGCAGCTCACTGGAATGTTCAGCGGAAAAATGTCCATTGATGAACACCAGTCGCGTGGCATCCAGCTCGATGGGGTCGATCGACTGCTGCCATGCACAATTATCAACCTGCGCCCACTGCGCCGGATTGTCATTCTGCAACGCAGTCAGCGGCGTGTATTTCCACAATTCGGTCTTGCGAGTCGGCCATTTGGCGGTCGACCAGATATCAGCACCGCGCACGCGCACGTCAGCCAGCCATTCAGGGCTATGCTGCTCTGCGGCCAGCGTCAGGGCCTGTTGTTGAAAGTCAGACATGTTCAGCCTTCCCCGTTTTCCAACCAGCCGTAGCCTTTGGCTTCCAGTTCCAGAGCCAGGCTCTTGTCGCCTGACTTGACGATACGACCACCGGCCAGTACGTGTACGTAATCCGGCACTATGTAGTCCAACAGACGCTGATAATGGGTGACCACGATGAAACTGCGCTTGCCGTCACGCATGGAGTTCACGCCGTCGGCAACCACCTGCAGGGCATCAATGTCGAGACCGGAGTCGGTTTCATCGAGAATGCACAGGTCGGGCTCAAGCAGCATCATCTGCATGATCTCGTTGCGCTTCTTCTCACCGCCGGAAAAGCCTTCATTGACGCCGCGCTTCAGGAAGCTGGCGTCCAGGTCGACGCGCTTGGTGGTTTCCCGTGCCAGTTTCATGAACTCGACGGCGGACAGCTCCGGAAGGCCGGCATGCTTGCGCTTGGCATCGACAGATACCTTGAGGAACTCCATATTGCTGACGCCCGGGATTTCCACCGGGTACTGGAAGGCCAGAAAGATACCCTCACGGGCGCGCTCTTCGGTGTCCAGCTCAAGCAGATCTCGACCCTTGAACAGCACGCTGCCGCCAGTCGCTTCGTAGCCGGGTCGGCCGGACAACACGTTGCCCAGGGTGCTCTTGCCGGAACCGTTCGGCCCCATGATCGCATGCACTTCACCCGGCTTGACCTCGATATCCAACCCCTTGAGGATATCTTTCTCTTCAACTTTCGCGCACAACCCTTTGATCGATAACATATTTTACGCCTGATAATCTGTATGAATTCGTCTCGACAACCCGCGATGGATCAACCCACCGAACCTTCCAGGCTGACTTCCAGCAACTTGCCCGCTTCCACCGCAAATTCCATCGGCAGCTCCTTGAATACATCACGGCAGAAGCCGTTGACGATCATGGAGACCGCTTTCTCGGCATCCAGCCCGCGCTGCTGACAGAGGAACATCTGGTCGTCGCTGACCTTGGAGGTGGTCGCCTCGTGCTCGACTACCGCGCTGGGGTTTTTGCTCTCGATGTACGGAAAGGTGTGCGCACCGCAGCGATCGCCAATCAACAGCGAGTCGCACTGGGTAAAGTTGCGGGCACCCTCGGCACCGGGGTTGATACGCACCAGGCCACGATAGGAGCTGTTGCTGCGTCCGGCAGAAATCCCTTTGGCGACAATGGTCGAACGGGTGTTCTTGCCAAGATGGATCATCTTGGTGCCGGTATCGGCCTGTTGGAAATTATTGGTCAGAGCCACCGAGTAGAACTCACCGACGCTGTTGTCACCCTTGAGGATGCAGCTGGGGTATTTCCAGGTTACTGCTGAACCGGTCTCCACCTGGGTCCAGGAAATCTTCGCATTGGTATGAGCGACACCGCGCTTGGTCACGAAGTTGTAGATACCGCCCTTGCCTTCGGCGTCGCCGGGGTACCAGTTCTGTACTGTGGAGTATTTGATCTGGGCATTATCCAGAGCCACCAGCTCCACTACCGCTGCGTGCAGTTGGTTTTCATCACGCATTGGCGCGGTGCAACCTTCCAGATAACTGACGTGGGAGCCTTCATCAGCGATGATCAACGTCCGTTCGAACTGTCCGGTGTTCAATTCGTTGATGCGGAAGTAGGTGGACAGCTCCATGGGGCAGCGTACGCCTTTGGGGATATAGACGAAGGAGCCGTCAGAGAACACCGCAGAGTTCAGCGCGGCATAATAGTTGTCCTTCTGCGGCACCACGGTGCCAAGGTATTTCTTGACCAGATCAGGAAAGCGGCGAATCGCGTCACTGATTGGACAGAAGATCACGCCCGCCTCTTCCAACTTCTCACGGAAGGTGGTGACAACGGATACCGAGTCGAAGACCACATCCATCGCAACGCCGGCCAACGCTTCCTGCTCATGCAGCGGGATACCCAGCTTTTCGTAGGTCGCCAGTAGTTCCGGGTCAACCTCGGCCAGGCTCTTGGGCCGATCAGCCATGCTCTTGGGGGCTGAGTAGTAGGAAATGCTCTTGAAGTCGATTTCCGGATAATGCACATGAGCCCAGGTCGGCTCTTCCATTTCCAGCCAGGCGCGATAGGCCTTCAGGCGCCACTCGAGCATCCACTCCGGCTCTTCCTTGCGCGCAGAAATAAAGCGAATGACATCTTCATCAAGGCCGGGCGGCAACGTGTCGGATTCGATGTCGGTATGGAAGCCGGCGGCGTAATCCGTCTTGATAAGGTTCTCGACTTCTTGAGTCACGGTATCACCTCAATCCCGCAGCCAGCACTATGACGGTGGCTGCATTGTGTATCAGGCTGCAATACCTCTTCGGGTATTACTCTTCAATTCGCGCGGCCAGAAGCCGCGTCAGATGATGCGTTCCAGGTTGACGACATGCTGGCTGGAGCAGTTGCTCTTGTCCTGCCGGGTACGTACTCGCTGAATGTCATCACGGGAAACCAGGTCGGCCAGCGTGATGCCTGCAAGAAAATCATGCAGACGCTCACTCAGATCGGTCCAGAGATAGTGCGTCAGGCAAACATCGCCGTGCTGGCAGTCACCCTTGCCCAGGCAGCGGGTGGCGTCCATGGAGTCGTTCACGGCTTCAACTATCTGCGCTACATTGATGGCGCCAGGCCCCCCGGCCAAGCGATAACCACCACCCGGGCCACGCACGCTCTCAACCAATTTATTGCGCCGCAGCTTGGCAAACAGTTGCTCCAGATAGGAAACCGATACACCTTGGCGCTGGGATATATCCGCCAAGGTGATAGGCCCCTGATCCTCATGGAGAGCCAGGTCCAGCATCGCTGTAACAGCGTAACGGCCTTTGGTGGTCAGACGCATAACGGTACCCGAGTCAGGTTTTCACATGACCGAAACTATGCAATATCCAACCAATTTAGTCAAGTATTAAACCCCTTCCCCATAAGAAGCTATGGCAGACCTGTATGGTCAAGCGCAGTCGTTTTCCGGCACATAGTATAGAGTCATTGTCAGAACGCTTGAAGCAAAAGCGGGAGCATGTTCTGCTTGGGTGAATTCGCGTGAAACAGCTGATACAAGTGGAAATTACGTGTATCGTTCCGTCACTTTCCAGTTATGTCCCACCAGGAGTCTTGATCAATGAGCCATGAAAAACAATTCTATATCAACGGCCAATGGGTAGAGCCCAACGGCGACCGTACCGTTGATGTGATCAACCCTGCCACCGAAGAGGTGGCTGCTACCATCGCGCTGGGCAATGAAAAAGATGTCGATGCCGCTGTCGCTGCTGCTCGCGCGGCATTCGAATCTTTCTCCCAGACCAGCCGTGAAGAGCGCATCGCCCTGCTGGAACGCGTTCTCGAAATCTACCAGCGCCGTTCCGATGAGTTTGCCAAAGCCATTTCCATCGAAATGGGTGCGCCGGCCAAGCTGTCGAAGCATGCCCAGGCCCCTTCCGGTACTGGTCATTTCGCTGCCGCGCTGAAAGCACTGAAGGAATTCGAATTCGAAGAGCGCATTGGCAACACCCTGGTGGTCAAAGAGCCGATCGGCGTATGCGGTCTGATTACCCCCTGGAACTGGCCGGTCAACCAACTGGCCTGCAAGATCGCCCCTGCCCTGGCCACCGGCTGCACCATGGTACTCAAACCCTCGGAAGTAGCGCCGCTGTCTGCTCTGCTGCTCGCCGAAGTACTGGACGAAGCCGGCGTGCCAGCCGGGGTGTTCAACCTGGTCAATGGTGACGGCCCTACAGTCGGCGCGGCCATGTCGGCCCATCCGGATATCGACATGATGTCCTTTACCGGCTCCACCGGTGCCGGTCGTCAGGTAATGAAAAGCGGTGCCGACACCATCAAGCGTGTCGCACTGGAGCTGGGCGGCAAGTCGGCCAACATCCTGCTCGATGATGCGAATTTCGAGAAGATGGTCGCCCACGGCGTCATGTCCTGCATGAACAACAGCGGCCAGTCCTGTAACGCCCCGACCCGCATGCTGGTGCCTAATAGTCGCATGGATGAAATCGCCGCCATCGCCAAGGCCGTTTCGGCCAAGGTCAAGGCCGGTGCTCCGGACGGCGCGGACACGGTTATTGGTCCAGTGGTATCCAAGGTTCAGTGGAACAAGATTCAGGAGCTGATTGGCAAGGGTATCGAGGAAGGCGCCAAGCTGGTGGTCGGCGGTACCGGTCGCCCGGAGGGTCTGGACAAGGGCTACTATGTCCAGCCAACCATCTTCAGCCACGTGACTACCGACATGACCATTGCCCGCGACGAGATTTTCGGGCCGGTATTGTCCATCATCGGTTACGAAGATGAGGCCGATGCCATCCGCATCGCCAACGACACCCGTTATGGTCTGTCCGGCTACATCTCCTCCGCCGACCTAGATCGCGCTCGCAACGCCGCCCGCCAGATCCGCACCGGCATGGTCCACCTCAATGGTGCCCCGCTGGACAACAACGCTCCCTTCGGTGGCTACAAGGAATCCGGAAACGGTCGCGAATGGGGCCATTACGGCATGGAAGACTTCCTCGAAGTGAAATCCATCTTCGGGTATTACGCGGCAAGCTGATCGACTGCCGATGCAGTAATAAATCGCTGATGGCTCCCACGCGGAGCATGGGAGCCATCAAGAGGTGAGCGCTGGCTCCGACCTCTCCGCTAATCATCCCCTGATCGTTCCCACGCTCCAGCGTGGGAATGCCTGTCGGGACGCTCTGCGTCCCAATCCCGCCGCCGTGCAAGCTGCCAGCTTCGGACGCTGGAGCGTCCACTGCGCAGGTTCCCACGCGGAGCATGGGAACCATCTGAAATATCAGATCCCGCCTGCTACTCCGATCGTTCCCACGCTCCAGCGTGGGAATGCCTGCCGGGACGCTCTGCGTCCCATCTCACCGCCATGCAGGCTGCCAGTTCGAACGCTGGAGCATCCAAGGCGCGGTTACCACGCCGAGCGTGGACGCCATCAGGAGTTGAGTACTGGCTCCGACCTGTCCGCTCATCATTCACGGAGTTTGCTAGTCTGAACCTGACGCATTCTTATCGGATGCATGATGAAAGGCGGATTAGGTATGGCGCGCGTTGGTGATTTTTTCATCTGGATATTGACCGGCCTGGTGCTGCTAATGGCGGCGCTGGTGTTGTTTCTGCTGCTGTTCGATTGGAACCTGCTCAAGCCGACCATCAACGAACGGGTTTCCGAGGCGCTTGATCGGCCCTTCGCCATTGAAGGTGACCTGTCGGTGACTTGGCGGCGAGAGTCCGATACGGACGGCTGGCGCGCCTGGGTGCCCTGGCCGCACATCGCCGCCGAGCAGATGATGCTGGGCAATCCGGAATGGGCTGAAGGCGACACCTTTGTCAGCCTGCAGCAGGTGGAATTGCGCCTGGCGCCACTACCGCTGCTATCAAAGACCGTACATATTCCACGCATCGATGTGCAGGGGCCGGTGGTGAACGCGCAACGCCTGGCTGACGGGCGCGATAACTGGACCTTCGATCTGGGCAATGAAGAGAGCGACGCTGCCGATCAACCCCCGCCCTGGGCGCTGGATATCGGCACCATCGGCTTCGACCAGGGGCATATCACGGTCGACGACGCGATCAGCAAGATTCAACTTGATCTCCAGATCGAACCCCTTGGCGAGCCTATCGCCTTCGATGAGATTGTCGGCAAATCAGAGGAGTCGGCTGCCGTTGCCCCTCAGGATTACGCCTTCGCCTGGCGCGCCAAGGGACGTTATCAGGGGCAGGCAGTGCGAGGCGAAGGCAAAGTGGGCGGCCTATTGGCGCTGCAGGATGCCAAGCTGCCGTTTCCTCTGGAGGCGGATGTCCGCGCCGGATCGACTCGCATCCGCCTCTCCGGCACTCTGACCGACCCGCAGAACCTGGGTGCGCTGGACCTCAACCTGCGGCTCTCGGGCACCAGCCTGGGCAATCTGTATCCACTGACCGGGGTCACCTTGCCCGACAGCCCGCCCTACTCCACCGACGGCCGGCTGCGTGCGCAACTGCAGGCTGCCGAGGGCGCGACTTTCCGCTATGAGGATTTCAATGGACGCATCGGCGACAGCGATATTCATGGCGATCTGACCTATGTCGCCGGCGAGCCCCGACCCAAGCTGTCGGGCAGCCTGGTATCCAAGCAACTGCTGTTCAGTGATCTGGCACCGCTGATCGGTGCCGACTCCAACGCCGAGAAAGAAGCGCGCGGCAGCGACACTCGCCAACCTGGAGACAAGGTGCTGCCGATCGAAGAGTTCCGGACCGAGCGCTGGCGGACGATGGATGCCGATGTACGCGTGCAAGGTCAGCGTATCGTTCACAGTGAACAGCTACCGATCACCGATCTGGACACTCATGTGCTGCTGGAGGATGGCCGGCTGCATTTGGCACCGCTGAAGTTCGGTATGGCCGGCGGCGTGCTGGAGGCCGATATCCAGCTCGATGGTGCCAGCACCCCGCTGCAGGGCCAGGCAAAACTGAGTGCTCGTCGCTTCAAACTCAAGGAGTTGGCACCCAGCTTCGCCCCGATGCAGACCAGCCTCGGCGAGCTCAATGGCGATGCCGATCTGCGCGGGCGAGGCAATTCGGTGGCGGCCTTGCTGGGCAGCGCCGACGGCAAGGTGAGACTGGTAATCAACGATGGCACCGTGAGTCGTAGCCTGATGGAAATTGCCGGGCTCAACGTCGGTAATTATCTGATCACCAAAATGTTCGGGGACGAGGATGTGCAAATCAATTGCGCGGTGGCTGACCTTGTGCTCAAACAAGGGCTGATGACCACGCCGATATTCGTAATCGATACCGAGAATGCGCTGATCGAAGTCGACGGTACAGTGAATTTCGCCAGCGAGGAGATGGATCTGGACATAGATCCGGAATCCAAGGGGATGCGCATTTTCTCCCTGCGCTCACCACTGTACGTGCGCGGAACCTTCAGCGAGCCTCGTCCCGGTGTACACGCCGGACCTCTGGCGCTGCGCGGTACCGGCATGCTGGCGTTGGGCGCGCTGACTCCAGCCGCCGCCCTGTTGGCATTGATCGCTCCCAGCGGCGAGCAGACCAACCAGTGTCAGGAACTGTTGCAGCGCACAGAGCAGCGCTAGATCACCAGCAATGACCGCGGGAATCGCAGGCAAAAAAAAGGGGCTTCGCCCAAGGCGAACCCCCTTCTTCATTTCAGGTAGGGATCAACCGAGCGATTTCACCGCATCGATCATCTGAACCATTACCTTCTGTGCATCACCGTAGACCATGGACGTATTCTCGGCGTAGAACAGTTCGTTCTCGACACCGGAATAGCCCTTACCCTGGCCACGCTTAACTACGTAAGCCTGCTGCGCCATATCGACGTTGAGGATCGGCATGCCGTAGATCGGGCTGGATTTGCGATGACGAGCGGCCGGGTTGACCACGTCGTTGGCGCCCAGAACGATAGCCACATCAGCCTGCTTGAACTCTTCGTTGATATCTTCCAGGTCGTGGATGATGTCATAGGGAACACCGGCTTCGGCCAGCAGCACGTTCATGTGGCCCGGCATCCGGCCGGCGACTGGGTGAATGGCGAAAGCCACTTCCACGCCCTGCTTCTGCAGCAGCTTCACGAATTCGTACAGTTTGTGCTGTGCCTGCGCCACTGCCAGACCGTAGCCAGGCACGATGATGACCTTGTTCGCGTAGTACATCGCGATAGCCGCATCGGACGCATCAGCCGCCTTCATGGAGCCTTCGATGTCGCCATCGTCGCCACCGTCATCGCCGCCGAACTGGCTGAAGATCACGTTGCTGACCGGGCGGTTCATCGCCTTGGCCATCATCAGAGTCAACAGCGTACCGGCTGAGCCGACCACAGTACCGGCAATGATCATCGCCGGGTTCTGCAGCACGAAGCCTTCGAAAGCAACCGCCAGACCGGTGAAGGCGTTGTACAGGGAAATCACCACCGGCATATCAGCGCCACCGATCGGGGTGGTCAGCAGTACACCCAGCAACAGCGCGAGGATGAAGAAGACGGTGATCAGCGGGACCGAGATGGCGCCGTTGATGCCGGATGTCACGATAGCAGCACCCAGTGCCAGCGAACCAAGAAACAGCAGACCGTTGATCCACTGCTGCGCCGGCAGACGTATGGTCTTGTTCATGCGACCGTCGAGCTTGGCCCAGGCGATCAGCGAGCCAGACAATGCTACGGCACCAATCAGGCCACCCAGCACTGCCAGCACGGAAACTACCACACCATGGGCCTGCGCGTTGCCAGAGAACAGCTCGGTTGCCGCAATCGCCGCAGCAGCACCGCCACCCATACCGTTATACAGGGCCACCATCTGTGGCATATCGGTCATAGCGACCTTCTTGCCGCTGTACCAGGCCCAACCCAGACCCAGACCCAATGCGATCAGTACCAGAGCCACGTTCATGGTCAGATGCTCTTGCGCGGCTTCACGTACATCAAAGCCGTACAGGAAGGCAGCCAGAACCGCCAGCACCATGCCGATACCCGCAATCAGAATACCGGAGCGTGCGGTGACCGGGCTGGCCATGCGCTTCAGACCATAGACAAACAGTAATGCCGTGAGGAAATAAACGGCTTCGATTATAAATTGACTCATTGGATATTATTCCTTGTCCGCTGTGCCGGGGCGCTTGTTGCTGGGCTTGAACATCTCCAGCATGCGCTCAGTCACTACATAGCCGCCGGCAGCGTTACCCGCGCCGAGCAGTACGCCGAAAAAGCCGATGACCTGCTCCAGTGTGCTTCCTGCGTTCAGCAGTGCCCACATGGCGCCAACCACAACAATGCCGTGGATGAAGTTGGAGCCGGACATCAGCGGCGTGTGCAGAATGGCCGGAACACGGCCGATGATTTCGTATCCGGTGAACGCAGCCAGCATGAAGATATACAGGGCCACAAAGCCGGTAATGGTAGTTACTGGATCCATGATTATTCCTCGACAGGTTCAAGGGCCTTGCGTGCGGCCTCGTTACGGATTTCACCGGCATGCGTTAATACTGCGCCGGCCAGGATCTCGTCTTCCCAGTCGATGCTCAGCTCGCCATCCTTGACCATCAGGCCAACCAGATTCTGCAGGTTGCGCGCGTAGAGCTCCGACGCGTGTTCGGCCAGACGGCTCGGCACGTTCAGTGGCGCAACAATGCTTACTGGACCGACTTCGACGGTTTCGCCGGGAACGGTCAGCGGCGTGTTACCACCACCCTCGGCAGCCAGATCAATGATCACGGAGCCAGGCTTCATGCCCATGATCTGAGCTTCACTGATGATTTTCGGGCTGGGACGACCAGGAATCGCTGCAGTGGTAATCACCGCATCGGCCTGTTGAATGTGACGGGTGACAACCTTCTCGACCTGAGCTTTTTCCTCATCGGTCAGCTCGCGCGCATAACCACCCTCGCCACTCGCGGAGACGCCGGTATCGACAAACTTGCCGCCAACCGACTCAACCTGCTCCTTCACCTCGGCACGCACGTCATAGCCTTCGATCATGGCACCCAGACGCTTGGCTGTTGCCAGCGCCTGCAGTCCTGCCACCCCGGCACCCATGACCAGTACCTTGGCCGGACGCAGAGAGCCCACAGCTGTGGTCATCATCGGGAGAATGCGGTTGAGGCTGGTCGCTGCCATGAGGCCGGCGGCATAGCCGGTCAATGCCGCCTGGGAGGACAGAGCGTCCATCGCCTGAGCGCGGGTGATGCGTGGAACCAGCTCCATGGCGAAGCAGGTGATCTGACGGTCACGCAGCGCCTTGACGATCTCTGGCTCGCGGTGCGCGTAAACGAAGCAGCACAACACCGTACCCGGTGCCATTTGTTCTATGTCAGACAGTTCCGGCGGTTGCACCCGGAATATCAACTGGGCATTGACTGGAGCGGAGGTGATCTGCACACCTTCATTCTCAAATGCGCTATCGGGAATTCTCGCCGCCAGGCCTGCACCTGGTTGCAAGGAGCATTCAATGCCCAGCTTTGCCAATTTACTGGCAACGGAGGGGACCAGAGCGACACGCTTTTCGTTATCGCGTGTCTCCCCGGGAACAAACAGACTGACCGGCATGGGGGTCTCCTTTTTCCTACTTGTTTGTTTTATTCAATTCAAAAATCCGGGCAAGGATACACTAAGAGCAAGTAGACTTTTGTATGGTATTTGAAAAAAAATCGTTAAATACGGTCAATTCTCCCGTCTAACAGAAAACAAACAGGGAATTCTCGTACTTTTTTCTGGTATTCAGACAGTTTTACTACTCGCATGATGCCAGTGAGCTCACGCAGCGAGAATCATCAGCCAGATCGGTAGAGTGACGGCGGCCATGACCGTGGAGAGAAAAATCACCGAGCCGAGGATACGCGTGTCCTCCTGCCCCATGGCAAATGCCAGCACATTGATGCCCGTGGGACAGGCTGCCATCAATACCAGAACAGTACGCGCATCACCAGTCAACCCTGGTAGCAGCCAACCCATGCCCAGTACCAGCATTGGGAATATAACCAGCTTGGTGGTAGTCAGCATTGCCATGGTACCGCTCAGATATAGCCGATAGCTGGCCAGACTCATGCCAAGCATCAGCAAGGCGGTAGGCAACGCCGCCGCAGCGAGCATTTCCACGATACGCCACAACGGGCCGGGGACAGTCAGTCCGGACAGGTTCACCAATGCCCCAAGGAACAACCCGATGATCAGCGGGTTGGCCAGACTCGAGAGCAGTCCGAGCCAATCGATCTTTTCGCTCCGACTTCCCCAGAAGGCGTTATAGATACTCTGCAGAGTGAACAACAGCAGACTGTGAAATACCAGGATGGCAAACAGGTAAACCAGGCTTTCCACGCCCAGCATCACCGTAATCACAGGAATACCCACCAGCACGTTGTTTGAATAGCTGGCTGCGAGCCCCATGGAAGAAGGTCGCCTCAGCCGCCGGTGCATCCACAGGTTGACGGCGATAAAGACAACGAAGGCCGGGATGTAATAGCGCATCAAGAGCAAGGGGGAAAGTGCGTCGAGCAGGTCGGCCCGGGCCAGGCCAGAGAACAGCAAGACGGGCATGAACAGCTTGAAGGTGATGACGCCCAGGGTCTTGTGGCCCTCTGTCGGGATGATGCGGCGCGCACCGAGAAACCAGCCCAGAAGGATCAGACCAAAAACAGGCAGCAGGGCATTAATAACAACCATCGACGCTTCCCCAGGTATATCGGAAAATGGCTCCCGATCAGGCGAGCAAGTGTAGCAGCCTGGCACGCGGGTTTGCGGATGGCACATTTCAGCTCAGCGACTACATTTATACCCGATAACTGCGAAAGGATTGCCAATGAGCGCAATAATTGATTTTCTGAATACGGTCTTCTGGGGTTACATACTCATTTACGGGCTGTTGGCCGTTGGGGTGTTTTTCACCTTGCGACTCGGTTTCATCCAGTTTCGCCATTTCGGAGAAATGGTGCGATCGATTCTCAGCTCCCGAAAAAGTGACCAACATGGTATTTCGCCATTCCAGGCCCTGTGTACCAGCCTCGCCTCCCGCGTCGGCACCGGTAACATCGCCGGTGTCGCGGTCGCGCTGTATCTTGGCGGTGCCGGTGCGATTTTCTGGATGTGGGTGGTAGCGCTGGTAGGCATGGCTACCGGTTATGCCGAGAGCACCCTGGCTCAGCTGTACAAGGTCCAGGATCGCAAAGGTCAGTATCGCGGCGGCCCGGCTTTCTATATAGCCAAAGGCCTGAAAGCACCCTGGGCCGGCGCCATTTTTGCGGTCAGCCTGATCATCTCCTTCGGTCTGATCTTCAATGCTGTGCAGGCCAACTCGATCGCCGACGCCATGGAAAGCGCCTTCGGCCTGCCGAAGATATGGGTCGGGCTGGTCATTGCCATCTTCGCGGGGATCGTGATCTTTGGCGGTTTACGCTCAATCGCTCGCTTTGCCGAGTATGTCGTGCCCTTCATGGCCGGTGCCTACGTATTGGTGGCGCTGTTCGTATTGGTAGTCAATATAAATGATGTGCCCGAGGCATTCATGTCGATCATCCGCGGTGCGTTCGGTCTGGATGAAGCTGTCGGCGGGGTTGCCGGTTCGATTACCGCAGCCATGCTCAACGGCATCAAGCGTGGCCTGTTCTCGAACGAAGCAGGTATGGGGTCGGCGCCGAACGTGGCCGCGACCGCCACTCCCGCGCCTCACCATCCTTCATCACAAGGACTGGTGCAGGCGGCAGGGGTGTTCATCGATACCCTGATAGTCTGCACCGCTACTGCCATCATGATTCTGCTGTCAGGCATTCTCGAGCCTGGCAACGGCGTTACCGGCATCCAGCTGACCCAGCAGGCTCTTGAAGTGCATATCGGCAGCGCCGGCAACTATTTCATCGCCATCGCCATTCTGTTCTTCGCCTTCACCTCGATCGTGGCAAATTACACTTATGCAGAAAACGCGATGATCTATCTGGGAATAGGCAACACCCTCGGCATCACGCTGCTGCGAGTGGCGGCATTGGCAATGGTTGTCTGGGGCGCAAGGGAGGCAGTGCTGACAGTCTTCAATGCCGCAGACGCCTCGATGGGGCTGATGGCGACCATCAACCTGATTGCCATTGTGTTGTTGTCCGGCACGGTATCAAAGCTGACCAAGGATTATTTCGAACAACGTAAACAGGGGGTCACACCCACGTTCAAATCAGCTGACTACCCGGAGCTGCACGAGAAGATCGACAGCAATATCTGGAAGTAACAACCATTCTGCCCTGCTCCGCCTTGCACGGAGCGGGGGCAGAATGCTCTCAGTCCTGCAACCGCCAGGTGGTTCCACCCTTGGCATCTTCCAACACCACACCCATGCTGGTCAGCTGATCGCGGATGCGATCAGATTCAGCCCAGTTCTTGTCCGCACGCGCCTGCAAGCGCGCCTGGATGAGCGCTTCCACCTCTGCCGCATCGACCTTGGTGGCAGCTCCGCCTTGCAGGAAACTATCCGCTTCCAGCTGCAGAATACCGATGACACTGGCCAGCTCACGCAGGCGCGCAGCCAGGGCCGCAGCCGCTTGCAGATCTGATTCCTTCAGTCGATTGACCTCGCGGATCATGTCAAACAAGACAGCGCAGGCCTCTGGCGTATTGAAGTCGTCATCCATGGCAGCCGCAAAACGCTCGGCCAGCACATCACCACCTGCGGGTGCCGCCTCAGGCAGACCTTTCAAGGAGCGGTAGAATCGCTCAAGAGCGCTCTTCGCCTCCTTGAGATTGTCTTCCGAATAGTTGATCGGACTGCGGTAATGACTGGCGACCAGCAGATAACGCACCACTTCAGGGTGATACTTTTCCAGCACCTCGCGGATGCTGAAGAAATTGCCCAGGGATTTGGACATCTTTTCGCCATCCACCCGAACCGCTCCGGCATGCATCCAGGACATGGCGTAGGTTTTACCGGTTGCCGCTTCACTCTGGGCAATCTCGTTCTCATGGTGGGGGAATACCAGATCCGGGCCGCCACCATGAATGTCGAAAGTGTCACCCAGGCAGCAGGTGGACATCACCGAGCACTCGATGTGCCAGCCAGGACGACCATCACCCCAAGGCGATGACCAGCTTGGCTCGCCGGGTTTGACGCCTTTCCACAGCACGAAGTCCAGCGGATCTTCCTTGGCCTCGTCGACCTCGATGCGCGCACCGATCTTCAGGTCTTCGATACGCTTGCGTGACAGCTTGCCGTAACCAAAAAACTTGCCTACCCGGTAATACACATCACCATTGCCGGGCGCATAGGCATATCCCTTGTCGATCAGTGTCTGGATCATGCTGTGCATGCCTTCGACATGATCACTGGCGCGTGGCTCCTGGTCCGGAGGCAGAACATTCAGCTGCGCCTCATCCTCGTGCATGGCGGCAATCATGCGGTTGGTCAGCTGCTGAAAGCTCTCACCGTTCTCGTTGGCCCGGCGAATGATCTTGTCGTCGATATCGGTGATATTGCGCACGTAGGTCAGATCGTAACCTCGATAACGCAGCCACCGGGACACCACATCAAAGGCAACCATGACCCGTGCATGACCGATATGGCAGAAGTCATATACCGTCATGCCGCATACGTACATGCGCACACTGTTGCCTTCCAGCGGCTTGAATACTTCCTTGGTCTTGCTCAGCGTGTTGTAGACATGCAATGCCATCGATTATTGCCCCCAGGAATCGCGCAGCGTGACGGTGCGGTTGAATACCAGATTCTCTGGCTGGGAATCCTTGCTGTCTGCACAGAAGTAACCTTCACGCTCGAACTGAAAGCGCTCATCCGACGTTGCAGTGGCGAGTGACGGCTCGGCGCGGCAACCTTTAAGCACCACCAGCGAATCCGGGTTGATGTTGTCCAGGAAGGTACCGCCCTCCTCGCCCTTGTCCGGGTTTGCCGAGGTGAACAGACGATCGTACAGGCGCACTTCACACTCGACACTTTCTGCCGCCGGCACCCAATGAATCACGCCTTTGACCTTGCGGCCCTCTGGATTTTTGCCCAGGGTATCCGGGTCATAGGAGCACAGCAGCTCGACGACATTGCCGTCAGCGTCGGTGATGGCTTCATCAGCGCGAATCACGTAACTGCCACGCAGACGCACTTCGCCGCCCGGTACCAGACGCTTGTAGCCCTTGGGCGGATCGACCATGTAATCGTCCTGGTCGATATACAGCTCACGACTGAATGGCAAAACCCGCTCACCGATATCCTGCTTCGGATGGCGCGGCAGCGTCAGCTGCTCCACCTGCCCTTCGGGGTAGTTGGTGATGGTGACCTTGAGCGGGCGCAGTACGCACATGGCGCGCGGCGCATGATTGTCCAGGTCATCACGGATACAGAACTCCAGCATGCCCATATCAACTACCGCATCGGAACGGGTAACGCCGATACGCTCACAGAACTCGCGGATCGATGCCGGCGTGTAGCCACGGCGCCGGAAGGCGCTGAGTGTGGACATGCGCGGATCATCCCAGCCACTCACATGGCCTCCATCAACCAGCAGCTTGAGCTTGCGCTTGCTGGTTACTGTGTAGTTCAGGCTCAGTCGGGCAAATTCGTACTGACGCGGTTTGGCCGGCACCGGTAGGTGTTCCAGGAACCACTCGTACAACGGCCGATGGTCCTCGAACTCCAGGGTGCAGATCGAATGGCTGATCAGTTCGATGGCGTCCGACTGGCCGTGCGTGAAGTCATAGCTGGGATACACGCACCACTTATCACCGGTCTGGTGGTGATGGGCATGGCGGATGCGGTACAGAATCGGGTCACGCAGGTTCATGTTCGGCGCGGCCATGTCGATCTTGGCCCGCAGCGCTTTGGCACCGTCGGGGTACTCGCCAGCAGTCATGCGCGCGAACAGATCCAGGTTTTCCTCGACGCTGCGCTCACGGAATGGACTGTTCTTGCCCGGCTCGGTCAGGCTGCCGCGGTACTCACGCGCCTGCTCAGGAGCCAGATCGCAGACATAGGCTTTACCAGCCTTGATCAGTTCAATGGCCCAGGCATGCAGCTGATCGAAGTAATCCGAGGCATAGCGAACCTCACCGGCCCACTGAAAACCCAGCCACTCCACATCCTGCTTGATGGCATCGATGTATTCCTGTTCTTCCTTGGCCGGGTTGGTGTCATCAAACCGCAGGTGACAGACACCACCGAACTCCTGGGCCAGCCCGAAATTCAGACAGATCGACTTGGCATGGCCGATATGCAGATACCCGTTGGGCTCCGGTGGAAAGCGCGTCACGATATTCGTGTGCTTGCCGCTTTGCAGGTCGGCCTGGACGATCTGGCGCAGAAAGTGAGCTGGAGGCGTGGATTCCGGTTTATTCATAAGTATTTCAGGACTCGTCTCGGGCAATGCCGGAGGCATTACGGTATGTATCAGTGGGAGAAGGATCGTGTAATCAGGCCGCCCCGACCCATCTGGCCAAAAAGACACCTATCATACCCTAAACTCATGGATGCCTGAATCCGCCTCAGCTGATAGCATTGCACCTTTCATCCCAATCAATCCGAGGATCATCGCATGGTCAAGCTGCATACCAATTTTGGTGTCATCACCCTGGAACTGTTCACCGACAAAGCGCCGGAAACAGTCGAAAACTTCAAGCAGTACGTGCGTGACGGTCACTATGACAACACCATCTTTCACCGCGTGATCAGCAACTTCATGGTCCAGGGCGGCGGCTTCGAGCCGGGCATGCAACAGAAAGACACCCGCGCACCGATCAAGAACGAAGCCAACAACGGCGTCAGCAACGACATCGGCACTGTGGCCATGGCTCGTACCAACGACCCGCACTCCGCCAGCGCGCAGTTCTTCATCAACGTTTCCGACAACAGCTTCCTCAACCACACTGCCCCGACATCCCAGGGCTGGGGTTATGCGGTATTCGGTAAGGTTTCCGAAGGCATGGACGTGGTCGAGAAGATCAAGGGCGTACGCACTACCAGTCGCGGTGGTCACCAGGACGTACCTGCTGACGACGTGATCATCGAACGCGCCGAAGTAGTCGAGTAATAGCCGCGGATGCGCTATCTGTTCATATCGGATCTGCATCTCGAAGCCGAACGCCCGGACATAACCCGGGCGTTTCTGCGTTTTCTTGATGAACAGGCCAGCCAGATCGACGCCCTTTATATATTGGGCGATTTCTTTGAAGTCTGGCTGGGCGATGACAACCCCGACCCGCTCGCCGATCAGATCAGCGCCGCTCTGCTGGAGTTATCCCGCCAGGGTACGGCGGTGTACCTGATGCATGGCAACCGCGACTTCCTGCTCGGGAAGGACTTCTGCCGCCGCTCCGGCTGCACTTTACTGAAAGACCCGGCCCTACTCGACATCAACAACGAACCTGTGTTGCTGATGCACGGCGATAGCCTGTGCATTGATGACACCGACTACATGCGCATGCGCCGCTGGCTACGCAACCCGCTGAGCCTGTTCATCCTGCGCAACCTGCCACTGAAGACCCGCCACAAGATAGGTCGCAAACTGCGCAACGAAAGTCAGCAGCGCACTCGGTACAAGGCAGCGGATATTACCGACGTCAATCATGGCGAGGTGTTGCGGGTGATGGCTGAGTTTAGGGTAAGAACCCTGATTCATGGGCATACCCACCGCCCGGCTGTGCATTCCCTGGAAGTCGACGGCAAACCCGCGCAGCGGATTGTCCTGGGGGACTGGGATAAAGATGGGTGGGCGCTGGAGGTGGATGATGAAGGATATCGATTGGAGAGTTTTGCGTTGGAGTGATGTCTCCACACGACACAATCAACACCCAAAAAACAAAACCCCCAACTCTCGCAAGCCGGGGGGTTTGTTGTTCTGGCAGTCAGGCTCTTACAGCTTGCCTTCCAGCTCAGGTACCGCTTCAAACAGATCCGCTACCAGACCG
>NZ_JABUYN010000023.1:0-31803 GCF_014897305.1 Pseudomonas sp. FME51 | reverse complement strand
GGCCGTGGCGGCCTGACTTAAACGGAATGGCCTCCATAAAACCCGGTGTGATTCAGCAACGCCACCGGTGAAGTAGGAGGGAAGGGTGGTTCTGATCGACATCTGTGCTGCTCCTTGATCCTTGCCCGAAGGCTTTTGATGTGACCATCACGCTAAACGGAATCATTATCATTATTAGTTGTGCGCGGAAGTATAAGGAGCCCGTAGCGAAAGGGCTACGGTTTTTTGCAGATAAACAGGAATATTTCTCGTTTATCGTAAGGAAAGCGGGAAGGGAGAAGGGAGAAATGAAAACGCCCGCCGAAGCGGGCGTCTGCCGAAGCAGGTCAGACTCGTTTAGAAGTCGATGGTAGCAGACAGCCAGAGGCGGCGGCCTTCTTCCAGCGTCCCTTCGGTAGAGCGGCCAATCTGCACATAATCAGATGCCCAACCGGTTGCACCTGTGTTAGTGGTGTAATAGGTGCCGTCGGTAAAGTCCTTATCGAAGACGTTATAGATTGTAGCCGTCATGGTGACGTTTTCCGAAGCGCGGAATGCGCCGCCTAGGTGGAACACTTCATATGCATCGAGATCGCCGACCTGATCCATCAGAGTTTGGTTTGCAGCGTTAAGGTTGGAGTAGCGATCAGTGAAGCGCGCACGCTCGCCACGATACTCACCTTTGAACCATAATGAGAGACGGTCGTTGGCGTCCCAATTCAGGCGTGCAGAAGCAAGGTGATTGGCTATGTTGGTCAGCGGAGCGCCTTTGTTGTCACCACTCTTCTGCTCGCTGTCGGTATAGGTGTAGTTACCACTCAAGGTCCAGCGCGGAGCGAATTCCCAACTGGCTGCCAGCTCAACACCTTGAGTTTTGGCTTCACCGATGTTGGTCATCTGCGAAAACTCATCCTGTGTGAATCCAGCGCCATAACTTACGCAACCTGGCTGGTTGGGGTCCGAAGCAGAGAAGCAATTTGCCAGAGCAGTCCCCGAGTCGATCTTGTCCTTGAAGTCGTTATGAAAGACTGTGAGGTTGGCGTTGAAACCGGCCAAGTTGTCGTAGTACGCACCAACTTCTGTGTTAGTGGTGATTTCAGGATCCAGATCGGGGCTGCCGATGGTGATGGTGCTGCCCTGTCCAGTGACGCCATTAATGCCGCTATGGAGGTCGTTAATATCGGGTGTGCGGTATCCTTTGCTCACGCCGCCTTTTAACGTCCAATTATCAGTGGTGTTCCAGACTAGGTAAGCACGGGGACTGAAGTGCCCACCATAGGCTTCATGATCTTCGTAGCGACCGCCAAGGGTAAGCGCCAAGTCGTCACGCAGCCGCCACTCGTCTTCCATGAATAGCGACCAGGACTTCTGCTCGAAGGTTTCACCGGCAATACCGTCTACAACCTCACCATCCCAGTATTGTGCACCAACCACGGCAATATGAGATTCGCCTATAGGCGCGGATAGCTTGGTATCAAAAACGAGGTCCGTGGACTCAAGCTCACGATCATCACCGCCGACGATTGACTGACTGGGGGCTGGATATGGCTGTCCCAAGGTACCAGGAATCGTCCGGCCAATGGTTTCGGTCTTATTATGAGTAATAGCGCTGTCCCATATACCAAAGTCCAAGCGAGCGGTATGGCCGAGTGCAAACTGGTCACGTTCGAAACGCAGTTCGTCAGCATAGCCATTGATTACTGTCGGATTCGGAGCGCTGCACACTGCAGTGGCACTGCCACCTTCATAGCCATCCAAAGTGCCGAGTTGGCACTCATCATTCTCATAGACCTGGCGGCCGCGTTCGAAATCAAGATAAAAATCATGCTGTTCTGTTGGTGTTAGCGAGAGTCGGGCACCCAACACATTATTGCGGCCTTCAACTGGGGAAACGCCCCTGCGACTGACGGTGCTGTCATTGTCGAACATCAGGTCCGACTCATCGCGCTGTTGTACGTTACCGCGGACAGCCAGCCCAAGCAGGTCCTCAACTAGAGGACCGCTGGCATAGATGCTGGCATTACTGGTTACGCCATAATCGCTATCTTCCTGGAAGGTATGGCCCAAAGTGACAGAACCGCTCCACTCTTTCGCAACTTTCTTGGTAATGATGTTGATTACACCGCCCATGGCATCAGAGCCATACAGTGTCGACATCGGACCGCGAATAACCTCAATGCGCTCGATAGCAGACATCGGAGGCATAAAACTGGTGGACGTCTCATTGAAGCCATTGGGCGTCACGTTGCCCGCGGAGTTTTGCCGGCGACCATCAATCAGGATCAATGTGTACTCACTGGGCATACCGCGGATGCTGATATTCAAACCGCCTGTTTTACCAGTACCCTGACGAATATCGATACCTTCGACATTGTCCAGCGCCTGAGCCAAGTTGCTGTACCGATTCTGCTGCAAATCTTCCTGACTGACCACACTGATGCTGGCCGGCGCTTCGGTGATCTTCTGCTCGAAGCCCGAGGCGGTCACGACGGTGTCGGACAGGCGGATAGCTTCTTGGTTGGCCAGTGCAACGCTGCTGGCCAACAGAGCCAGACTGCCGACGAAAACGTGGTGTGCTGCAAGAGCAGGGCGGTTCGGCAACATCAGTAACTCCTCTCTGGATGCACTGATGACGAATTCGTGGCGTCTATCAGCGGGGTTGGTAATGATTATCAGGCGCCGGCAATATTACATCTCATTACAGAAGTTTCAACTATCAATTAGCAAATCTGGCACGGCGGGAAACGCAAAGAGGTGGCAGCGGGTGCCGAGAGGGACTCGACACCCGGGACGTTGCAGTCGAACGCAGGGCGGAGGTTACTTGAGACGGCGCTCAATCCCCATGTGCACCAGGATCTTGGCGGAAATTTCTTCCACGGAGAAATGCGTCGAGTTGATATGCGGGATGTTTTCCCGGCGAAACAGGTTCTCGACTTCGCGAATCTCGAATTCACACTGGGCGAAACTGGCATAGCGACTGTTGGGGCGGCGCTCGTTACGGATGCTGGCCAGCCGGTCGGCATCGATGGTCAGACCAAACAGCTTTTGCTTGTAGGGCTTCAATGCCGCGGGTAACTGTAGGCTTTCCATGTCGTCATCCGTCAGTGGGTAGTTCGCGGCACGTATCCCGTATTGCAGTGCCATATAAAGGCAGGAGGGCGTTTTGCCGCAGCGCGAGACGCCGACCAGGATGATGTCCGCTTCCTTATAGTGATGGGTGCGGGCGCCGTCATCGTTATCCATGGCAAAATGTACGGAGTCGATGCGGTCCTGATAGTTGCTGTTATGCTGGATTGAATGGGATTTGCCCACCGAGTAGGATGAACCCGCGCCCAGCTCCTGTTCCAGAGGGGCGAGGAAGGTGGAAAAGATATCAATCATGTAGCCCTTGGACTGGGCCAGCTCCTGATGGATGTCTCGGTTGACCACGGTTTCAAAAATGATCGGCGGATGACCATCCGTCTCGGCAGCGGCATCGATTTGTTGTACCATGTCCCGCGCTTTTTCCACGGTATCCACGTAAGGCCGCAGCAGTTTGCTGAATTGGATATTTTCGAATTGCGAGAGCAGACTCTGGCCAAGCGTCTCGGCAGTGATGCCTGTACCATCGGAAATGAAAAAAGCAGTGCGTTTCATGCGCGAAGCCTTAAGATATCGGAATTTACCGGGGACAGCGGTCTTGAGCCCCCAGAATTGAGCGTCAAAGTGGCATTGTGGCGTATTTGTGACTTGCAGACCAGACGGCAAAGCCCGCGCTGCGAACCTATTCATTGATTGACGGAGAGATCACCTTGCTAGAGTACGTAGTGTCCTTTGAGCAACTGGGTGTTGGAGATGTTGAGCGCGTTGGCGGCAAGAATGCCTCGCTCGGTGAAATGATCAGCAATCTGGCCGGTGCCGGTGTATCCGTACCGGGTGGCTTTGCCACTACTGCTGACGCCTACCGCGACTTTCTTGAACAAAGTGGTCTCAATGACCGTATCAATGCGGCATTGGACACGCTGGACGTGGACGATGTGAACGCTCTGGCTCGTACCGGTGCGCAGATACGAGAATGGATCATGGATGCCGAGTTCCCCGCGGCCCTGGATCAAGCCATCCGCGGCGCCTTCGCCGAGCTTTCAGCCGGTAACGAGAATCTCTCGGTAGCCGTCCGCTCTTCCGCTACTGCCGAAGACCTGCCCGACGCGTCCTTTGCCGGTCAGCAGGAAACCTTCCTGAACATCCGTGGCGTGGACAACGTCATCCGCGCGGCCAAGGAAGTATTCGCTTCGCTGTTCAATGACCGTGCCATCTCTTACCGCGTACACCAGGGCTTTGAGCACAAGCTGGTTGCTCTGTCGGTCGGTGTGCAACGTATGGTGCGCTCCGAGACCGGAACCGCTGGGGTGATGTTCACCCTGGATACCGAGTCCGGTTTCCGTGATGTGGTATTCATCACCGGCGCCTACGGTCTGGGTGAAACCGTTGTGCAGGGTGCGGTCAACCCTGACGAATTCTATGTGCACAAGCCCACTCTGGAAGCGGGCCGCCCATCGATTCTGCGCCGTAACCTGGGCAGCAAGGCGCTGAAGATGATCTACGGCGAGGAAGCTGCCGCCGGTCGCTCGATCAAGACTGTGGATGTGGACGCTGCCGAACGTGCGCGTTTCTGTCTGTCTGATGAAGAAGTGGTCAACCTGGCCCGTCAGGCGATGATCATCGAGAAACACTATGGCTGTCCGATGGATATCGAGTGGGCCAAAGACGGCGACGACCAGCAGCTGTATATCGTTCAGGCACGTCCTGAAACCGTCAAGAGCCGCAGCAATGTCAACGTCATGGAGCGTTACCTGCTGAAAGAAAAAGGCACCGTACTGGTTGAAGGCCGCGCAATCGGGCAGCGTATCGGCGCCGGCCCGGTCAAGATCATCCGTGACGTGTCCGAGATGGACAAGGTTCAGCCGGGCGACGTACTGGTATCCGACATGACCGACCCCGACTGGGAGCCGGTGATGAAGCGCGCCAGCGCCATCGTTACCAACCGTGGCGGTCGTACCTGTCACGCGGCAATCATTGCGCGCGAGCTGGGCATTCCTGCGGTGGTGGGTTGCGGCAATGCCACCAGCGAGCTGAGCGATGGCCAGGAAGTGACTGTTTCCTGCGCCGAAGGTGATGCCGGCATGATCTACGCCGGTCGCCTGTCGTTTGATATTCGCACCAACAGCGTTGATGCGATGCCGCCGCTGCCGTTCAAGATCATGATGAACGTCGGTAACCCGGATCGCGCCTTCGACTTCGCCAACTTGCCCAATGAAGGTGTTGGTCTGGCGCGTCTGGAGTTCATCATCAACCGCATGATCGGTGTGCATCCCAAGGCACTGCTGAACTTCGATAGCCTGCCGGCAGAAGTCAAAGACAGCGTTCAGAAGCGCATCGCTGGTTACAGCGACCCGGTCGGCTTCTATGTTGATAAACTGGTCGAAGGTGTCAGCACCCTAGCTGCGGCCTTCTGGCCGAAGAAAGTCATCGTGCGCCTGTCCGACTTCAAGTCGAATGAATACGCCAACCTGATCGGCGGACGCTTGTACGAGCCGGAAGAAGAAAACCCCATGCTGGGCTTCCGTGGCGCCTCGCGTTACATCAGCGAATCATTCCGTGATTGCTTCGAGCTGGAATGCCGTGCAATGAAGCGTGTACGCAATGAGATGGGTCTGACCAACGTCGAAATCATGGTGCCTTTCGTACGGACCGTGGGCGAAGCCAAACAGGTAGTCGAGCTGCTGGCCGAGAACGGCCTCAAGCGCGGTGAGAACGGCCTGCGTCTGATCATGATGTGCGAGCTTCCGGCGAACGCGTTGCTGGCCGATGAGTTCCTGGAGCATTTCGATGGTTTCTCCATCGGTTCCAACGACCTGACCCAGCTGACATTGGGTCTGGACAGGGACTCCGGTATCATTGCTCACTTGTTCGACGAGCGTAACGCTGCGGTCAAGAAGCTGCTGGCCAATGCCATTGCTGCCTGCCGCAAAGCCGACAAGTACATCGGTATCTGCGGTCAGGGCCCATCGGATCATCCGGATCTGGCGCGCTGGTTGATGGAGCAGGGCATCGAGAGTGTATCGCTCAACCCGGACTCGGTAATGGATACTTGGTTCTTCCTTGCGGAAAACAACAGCTGATCAGCTCAGGAGCATAAACCATGAACTATGTAACCCCGGATCTGTGTGATGCCTATCCCGATGTCGCCGTTGTCGAACCCATGTTCGGTAACTTCGGCGGCCACGATTCATTTGGTGGTGAGATCGTGACGGTCAAATGCTTCGAAGACAACTCGGTGGTCAAGGAGTTGGTTGAAGAAGATGGCACCGGTAAGGTTATGGTGGTGGATGGTGGCGGCTCCCTGCGCTGTGCCATGCTCGGCGACATGTTGGCTGACAAGGCGGCAAAGAATGGCTGGGAAGGTATCATCATGTACGGCTGCGTTCGTGACGTGGATGTGCTGATCCAGACTCCGCTCGGCGTTCAGGCGCTGGCAAGCCATCCGCGCAAGAGTGAGAAGCGCGGTGTCGGTGAGCGCAATCTGGCGGTTACCTTTGGCGGTGTTACCTTCCGTCCGGGTGAATACGTATATGCCGATAATAACGGCATCATCGTGTCAGCCAACGCCCTGCAGATGCCCGAGTAACATCCGGAGCTGTCAGTGGGATACGTCGGCCGGGTGACATCACCCGGCCGACGTGCGTTTGTATTCACTGATTTGGAGGTAGGCATGGACGATCCCTTTGAGCAACATCTGCGCAACCTGATGCAGAAAGATGCTTCGGAGCAACCATCCGGGGATGACGATAAGCGACTGGAGCGTGTTCTGCATCGAGCACATGTGCGCACCGGTCTGTTCGACCTGCTCAGCCTGTTCGCCTGTTGGGGCTGGGTCATCAGCGAGGGCGGCTCGCGCGGACTGCGACAAGCCGGCACCATGCGCCGTGAACGGCGCGGCTCTTCTTCTACCGATCTGAATTCATAGCGAGTCTACCCATGGAACAAGAAACCTGGAGCCAGAGCTTTGTGGCTGCGATGACTGCTTTGTGGACCAAAGTGGCCTCTTTTATACCCGACCTGATCACTGCGCTGATCATTGTCCTGCTGGGATTTGTCATCGCACGTATCATCGACGCGATTCTGAGCAAAGGCTTGGCCAAGCTGGGACTTGATCGCTTGATGACCGGGGCAGGGGTGACCAAGATGCTCGGTCGGATCGGCATCGCCTCACCTGTGTCGGCGGTTATCGGCAAGATCGTCTACTGGTTCATCATTCTCACCTTTGTGGTTTCTGCTGCTGAAACCCTGGGTCTGGCACGGGTATCCTCAACCTTGGATGCCTTTACCCTGTATCTGCCCAAGGTTTTTGGCGCTGCGCTCATCCTGCTGGCTGGCCTGCTGTTGTCACATCTTGTCGCAGGGGTGGTACGAGGCACTGTCGAGAGCATTGGTGCTGATTATGCAGGCGGCATAAGTCGGCTTGTGCAGGGTCTGCTGGTCATCATCACGGTGTCGTTGGCCATCGGACAGCTGCAGATCGAAACGCAGTTGCTCAATACCGTGATTGCCATTGTGCTGGTCTCCTTCGGTGCAGCGGCGGCACTGGCAATGGGGCTGGGCAGCCGGGAAACCGTGAGCCAGATCATTGCGGGTGTCTACCTGCGCGAGCTATATGAAGTGGGTGACAGAATCCGGGTTGAGGGTGCTGAGGGGGTGATCGAGGAAATCGGCACCGTCAAAACCACACTCATGGATGCCGAGGGACGGCTCATTTCCGTCGCCAACCGCACCCTGATCGATAAGCCCGTGTCACGCTGATTGCGACACGGCCCAGCTAATTGAGTGATGACCCTGTTTTGACTGAGACTTCAGCCTCATGCAGCCGCAGCCAATTATCCGACATGACGGATGAAGAGCTGGTATTGCGCGCTAATCGTGAACTTTTTCACACTACCGTTGCCTATGAGGAGCTGATGCGAAGATATCAACGCACACTCTTCAATGTGTGTGCCCGGTACCTTGGCAACGAAAGGGATGCTGATGATGTATGTCAGGAGGTAATGCTCAAAGTACTGAACGGGCTCAAGCACTTTGAAGGCAAGGCCAAGTTCAAGACATGGCTATATAGCATTACTTACAATGAGTGCATTACTCAGTATCGAAAAGAAAAGCGGAAACGACGATTGTTTGATGCGCTGAGTCTGGACAGTGAAGACGAAGCTCAGGAGCCGGAAGGTCCGGCGGTGGACAGCAAGGGCCTCGACCATTGGCTTGTGCATGTCAACCAAGTGGATCGGGAGATTCTGGTACTGCGCTTCGTGGCGGAGCTGGAGTTCCAAGAAATATCCGACATTATGAACATGGGATTGAGTGCCACCAAGATGCGATACAAGCGTGCGCTGGAAAAGCTGAAAAAGCATATAAACAATCCCTTTTAGTTCAGGATTCTCTTGCGACTCGTCAGTCTCTGCTATACTCCTCCCGAGTTTTGCGCAAAACCAAACGTCCGAATGGATTTAACGGGGATTCAAAATGAAATTGAAAAACACAGTAGGTATCGTTGTAGGCGCCGCCATCGCAGCATCCGGTATGCCGGTCATGGCTCAAAGTGCTGGTTCGGTTGAGGTCGAGGCTTTTGCCAAGCGTTATTTCACCGACAGCCGCCATAACTTGACCGACGGTACACTGGTGGGTGGTAGCTTGGGTTACTTCGTGACCGACGATGTTCTGTTGAACATCGGTCTGGGCACGTACAAGAGCCTTGAAGTTGACGGCGGCCCGAACGATGGCGAAGATATCGACGGCAAGCTGGCCCACGTTGAAGCCGTTTACCACTTCGGACAAGGTGCTCTGCGTCCATACGTTTCCGGCGGTTTTGCCCACCAGGAACTGGAGCAGATCGGCACCAATCAGGATGACCGCACCACCATGGCCGTCGCTGGCTTTGGCGTCAAGAACTACCTGAACGAAAACTTCTTCGTCAAGGCAGGCGTTGATGCTCTGTACGGTCTGGATCATGGCAACACCGAATGGCAGGCAGGCGTTGGTGTGGGTCTGAACTTCGGCGGCGCTGCTCCGGTTGTTGCTCAGGCTGAGCCAGCACCTGCTCCGGCCCCAGCTCCAGAGCCCGCTCCGGAAGTACAGTCCGTGCGCGTTGAGCTGGACGTCAAGTTCGATTTCGACCGCGACACCATTCGTCCCGAGTACCGTCAGGATATCCAGAGCCTGGCTGAGTTCATGAAGACCTACCCATCGGTAACCACTACCGTTGAAGGTCACACTGACTCCGTCGGTACTGACGCGTACAACAAGGATCTGTCCGAGCGTCGTGCCAACTCGGTTCGCGAAGCACTGATCGCCGAAGGCGTTGAGTCCTCCCGCGTGAACGCTGCCGGTCACGGTGAAGCCAATCCGATCGCTGACAACAGCACGAATGACGGCCGCGCCATGAACCGTCGCGTTGAAGCAGAAGTAGAAACAGAGGTTGAAGTTCGTTAATCGATCTTCAGCAACGAAAAACCCGGTCAATTGACCGGGTTTTTTTATTTCATCTTCTTTTTAGTCTTCGACCTTCAATCTTCAATCTGATTGACGCCGGGAAAGCGCAGTCTGAAATCTTCGGGCATGGGGGTTACCTTTGCCGCGAGGAAGTTATAAAACACAAAGCCGGACTTCGCCAAAGCAACCAGCTCTCCGTTGTGCAACTTTGTGATGCGGAAGGTGATATCTCCGCCATATCTGTTCAAATCCATCAAGCCAACTTCGAAGGTCAGCGTTTCGCGTGCGAAGGCTTCTTTGCGATAAGTGGTTGCCAGGTCGGTGACGATAATGCCGACATCATTGACACTGACTTCTTCTATGCCGAATTGATACAGAAAGCGCGCACGCGCTTCGGAGATCATGGATACCATAGAGTCGTTGGCCAGATGCTTGCCGGAGTTGATATCGGTGATGCGGACGGTCAGTTGAGTGGTGAAGTAGAACTGATCTTCCGGAAATTCCAGATGTAAACGTGCCATTCTCTAAAACCCGCTGCTGCATGATGCGCCGTCACAGGATACAACGTGACCGGCAATGGAGCGTCGCATTGTACGCGACTTCGTCGTTTCCCGCTCGCCGGGCTAGGTCCATACGGAAAAGGCCACCCGAAGGTGGCCTTTTCGTCAACACCCGGGCCGAGGCCCGTGAGTCAGCTCAATCAGAACTGGTTCATGGTGTTGTCTTTACCGCCGGCTTTCAGTGCAGCTTCACCAGCAAAGTATTCTTTATGGTTGTCGCCCAGATCGGAGCCAGCCATGTTCTGGTGACGTACACAAGCGATACCCTGACGGATCTCCTGACGCTGAACACCTTTCACATAGGCCAGCATGCCTTCGTCTGCGAAGTAACCTTTTGCCAGGTTGTCAGTGGACAGCGCGGCAGTGTGGTACGTCGGCAGTGTGATCAGGTGGTGGAAGATACCTGCTTCACGAGCAGCATCAGCCTGGAAGGTGCGAATACGCTCGTCGGCTTCGTTGCACAGCTCGGTCTCGTCGTAATCGGCGCTCATCAGATTCGCACGATCGTAGGCCGAAACGTCCTTGCCTTCGGCGGTCCAGACATCGAATACCTGCTGACGGAAGTTCAGCGTCCAGTTGAAGGACGGGCTGTTGTTGTAAACCAGCTTGGCATTCGGAACCACTTCGCGGATGCGGTTGACCATCTCGGCGATCTGGCCGACGTGCGGCTTCTCGGTTTCGATCCACAGCAGGTCGGCACCGTGTTGCAGGGAAGTGATGCAGTCCAGAACAACGCGGTCGATGCCGGTGTCCTTGCGGAATTGGAACAGACCAGAGGCCAGACGCTTGGGCTTGAGCAGTTTGCCGTTGGCTTTGATAACGACGTCGCCGTTCTCGATGGCGTCGGCATTCTCGATGTAGTCGCCGTCGAGGAAGCTGTTGTACAGGTCGCCCAGATCGCCCGGCTCATTGGTTACGGCGATCTGCTTGGTCAGACCGGCGCCCAGGGAGTCGGTACGGGCAACGATGACACCGTCATCCACACCCAGTTCGAGGAACGCGTAGCGAACGGCGTTGATCTTGGCCAGGAAGTCGGAGTGCGGGACTGTTACCTTGCCGTCCTGGTGACCGCATTGCTTCTCGTCGGACACCTGGTTTTCGAGCTGGATGCAGCAAGCACCGGCTTCGATCATCTGCTTGGCCAGCAGGTAGGTCGCTTCGGCGTTACCGAAACCGGCATCAATATCGGCAATGATCGGCACAACGTGAGTTTCGAAGTTGTCGACCTGAGCCTGGATTTCCTGGGCTTTGGCAGTGTTGCCAGCGGCGCGGGCGTCGTCGAGAGCCGAGAACAGCAGATCCAGTTCGCGGGCGTCGGCCTGACGCAGGAAGGTGTACAGCTCTTCGATCAGACTGGAAACGGCGGTCTTTTCGTGCATGGACTGGTCAGGCAGCGGACCGAATTCGGAGCGCAGGGCTGCAACCATCCAGCCGGACAGGTACAGGTAGCGTTTGTCAGTGGTTTTCAGGTGCTTCTTGATGGAGATCAGCTTCTGTTGGCCGATGAAACCGTGCCAGCAGCCCAGGGACTGAGTGTAAGCAGAAGAATCGGCGTCGTATTCAGCCATATCCTTGCGCATGATAGCAGCGGTGTACTTGGCGATATCCAGACCGGTCTGGAAGCGGTTCTGTGCACGCATGCGCGCAACGGATTCCGGGTTGATGGCGTTCCAGCCGTTACCGGCGGTTTCTTTGAGCGCGGCAACTGCTTTGATATCGTTCTGATATGCTGACATGGTCAATCCTTCAATGTTTGCGTTTGGTTCTGACGTTAGTCGACCCCGAACCCATCAGCCAGAGCCTGGGTTGCGGCACTCCGCAGTGCGTCGAAACAGTGACTGAAATTGAAGAATGACATGAAGATGGAGGAGTGACGTACAGTCGATGAGCTGGCGGGCATACCTGCTCAAGCTGGTTGGCTCGGCAGAACGTACGACCATTTCCGGGTCATGCTGGCTGCTACGTTTAAATCGCTTCCCCGTCCCTCAGGACAACTTCGTTCCAGTCGCAACCTCGTCGAACTGCCTTGTGGGCTGTTAAGACACAGATGCTGCCTTAGGTTCAGGCAAACATCCGGAGACCCTGTTAAGGGGCTCTGGCTAGCGGGAGCGGGGCAATAATGCATTTTAAGAAAACAGAAGTCAACGGCGTTGTAGTGAAATTAATAAAACACTACATAATTCTAATTGATCAGTTCAACCATCAGGCGGACGCTCTGTTGCTGGGCACTGCGAGTAGTGGTACGCCTGCCGATGTCCCGGCTGTGCTGTCTGTCAGCATCATCGAACCCACCTATGGTGACCCATTCACCCAGGCGTGCGGTGACGACGGTATCGGCTCGCTGCACATCGATCACATCATTTCCTGCGGGATGCATTCGATCATTATTGGCGCTCAGACTGATGGTCGCGAGGTCGCCATTCAGCCGCACGGTAGCGTAGAAGCCGGAGGTCACATCATGGTATTCGGTCTGATTGACCACCTGGCCATAGATATTGGTTGAGGTGCTGGTCAGCGGTACCCGCTGGCCAGTCTGGATCAGAACTGGATAGCCTTCGTTGGCCGTGATCACCCGCGCGCCGTCACTCGCGCCGCGGGTTTCGCGGCGGATGATGCGAGCCTGATTATTGCCCCGCGGCTGGCCGACGATGATGTCGCCAGCGCCGGTTTCCAGGCGTCCGTCCACACGGTAACCATTCTGGTTGCCTATTGAGCTGCCGGCGTTGCTGACGGTAATACGCAACTTCGCAGGCTGGCGATCCAGATCCGTAAGCAGGGCGCGGATCTCCTGCAAACGCTCTGGTTCGGCGCGGATGATCAGCTGATTGCCGTAGGCGGAAACGCGCTCATCAGGGCGGAGCAGGGGCTGGATAGCCGGGATCATATCCTCAGCTATGCTGTAGCCCAGCGGGATAACTTCGGTTCTCGGCGCTGCAGCGAGCTGGGAGCAGAGGGCAAAAGCGAAACTGGCAATTATTGCCAGCATGATTCGCAGGTTCATGGCGCGATCTCCTCGTTACCGACCCTGAGTTTAGCATCTGAAGTGGCCGGAGCGAGGGCGCTGAACTGTCGCTGCGTCAGGGTATGGAATCAGTTGGGATCGGAGGTCGCCGGCCCCCAGCTCATTTCCTGATGGGGAATACCGGCCTCGGAATGCACCTCCGAACAGGTGACAAAGCCCAGCTGGCTATAGAATCCGAGAGCATGGGTTTGCGCCGAGAGTATCAGGCGCGTCATGCCTTGTTGCTGGGCATGAGTCATGACGGCGCGCATCAGTTGCTGGCCCAGACCTTTGCCACGCGCCTCGGAGAGAAGGGCGACGCGGCCAATATGCCCGTCCGGCAGCAATCGGGCAGTACCGACCGGTCGCCTGTCAACGGTCAGCAGAAAGTGCGTGGCGTGCGCATCCTCTGCATCCCACTCCAGCTCTGCTGGCACGTGCTGCTCATCGATGAACACTTTATGGCGGATGTCGCGCAGTGCATCAGTATTGCACCATTCCGCCACACGGATGGCCACGTCACTCATCATCACCTTCCATAAGCAGGTCGCCCTTGGCAAGCAGTTGCTCCAGCAGCTGCATTGCCTCGTCGTTCTGACGCCAGCTGTTCAGCTGTTCTGCGTCCAGATAGTCCTGATTGCAGATCAACTGAACGAGCGGCAGCAGTTGGGTTGGCAGCAGGCAATGCTCACCGCTGGCGAACAGCATCAGGTACTGGTCCTGTTCCTGACGCCACGCCAGGCGGGCGCTTGGGTTGCGTACCAGGCCAAAACCGTTATCCAAGGCCTCGGCCAGCATGTCTGCGTCGGGCTCCTGTGCCTCGATCAGCTCCGGATAGCGTGGCTCGGTCATGAAACGTCCGAACCAGGTGCCGAGCGCTTCTTTATCCTGTACCAGCTCCAGAATCAGCCGCTGCAGCCTTTCAACGGTATCCTCGTCGATCTGCGCGGGGTCAGCGGGTGTGTTCATTCCCGCATCACTGTAGCGCTGCTGATCGCCCATATGCTGACCAAGGAAGTCGCTGAAATGAGCAAGCACTTCGGCATGGCTGGGAGCACGGAAGCCGATCGAATAGGTCATGCAGTCATCTTCGGCAATACCGTAATGGGCCAGGCCCGGCGGCAAATAGAGCATGTCGCCAGGAGCCAGAACCCACTCTTCCTGCTGTTCGAAATCGCGAAGAATGCGCAGGTCTGGATGTTCCAGCAAGGGACTCTCGGGATTGCACGACTGACCGATCTTCCATCGGCGGTGGCCATGCCCCTGCAGCAGGAACACATCGTAGTTGTCGTAATGCGGGCCAACACTGCCACCGGGGGCGGCGTAGCTGATCATCACATCATCAGCTCGCCAGCTGGGCAGGAAACGAAAGGCCTGCAGCAGTTCGGCGACTTCGGGTACAAATTGATCGACGGCCTGTACCAGCAACGTCCAGTCCCGCTCCGGCAGAGTCTGGTAGGTATCCTCGCCGAAGGGCCCCTGGCGGAGTTCCCATGGCGTCGCACCATGTTCCAAAACGATGCGTGACTCCACTTCCTGTTCCAGTGACAGGCCAGCCAGTTCATCGGGCGTCAGCGGGTTTTCAAAATCCGGAAACGCTTGACGAATCAACAGGGGCTTTTTCTGCCAGTAATCCCGGAGAAATACATCGGCAGACATGCCGCCAGGCAGGGTGGTGACGGAAAAGGACATGGTGGCCTCGGAATGAAAGTGCGACAGGGGGGGGAGGTAAGCGCGGTGGCATACCGCGCCCGGCAGGAAGCCGGACGCGGTGCGCGGATTAGACACGGCGCGCCTGGGCCACGGCGTTGCCGATGTAGCTGGCTGGCGTGAGTGCCTTGAGCTCCAGCTTGGCAGCGCCAGGGATCTCCAGCTCATCAACAAAGGTTTGCAGCGCCTCTGGAGTGATGCCCTTGCCGCGTGTCAGCTCTTTGAGTTTTTCATAAGCATCCGGCACAGCGTAACGGCGCATGACTGTCTGAATCGGCTCAGCGAGGACTTCCCAGCAGTTATCCAGATCTTCAGCAATACGTTGAATATTGATCTCTAACTTACTGATTCCTTTAAGAGTTGACTCATAAGCAATGATGCTGTGAGCGAAGCCAACACCCAGATTGCGCAGCACGGTGGAGTCTGTCAGGTCACGCTGCCAGCGAGAGATCGGCAACTTGCTGGCAAGGTGCTGCAGAATCGCATTGGCGATACCCAGGTTGCCTTCGGAGTTTTCGAAGTCAATCGGATTGACCTTGTGCGGCATGGTTGAGGAGCCAATTTCACCAGCAATGGTTTTCTGCTTGAAATAACCCAGCGAGATGTAACCCCAGATGTCCCGGTCAAAATCGATAAGAATGGTGTTGAATCTTGCTACCGCATCGTACAGCTCGGCAATGTAATCATGCGGCTCGATCTGGGTCGTGTAGGGGTTGAAGGTCAGACCCAGGGTTTCTTCGATGAAGTGACGGGCATTGGCCTCCCAGTCAACCTGCGGGTAGGCGGACAGGTGAGCGTTGTAATTCCCTACGGCGCCATTGATTTTGCCCAGCAGCGGGATGCCTTCGATCTGACTGATCTGACGTTCCAGGCGATAGACGACGTTGGCCAGTTCCTTGCCCAAGGTAGTGGGGGAGGCCGGCTGACCGTGGGTGCGTGACAGCATTGGCACGTCGGCAAAGTCTACCGACAGGGTGCGGATCTCATCAGCGATGCGACGCATGAGTGGCAGTACCACCTCATCGCGACCACTGCGCAGCATCAGTGCGTGGGACAGGTTGTTGATGTCCTCGGAGGTGCAGGCGAAGTGGATGAACTCATTAACTGCAAGCAGTTCAGGCAGGTCAGCCACCTGCTCCTTGAGCAGATACTCCACGGCTTTTACATCATGGTTGGTGGTTCTCTCGATTTCCTTGACGCGCTCGGCGTGGCTCAATTGAAAATCGTCAACCAGGCGATCAAGCAACGCATTGGCCTGGTCGGAAAAAGGGCCGATCTCCGGAATACCGGAATGAGCAGCCAGGCACTGCAACCAGCGAACCTCAACCTGTACGCGGAAACGGATCAGACCATATTCGCTGAAAATGTTGCGCAGGCTGGCAGTTTTGCTGCCATAACGGCCATCAACGGGTGAAACGGCGGTCAGGGAGGAAAGTTGCATAGGACATTCTCATAAAAGGCTGGCTGAAAGCCGCAAATCATACACCATCCTGAGGGGCTTTGGTTTGCCCAGCCAGCATGGTGGGGTTAGGCGGTACCGTTGGTCATTCAGTTATTCAGAATTGTGCGGGTTGCTTCAAGCAGCTTGCCTCGAGAGATCAGCAGCTGCCAGCGATGGCCGCCGAGCTGCCGCCACAGGCGTGCGGAGCGAATGCCGGCGAGAAGCAGGGCACGGATGCGGTTGGCAACATCTGGCTGTTGCAGGTGACGCACGTCGCCATGCACCTGGATGCGCAAGCGCAGGGTACTCAAGGTGTCCTGATAGGCACTGCCCAGCGAAGCCATGACATTGTCATGCAGCAGCCCGAAGTGCCCGATCTGCTGCTGGGTTCGGTCCAGCCGCTGACCCAGAACAGCCAGCATGTCATCACGCTTGGCCAGCTGCCGTTCAAGGGTGATGAGATTCATTGCATAACGCAGCGCGTCCCGCTGCAGAGCCGCCGTGTCGCGCTCCAGCATGGAGCTGACAGCCTGCAGGCCGCCGCGAAGCTGATGGTGGGAGCCGCCGTACACACCGAGTGTGTCATCTGGTGAGCGCTCGAAGATACTTTGTATCAGACAACCGACCGGGCCTTCGCTGTATTGTCCGCTGCGAGCCAGTTTGTCGACCTGCAACGCCGCTTCGAATATCCCGCCCAGTGCCAACACCTGTTCTTCTGCAAGTGTCATGCAGCGTCCTCATCAAAGGCGGCAATCGCTTGTTCGATAACGCCACCGCCCAGGCAGACATCGTCCTGATACAGCACCACGGACTGCCCAGGGGTGACCGCCCGCTGGGGCTCGTCGAAGCGGATCAGGTAGCCACCTTCAGCCGGCTCAATGGTGCAGGCCTGGTCGGGTTGGCGATAGCGGACCTTGGCCGTCAGTCGCATGGGTTGGGTGATCTCAAGCGGATTGACCCAGTACATGTCGGAGTAGCGCAGCGCACTGGAAAACAGCCATGGATGCTCATTGCCTTGCCCAACAACCAGAACGTTACGTTCCAGATTCTTGCGCAGCACATACCAAGGATCATCATTTGCCCCTTGCAAACCGCCGATCCCCAACCCCTGGCGCTGACCGATGGTGTGGTACATCAGACCATGGTGGCGACCGATGACCTGACCATTGGTGGTCTCGATGTCACCGGGCTGGGCGGGCAGATATTGCTTGAGGAAGTCACTGAAACGACGTTCCCCGATAAAGCAGATACCGGTGGAGTCCTTCTTGCGCGCGGTGGCCAGTTCATACTTTTCAGCGATACGGCGCACCTCCGGCTTTTCCAATTCGCCGACGGGAAATAGCGTACGGGCGAGCTGTTCGCCACCAACGGCATGCAAAAAGTAGCTCTGATCTTTGTTCGTATCCAGGCCACGCAGCAGCAGTGTCTGGCCATCACGCTCGGCGCGGCGAGTGTAATGCCCAGTGGCGATCAGATCCGCACCCAGCATCAGCGCATAATCCAGAAACGCCTTGAACTTGATTTCCCGGTTACACAGGATGTCCGGGTTCGGCGTGCGGCCTGCCTTGTATTCTTCCAGGAAGTGTTCGAACACATTGTCCCAGTACTCGGCGGCAAAATTCGCCGTATGCAGTTTGATGCCCAGCCGATCGCTCACCGCCTGCGCATCAGCCAGATCGTCCATGGCGGTGCAGTACTCGGTGCCGTCGTCTTCATCCCAGTTTTTCATGAACAACCCTTCCACCTGGTAGCCTTGCTCAAGGAGAAGGGCCGCAGAAACGGATGAGTCGACCCCGCCGGACATGCCGACAATGACGCGGGTCTGGCTGGGTGTTTTGGCTTGAATATTCATGTCTAACGAATCAGATCCAGTGGATACCGCGGTTTATTCAGATAGTCGAGAATGCACTCCAGCACCATGGGGCTGCGCAAATCGGCTCGTCGGGCCTCGATTTCATCAAGTGTCAGCCAGTGCGCACGGACGATGCCATCGTCCAACGCCAGGTCTGGCTGATGCGTGACCGGCAGTCCAGTGAAGCAGGTACGCTGGTAGGTAACGCCATTCTCGCCACGAAACAGATAGACCCCGGTGAGCCCTGTTATCTCGATTGTCCAGGCCGTTTCTTCCAGTGTTTCCCGCCGGGCAGCCTCTATAAGACTTTCGTCGGCTTCCAAATGCCCGGCAGGCTGATTGAATACAACACGATCATGGCTGATTTCCTCAACCATGAGAAACCGCCCGCGATCTTCAACGATGGTGGCAACGGTGACGTGGGGTAAAAAACGCATGAGGAACTCCCGATTCAGGGTGGCTAGGTTACCGTAAACTGTCTGCTCGGTGAATGCCTGCATTGGACGGCTGTGGCGAGGGGCTGGATTTGGATGAAAAAGCGGCTAGGATGCCATGAGTATTTGTGACCTGTAGTGCGATTGTAGTCTCACTACAAAACATGCCGTAAATATTGCGCGGATTGCCGATGTTCGGCTTTTTTTCCGTGTAATCAACGGGGCTGAAACAGAAAGTGCGTGACTTTATGTAGGAAAACTACAACAATACGGTCTACTCAAGAATCGTATTCTTCCGATCCGGATCAACCATCCGGGTCTTCACTGACAACGACACACAACGGAGTCAAAAATGGGATACCAAAAGATCCAGGTGCCGGCGAGCGGCGACAAAATCACCGTAAACGCGGACTTCTCCCTGAATGTTCCTGACAACCCGATCATCCCTTACATCGAAGGTGATGGCATCGGCGTTGATATTTCCCCGGTCATGATCAAGGTAGTCGATGCGGCCGTGGAAAAAGCCTACGGTGGCAAGCGCAAGGTTTCCTGGATGGAAGTATTCGCTGGCGAAAAAGCCACTCAGGTCTATGACCAGGACACCTGGCTCCCCGAAGAAACTCTGCACGCAGTCAAAGACTACGTTGTTTCCATCAAGGGTCCTCTGACCACCCCAGTAGGTGGCGGCATCCGCTCCTTGAACGTAGCCCTGCGTCAGCAACTCGACCTGTACGTGTGTCAGCGTCCGGTTCGTTGGTTCACTGGCGTACCTAGCCCGGTCAAGAACCCGGGTGACGTGGACATGGTGATCTTCCGCGAGAACTCGGAAGACATCTACGCTGGCGTCGAGTGGCAGGCTGGCTCCCCGGAAGCGATCAAGGTCATCAAGTTCCTCACCGAGGAAATGGGCGTTACCAAGATCCGCTTCACTGAAAACTGCGGTATCGGCATCAAGCCGGTTTCCCTGGAAGGCACCAAGCGTCTGGTTCGCAAGGCTCTGCAGTATGCTGTGGACAACGATCGTAGCTCTGTGACCATCGTGCACAAGGGCAACATCATGAAGTTCACCGAAGGTGCCTTCAAAGAGTGGGGCTACGAAGTGGCTCGTGACGAGTTCGGCGCCGAGCTGCTGGACGGCGGTCCTTGGATGCAATTCAAGAACCCGAACACTGGCAAGAACATCGTGGTAAAAGACGCCATTGCTGACGCCATGCTGCAACAGATTCTGCTGCGCCCGGCCGAGTATGACGTTATTGCCACGCTGAACCTGAACGGTGACTACCTGTCCGACGCGCTGGCTGCTGAAGTTGGCGGTATCGGTATCGCACCGGGTGCCAACCTGTCTGATTCGATCGGCATGTTCGAAGCCACCCACGGTACTGCACCCAAGTACGCTGGCCAGGACAAGGTGAACCCAGGTTCGCTGATCCTGTCCGCCGAAATGATGCTGCGTCACATGGGCTGGGTAGAAGCTGCAGACCTGATCATCAAGGGTACCGAAGGCGCTATCGCCAACAAGACGGTGACCTATGACTTTGAACGCTTGATGGATGGCGCCACGCTGCGCAAGTGTTCCGAGTTCGGTGATGACCTGATCGCTGCAATGTAATCGCAGCGTCAGCTATCAGGTAATAACACACAAGCCGGCATTTGCCGGCTTGTGTGCGTTAGGATGCCCGGTACAGCGAGGAACACGCGGGCAGGGTGTCTCAGTTAAACAACTGCCTCCACTTCAGTTGCCATGGTTACTTCAGCTGATTTGCGCGCAGCTTCACCAACGGCTTGAATATTGACTGCATGCAGGCCTTTCGGGCCCTGGATGATGTCGAACTGTACAGGCTGGCCCGCCTTGAGCGTTCGGTACCCATCCATCTGGATAGCTGAGTAGTGGGCAAAAAGGTCTTCAGTGCGACCATCGGCCACGACAAAACCATAGCCTTTGGCGTTATTGAACCATTTGACCTTACCAATCTCCATACTGCATTCCTCTGCTGTCCCCATCTCTATGGGTAGTGAATCCCGGTGCGTCCTCACGTGTCGCAGGCCGGTATGAATAAGTACCCGCGTATCACGCTTGTTACACTTATTAACAATGAGTCGCTATAAGTCAAGTTGG
This sequence comes from Pseudomonas sp. FME51, assembly GCF_014897305.1. NCBI lineage: Bacteria > Pseudomonadati > Pseudomonadota > Gammaproteobacteria > Pseudomonadales > Pseudomonadaceae > Pseudomonas > Pseudomonas sp. FME51. The sequence continues at coordinate 11,191 of NZ_JABUYN010000023.1, read as the reverse complement.
GAGCTGGCAAGCTGTGTACCAGCGCACATTTTACCTGTAGCCTCATATCCACCAGTGACACATAAGATGTTTGCAACGATGGAAATTCAATTAACTTTTATGCAAAGCCCCGGTCAACCGGAACACGAGGAAGGTGATGGCCTGGCGGTCGAAACCGGGAAGCCGGAATTACAGCCGCCCGCGCGCTATCAGGTCATCATGCTCAATGATGACTACACACCTATGGATTTTGTAGTGGAGGTTCTGGAGACCTTTTTCATGCTGAACCGGGAAAAGGCTACACAGATCATGCTCAGGGTCCATACTGAGGGCAGAGCGGTTTGTGGGGTCTATTCACGAGACGTTGCCGAAACCAAGGCCGCCCAGGTAAATGAATATGCCAGGGAATGCCAGCACCCGTTGATGTGTCAGATAGAACGCGAAGCGTAATAAAGCGACCAGAGTCGCATGAGGGGGCAATATGCTTAATAGAGATCTGGAGATCACCCTGAACTTGGCGTTCAAGGATGCGCGCAGTAAACGCCACGAATTCATGACGGTCGAGCATCTGTTACTTGCGTTGCTCGACAATCAGGCGGCGTTGGCGGTTCTGCGTGCCTGCGGAGCTGATATGGACCGGCTTCGCCGCGATCTGGTGGAATTCGTCGAATCCACCACACCGCTGATTCCTGCTCAGGATAGTGAGCGTGAAACCCAACCGACGCTCGGCTTCCAGCGGGTTCTGCAGCGTGCTGTATTTCATGTGCAGAGCTCGGGCAAGGGCGAAGTCAACGGCGCCAATGTACTGGCGGCGATCTTTAGCGAACAGGAAAGTCAGGCGGTATTCTTCCTCAAGCAGCAACATATCGCGCGTATCGATATCGTCAACTTCATATCCCATGGGATTTCCAAGGTGGCTGACGACAGCGAAAGCATGCAGGTCGACCAGGAAAACATGGACGAGGAGGCTGGCGAAACGGTTGCCGCCAACAACCCGCTGGAATCCTACGCCAGTAACCTGAACGAACAGGCCCGGCTGGGACGGATTGACCCGTTGGTGGGGCGCGCCTCTGAAGTTGAGCGGGTAGCGCAGATTCTGGTGCGGCGGCGCAAAAACAATCCGCTGCTGGTCGGTGAGGCAGGCGTGGGTAAAACCGCTATTGCTGAAGGCCTCGCCAAACGCATCGTTGACGGTGAGGTGCCGGATATCCTCACCGACGCCGTGGTCTACTCGCTGGATCTCGGCGCGCTGCTGGCAGGAACCAAATATCGCGGGGATTTCGAGAAGCGCTTCAAGGCGCTGCTCAAGGCGCTCAAGAAACGCCCGCAGGCAATCCTGTTCATCGACGAGATCCACACCATCATCGGTGCGGGCGCGGCTTCAGGCGGCGTGATGGATGCGTCCAACCTGCTCAAGCCGCTGCTGTCGTCCGGCGAAATACGCTGCATCGGTTCAACCACATTCCAGGAGTTCCGCGGCATCTTCGAGAAAGATCGTGCGTTGGCTCGGCGTTTCCAGAAAGTCGATGTGGTTGAGCCTTCCGTCAGCGACACCATCCAGATTCTCAAGGGGCTGCGCAGTCGTTTCGAGGATCACCACGCCATCCGCTATACCGACGAGTCGTTGAGAGCCGCCGCCGAGCTGGCTGATCGATACATCAATGATAGACACATGCCGGACAAGGCAATCGACGTCATTGACGAGGCCGGCGCGTATCAGCGTCTGAAGCCGCAGGAAGAGCGTCCCGAGTACATTGATGTGGCCGAAGTAGAAGCTATTGTGGCCAAGATCGCGCGAATCCCGCCAAAGCATGTTTCCACCAGCGACAAGGAACTGCTGAAGAACCTCGAGCGTGATCTCAAACTGGTGGTATTCGGTCAGGATGAGGCTATCAATTCGCTGAGTACGGCGATCAAGCTGTCCCGTGCTGGGCTGAAGTCAGCGGACAAGCCAGTGGGTTCCTTCCTGTTCGCCGGTCCTACCGGTGTGGGCAAGACCGAAGTGACTCGCCAACTGGCGAAGAGTCTCGGGGTGGAGCTGTTGCGCTTCGATATGTCCGAGTACATGGAGCGACACACAGTGTCACGCCTGATCGGCGCACCTCCGGGTTATGTCGGTTTTGATCAGGGCGGCCTGCTCACCGAGGCCATCAACAAGACGCCGCATTGCGTTCTGTTGCTGGACGAGATCGAGAAGGCTCATCCGGAAGTGTTCAACCTGCTGCTGCAGGTCATGGACCATGGCACGCTGACTGATAACAATGGGCGCAAGGCGGATTTCCGTAATGCCATCATTGTGCTGACCACCAACGCCGGCGCGGAATCCATGGCGCGGTCATCCATCGGCTTCACCAAGCAGGACCACTCCACCGATGCCATGGAAGTGATCAAGAAGACCTTCACTCCCGAGTTCCGCAACCGCCTGGATACCATCATCCAGTTCGGCCGGCTCAATCACGACAGCGTCAAGTTCGTGGTGGACAAGTTCCTCACCGAACTGCAGGCGCAGCTCGAAGACAAGCATGTGCTGCTGGATGTGGACGAAAGCGCGCGTGACTGGCTGGTGGAGCATGGCTATGATCCGTTGATGGGCGCCCGCCCAATGGCGCGTCTGATTCAGGACAAGATCAAGCGACCGCTGGCTGAACAGATCCTGTTTGGCGATCTCGCCGAGCATGGCGGAACGGTGCATGTCACGCTGCGGGACGGCGAATTGGTACTGGACGTACCAGAAGAGGAAATGGCCTGACAGGGGCCGGATATGCTGGCGGGGTCAGACCCCGTCAGCATGCTGCTTCAGATGGAGAACTTGGCCCAGACCGGGGCATGATCTGAGGGTTTTTCCATCCCCCGGATGTCGTAGTCGATACCGGTATCGACACAGTGATCGATCAGCCCTCGGCTGGCCATCACCAGATCGATGCGCAGACCGCGCTTGGGTGTGTCTTCAAATCCTCGGCTGCGGTAGTCAAACCAGCTGAAACGGTCTGTCACGTCAGGGTTCATATGCCTGAAAGTATCAACCAACCCCCAGTCCTTGAGTTTCTGCAGCCATTCACGTTCCTCGGGCAGGAAACTGCATTTTCCGGTGCGCAACCAGCGCTTGGCATTGGCTTCACCGATACCAATATCGCTGTCCTGCGGCGAAATGTTCACATCCCCCATGACCACGAGTCGCTGATCAGTATTGAAATCCTGCAGATGCGCCTGAAGGTCAGCATAGAACTTGTTCTTGGCCGGAAACTTGATCGGGTGGTCACGGCTTTCCCCCTGGGGGAAATAGCCATTGAAGACGATCAGCGGCGTACCGTCCGCGCAGGGCAGGGCAGCGCTGATCATTCGGCATTGGGCTTCTTCACCGTCGCCGGGAAAGCCTTTGCGCACCCACAACGGCTCCTCGCGCGTCAGCAAGGCAACCCCATAGTGACCTTTCTGACCGTGAAAATGCACGTGATAACCCAGCGCCTGAACCGATTCCAGCGGAAAGGCCGGGTCATCCACCTTGGTTTCCTGAAGACCTATCACGTCGGGTGCATGCTTGTTGACGATTTCCTGCAACTGATGCGGACGGGCGCGCAAGCCATTGATATTGAACGAGACAACTTTCATCACAATTCCTATCCTGATAACACGAAGAAGCCGGGATGCCTATCGGCCTGAAACGGTCATCATGTTAGCATCCCCCGATGATTTGTTATCGCGTCCTGCGGTACAGACTTGATGCTGGAACAGAATATGGTCCGTTTTCTTACGCTCTTGGTGCTGCTCTTGCTCACCGCAGCCGCACGCGCCGAGCTGGAAGTGAAGGTGGAGCCGCGCAACGATGCGGCTAGAAAGAACATAGAGGCCTTCATCGGACCGGTTTCAGCCTCCAGCCGGGAAGATATGTGGCGCCTGGCTCGCTCCAGCCGGGAGCAGGCAATCAGCGCGCTTCAGGCGCTGGGCTATTACCATGCCCGGATACGCCCCCGCGTGACCGGCTCCGATGCCGAGCCGGTATTGTTGTTGGAGGTGACTCTGCGTGAGCCGGTGCTGCTGGATGAGGTAACCCTTGAGATAAGCGGCTCAGGTCGGGATGCCGACTACTTTCGTTTTCCTCGCAGTCGCCATCTGATGCCCGGCGCGCAACTGCATCACGGCCATTATGAAGACACCAAATCCCTGCTGGAGAACCAAGCGTTACGTTATGGCTATTTCTCCGGTGAGTTTCTGGAAAATCGCCTGCTGATCGACGTGGAAGAAAACCTTGCCGATGTCATTCTTCGTTATGACACCGGTGACCGCTATCGTCTGGGCGCGGTAAGCTTCTCAGACACACCATTCGATCTTGACCTGCTGCAACGCATGGTGCCTTTTCGCCCCGGTGTGCCCTACGATGCCGACCTGATCGCCGAGTTCAATCGTGAACTGCTGTCCAGTGGTTACTTCGAGGCAGTGCAGGTGTCAGCCCCACCGGATCAGGCAGTGGCCGGCGAGATCCCGGTGCGCGCTGAACTCAAGGAGCGTGATCCCCATTCGCTTGGCTTTGGTGGTGGTTTTTCCACGGACGTTGGTCCCCGAGCGAAGGCGGACTGGAAGCAACACTGGCTCAACTCCCGGGGCCACAGTCGCGGTGCCGAGCTGGAACTGTCCGAGCCACGACAGAAGGTGACATCCTGGTACCAAATACCTCTCACACCGCCTCAATCCAGTCACCTGCGTTTTTTCTCCGGCTGGCAGCGTGAACACATCGACGATACCGAAAGTCAGACCATGGTTGTCGGTGGACTGTTTCAGCGGCGGCTGGATAACGGCTGGAACCGCAGCATAGGTTTACGTCTGGAACAGGAGCGCTACTCCTTGGGTAGCGACTCCGGGCGCAGCACCTTGCTGATCCCCAGCCTCGGTTTTCAACGCACCATCAGTGACGACAGCATGGACCCCAGTCAGGGCTACAGTCTGATGATGGATCTGCAGGGCGCCAAAGCGGGGGTACTGTCTGATATCGACTTTCTTCGGCTGAATATGGCGGCCAAGGGGCTGTATACGCTGTGGGACAATCACCGTTTTCTGGCCCGGGCACAGCTCGGTGGTATTGCCAGCGATGGCTTTGCCAGCGTGCCCCCGTCGTTGCGTTTCTTTGCCGGTGGTGATCAGAGCGTGCGTGGCTATGATTATCGAACTCTTGCACCGACCGACGAAACCGGAGAGCGGGTCGGCGGGCGCTACCTGCTGGCAACCAGTGCGGAATACCAATATGAGTTTCGCCGGAAATGGCGTGCAGCCGTGTTTGTCGATCACGGTAACGCGGTAGACAGTTGGGAAGACCCGATGAAAACCAGCGCCGGCGTCGGTATCCGCTGGGTCTCGCCGGTCGGCCCCATTCGCCTGGACCTGGCCAAATCCGTGAGCGATCCCGATGAAGGTATTCGCCTGCATTTCTCCATGGGGGCTGAACTGTGACACGGTTTCTGCTCAAGGCATTGCTGCGCGGCCTGCTGATTCTGCTGATCGTGCCTCTGTTGTTGGTGCTGTTGCTTGCGGCTCTGCTGTCAAACGAAGGTGTCAATCGCTGGCTGATGGCAAAACTGCCAGAACTGGAGCCGCGCCTGCAGCTTGAGTTTTCCGGTGGCCAGCTCTGGCGTGGTTGGGAATTCGCCAGCATCGGCTGGCAAGACACTGGAATCGACGTAAGCATTGAGAACGTCGAGTTTTTCTGGTCCCCGGATTGCCTGGCCGGGCGACGCCTGTGCATCGATCTGCTCAGCGCAGAGCGCATCAGCATTCTGACCACACCGGATGGCAGCCCCAGCGAACCCCGACAGGACATCAGTCTGCCCAACCTCCATCTGCCAATGGGCATGCAGCTGCAAGAAGCACGGATCGGCAGCCTGTGGCTGAATGACGAGCAGGCGCTACTCACTGATATTTCCCTGCAGGCCCATGCCAGCGGCGATCAACTGCATATAACCCATTTCAGCGGCACCGGCCCTGATCTGACGTGGGAGCTCGAGGGCGATGTACGCATGAGCGGTGATTGGCCGCTGCGCGTGCTGGCTGATCTGGATCTGCCCGCGGTGGATAATCGCCCTTGGGAGCTGCGTGCCCGCCTCGGTGGCAGCGCGGCAGAACTGGAATTGGAAGCACGCAGCACCGGCTACCTGCCAGGGGTACTGACGCTCAATGCCCAGCCGTTGCTCGCCGAATTACCTCTCTCGGCCCAGTGGCAAGGTGAATCCTTTCTCGCGCTGGAATCCTTACCCAGCACCTTGACCCTGACCAACCCGGTGGTGAACCTCGAAGGCAATCTGGAGGAGGGCATTGCCCTGCGGGCCATCAGCAGCATGCCGGGTGAGGGAGGGACGATCGACCTGAATCTACAGGGACAGGTCATGACGACGGGCGTTTCCGGTCTGAATCTGCGATTGGGCGTGACGGGCCAGCCGGAGCGGGAGCTGACCCTTGCTGCCAACGCCGACTGGTCGGACGTTCTGACGGCGAATGCCAGCCTCGCTATGCAGCAGTTCCCATGGCAATGGCTGTACCCACAGGATATCGGGCCGCTGGAAATCCGTCAGTTGAACCTCAACGCCAACCTTCATGATGATCAATTCGATTCTGCGTTGCAGGCCCAGCTTGGCGGCGTCGGTGGTCGTGATGCCGATCTCGCACTTGCCTTGGCCGGCACGCCCGAGAAGGTCACCATTGCGCCCTTGACGCTGATCACCGATCAAGGACGTCTGACCGGGCAAGGTGTAGTGACCTTGCTTGAGGATATCGCCTGGGATGTCAGCCTGTTACTTGAGGAACTGAACCCGCAGATGTTCGTTGCCGAGCTGCCCGGCTCGCTCAATGGCCCTGTCACCAGTACCGGTACTCTCGCGGCAGGAGAGCTGCAGCTGGCCGCAGATTGGGACCTGGACGGCACACTGCGAGGGCAGCCGCTGGCCTTGTCTGGTGCGCTGGCCAGTGCAGACACCGGTTGGCGGGTCGAGGATCTGCTGTTGCGTCAGGGGGCTAACAGCATCACCGGCGGAGGGCAGTGGGGAGAGACAGTAAATGGCCAGTTCGATATCGAACTGGCACAGCTGGCCACCCTTTGGCCGGGGCTGAGTGGCAGCCTGTCCGGAACCACGCTGGCCTCTGGATCGGCGAGTGAACCTGAGCTGACCCTGGCATTGCAGGGCGACCGACTGGGTTACGAGGACGTCGGCCTGACCGGGTTGGCTGTCGATGGGCGAGTCACGCTCAACAAACAGCTGCCCGGCACTCTCAATCTGTCAGCCAGGCGGCTACGCAGTGGCAATACCCGGTTGGGTGATCTCAGTCTGACGTTAGATGGTACGCGAGCCAGGCATCATCTTGCTCTGGACCTGCAAGGTGGTGTGGTTGAGCTCGATACGCGGTTGTCCGGCAGCCTGGATGAACAGCGCTGGCAAGGGCAGCTACATGACAGCACCCTTGCTGCCGAGGAGATGGTCTGGCAACTGAACCAGCCGGCGGCGCTGAGCTATCGACTGTCCAGAGGTGAGCTGCGGTTGGGCGCGCACTGTTGGAGCCATCTGACCAGTCAGCTGTGCTTCAACGGTGAACAGAAGCTGATGCCCGACCGGCAATTGGACCTGAGGCTCACCGATTTCCCGCTGGCATCGCTGCAGGAGTGGCTGCCGGAAGACTTCATCTGGGATGCGACACTGAATGCCGAAGCGCAGTTCCGTCAGGCTGTGGATGCAAAACCTCGCGCCAATGTGGTGGTCAGCAGCCGTGACGGCGAACTCAGAGTCAGCACCCCGGATCAGGAGCTGACCTTCCCCTACGAGACGCTGGAGTTCACCGCCCAGCTTGACCCGGCACAGGCTCGTAGCCGCCTGCAATTGGTCAGCGAGGGGCTTGGCAACCTCGATGTGCAGGCGGATATTGCCGATCCTGGCGGCGCTCAACGCCTCGATGGCCGCTTCCATCTCTCTGATGTGCAGTTGGACATTCTGCGACCCTTTTTGCCCCAGGTGGACACACTCAGCGGTGACCTGATCGGCAACGGCATGATCGCAGGCACATTGACCGAGCCGCAGATCGATGGCGAGATCCGTCTGATCGATGGCCAGATCAGCGGTCCAGAACTGCCGGTCAGTTTTGAACAACTCCAGGTACGTGTCGGCATAGCGGGGCAGCAGGCGGACATCGATGGTCAATGGCAGAGTGGCGAGGGGCAGGGCAGGCTTGCGGGTACCGCTGCCTGGGCTCCCTCTCTGACCGTGGATATCAGCCTGACCGGCAACAATCTGCCTATTCGGGTCGATCCCTACGCAGATCTTCTGGCCAGCCCCGACCTGCATATCGGGCTGGCTGACAACAATCTCAATCTCACCGGCACCATCGCGATTCCCGAGGGTGAGATTACTGTGCGTGAGCTTCCGCCCGCAGCGGTCAGAGTCTCGGCTGATGCGGAAATCATCGGTGCCACCGAGGAAATGGAAGAAGCCTTACCGATGGGCATCACCGCTGATATCCAGCTGGCGATCGGCGATCAATTGCATTTCAGCGGTTTCGGTCTTACCGGACGGCTCAGCGGGCTATTGCAGATCAGGGAAAACATGACTGCCAGCGGGGACTTGAATATCCTTGATGGTCGCTTCCGGGGTTACGGTCAACGCTTGGAGCTGCGCCGTGCACAGATTCTGTTCGCTGGCCCGGTCAGTAAACCTTATCTGGATATCGAAGCCATCCGCAGGGTTGATGATGTCATCGCCGGGTTGCGTCTGACCGGTCCAGCCGACGCACCTTTATCTGAGGTCTTCGCAGAGCCGACCATGGCTCAGGAACAGGCCCTGTCCTATCTGATCCTCGGCCGTCCTCTGGGCGCCGACAGCGGCGATAGCAATATTCTGGGCCAGGCGGCACTGGCGCTGGGCATGGCCGGCAGCACACCGGTGGCAAAGAGTATTGCAGGTTCACTGGGTATCGAAGACTTCCAACTCGATACGGAAGGTAGCGGCCTGACTACCAGCGTTGTGGCAACCGGTTATATCACCGAAAAGCTGAGTTTGCGCTATGGTGTAGGGGTATTCGAGCAGGCAAATCAATTGGCGCTGCGTTACGATCTGACCAAACGGCTGTACCTGGAAGCAGTGGGCGGCCTGGCCAGTTCACTGGATTTTTTCTACCGCATCGATTTCTGATGCATCACTTGCGAGATTGAAGGAGTTTCAAATGTCGAATGTTACATTGCATGGCAATCCGGTTACCGTTGGCGGCCAGTTTCCCACCGCGGGCGACAACGCGCCGGCATTCAGCCTGGTTGGCCTGGACCTGTCCGACAAAAGCCTGTCCTCGTTCGCCGGCAAGCGCAAGATCCTGAACATCTTCCCCAGCGTGGACACCCCGACCTGCGCCACCTCGGTCCGCACCTTCAACAGCAAGGGCGCTGACCTGCCCAACACTGTAGTGCTGTGCATCTCCGCCGATCTGCCCTTTGCCCAGAAGCGTTTCTGCGCCGCTGAAGGCCTGGACAATGTGGTGAACCTGTCGACGCTGCGCGGCGGTGAGTTCATCCGCAATTATGGTGTCGCCATCGAAGACAGCCCCATGGCCGGTCTGGCTGCCCGCGCCGTGGTGGTGCTGGATGAGAACGACAAGGTACTGCACAGCGAACTGGTATCGGAAATCGGCGACGAGCCAGATTACGACAAGGCGCTGGCTGCTCTGTCCTGAGCAACTGAAGCAGATTTGCGGTTACAGGGTGCTGCCTGAGTGCAGCACCCTGTATCCTAGCGACCCTTGATGGGGATCGCCTTGATCGAACTGGCCCGCTGGTCATCCAACGAGTCGTAATAACTGTCCTGGGTGGTGGACAGGCTTTCATGGCGTAGATCTGCCTGCAGATCTTTCATGTCTCTGAACGGCGCATCCAGTGTCGCCGAGGTGTGCCGTAACCAATGCAGGCTGGCTGCCCGCAAAGCATCACAATCCTCCTGCAATCCTTCCTCGATCATGCGCGAGCAAGCGGCATCAAACACCATCTGGATCAATTCCCGTATCCGTCGACCAGACAAGCCCGTGCGGCCATCCAACGAAGACAGCAGCGGCGTTTGTTCGCCAGGGTAGGGCAGGTCAGTCAACCCCAGGCTGGTGCGATAACGGACAAGATAGGGCAGATAGCTATCGCGGACACTCACTTTGGCTGCCTTGTTGCCTTTTCCCACTACATGAAACCACCAGTTATCACCGGCTTTCTTGAAACTGCCCATGGTCGGTTGCCAATTATCCCGCCCAGTCAGATCCGACACCCGCAAGTACATCGAAAACAGCGTGGTAAGAATGAACAAGGTACGTTCGTGGAATTCAGGCTCCTGGTCAGCCATGTATTCGGCGGTTTCGATCACGAACTCCCATTGCAGCTGGGTCAACGAGCGGCTGGTCACCTGAGAAACCACACTCTGCTTGTACCGGGATTTCTGCTTGACCGCGCGGAACGGGTTGGCGTCCGTGTAATCTTCATCGATACAGAACTGGTAGAAGCTCCCGCAAACAGTGAACACCTGGGCAATGGTGGTCTGCGACATCTGATAGGCCTGAACCTCCGGCATTCTGGAGTCGGTTTCATCAGCCAGTTTGCGCGTCGCCTTGCTTACCGTGTAATTGAACGGACGCCAGTCAGGATTGATCACGAAGGTGTCGGATTCGGCTTTCTTGCGGCCACCGATACGCACAAAACGCGACTTGGTCACCGGACCGACCCAGTTTTCAGGCGGATTGAGGCAAAACTCCAGAAACGCCTCAGCGTCCTGACGGCGCAGATGCAAGATAGGCTTCTGGCACACCAGCAAGGACCACAGCAACAGACGCTCGACATGGGTGCGGTAGCTGTTGAACGTGGCCTGATTGGCTGCGTAGGATTTCAGGAACAGCTTGACCACGGAATAACCATCCATGGCCTCGTCGGGATTGGCGAATTTCTCGAACGCAGCCAGAGCGGCGGGCAATTCGCCGTCCAGATTATGCCGGGTGAGAAACTGGAAGTTCTTGTAGGTATCGAACAAGGGAACCGGTTGGGACATGACGAAACGATCCAGAGTCACAGACATGATTAAGCAGGTGCACAGATTAACACATATGCAATATCCGATAATGGCTAATATCGGATATACGATAACGCTGGAATGCTCGCTTATCCATTAGTTCGCATAATGAGGTAACGTTACGTTTAATCGTCTACGGAAAATAGCGACACGCT
>NZ_JABUYN010000022.1:0-32554 GCF_014897305.1 Pseudomonas sp. FME51 | reverse complement strand
TCGCCGATGGTAGTGTGGGGTTTCCCCATGTGAGAGTAGGTCATCGTCAAGCGCTATACCGAAACACCCCGATCTGGAAACAGGTCGGGGTGTTTCTCTTTGTCCTTTCAGGATCTATAAACACTTATTCCTTATCGTTTGGAGTCATAAGCAAAACGGTATAACGCATATATTGTTATATGCAGGCGTCTTCGTTATGCTCTTCGGCCTGATTAATCAATAGCAGTAATCTGCCTGGAGGATGTATGACCACCAACCGTTCCCTGTTCAAGCGAGCTAGTCGTCTCGGTGGGGCGCTGATGTTAAGCGTCGGTCTGTCCGTTGGTCACGCCCAGGCGGCAGATCAGGAGCTGCTCAACTCATCCTACGATATTGCCCGTGAATTATTCTCTGCCTACAACGAGCTGTTCACCGAACAGTGGCAGAAAGAGACCGGCAAGACCGTTGAGATCAAGCAGTCGCATGCGGGCTCCTCTCGCCAGGCACAAGCCATCATTCAGGGGCTGCGGGCGGATGTGGTTACTTATAACCAGGTGACCGATGTCGACATCCTGCATGAACGCGGCAACCTTATTCCGGAAGATTGGCGCGATCGACTGCCCAATGCCAGCTCGCCTTATTATTCGACCATGGCTTTCCTGGTGCGCAAGGGTAATCCGAAGAACATTCAGAACTGGGACGACTTGGCCCGTGACGATGTGAGCTCGGTACTTCCCAATCCGAAAACCTCCGGCAATGGTCGCTATACTTATCTGGCCGCATTGGGCTATGCACAGAAAACCTATGGCGATGATCAGGAAGCGATTGATGGCTTCCTCCGCACCATGTTGGGCAATGTGGCGGTATTCGATACCGGCGGACGTGGTGCAACCACCACCTTCGTGGAGCGCGGTATCGGTGACGTACTGCTGACCTTCGAGTCGGAAGTGAACAATATTGCCGCGCAAAATGAAGACTATGAAGTGGTCGTGCCGAAAATCAGCTTCCTCGCCGAGTTCCCAGTGACCTGGATCGACAAGAGCGTTAAGCACAACGGCACCGAAGAGCTGGCCAAGGCCTATCTGGAAGGGCTGTATTCCGAAGATGCACAGCGTCTGATTGCCGGCTTCTACAACCGTGTGCACAACGAGACGGTGAAAGCTGAGTTCTCTGAGCAGTTTCCGGAAGTCGAGTTGTTGCCGGTGGAGGAGATTGGCGGTAGCTGGGAAAATGTCATGAAGGTCCATTTCGCCAGTGGTGGTAAACTTGACCAACTTCAACGTCGGTAAAATAGTTTTCAGATGAATCGATCTTTCTCCGGTCTGTTACCGGGCCGTTCCAGCCAACCCGGCAAGCGTGTCTTGCCGGGTTTTGCTTTGAGCCTCGGTGTCTCACTGTTCTTCATCAGCATTGTCCTGTTGTTGCCCCTCACTGGCCTGATCATGCAGACCACCGGTATGGGCTGGGAGCAATACTGGGCGGTCGTCACAGATGAACGGGTGGTGGCATCCTACAAGGTAACCCTTTGGACTGCTGCGATCGCCTCGGTAATCAATGGGCTGGTTGGTCTGTTACTGGCCTGGGTGCTGGTGCGCTATGACTTTCCCGGCAAGCGCATCATGGATGCGCTGATCGACCTGCCATTTGCACTGCCTACGGCGGTCGCGGGGATTACCTTGACCGCCTTGTTTACCGCTGATGGCTGGTACGGGCAGTTTTTCACTGCCCTGGGCATCAAGGTGGCTTTCACGCCGCTGGGCATCATAGTGGCAATGTCGTTCACCAGCCTGCCTTTTGTAGTGCGAACGGTTCAACCGGTTCTGGAAGACCTGGCACCCGAAGATGAAGAAGCAGCAGTCAGTCTGGGAGCCTCTGACTGGACGGTGTTTCGCAGAATACTGTTCCCGGCGATGTGGCCGGCATTGATGACCGGTGTCGCCTTGTCGTTCACCCGCAGCCTTGGTGAATTCGGTGCGGTGATCTTCATCGCCGGCAACATGCCCTACGTCAGTGAGATCATCAGTCTGATGATCTTTGTGCGACTGCAGGAATTCGATGCAGCTGCTGCCAGTGCTATCGCCTCGGTGGTGCTGATCGCTTCGCTGATTCTGCTGCTGGGTATCAATCTATGGCAGGCGCGTTATCTGCGCCGGCTGCACGGACGGTAACGAGCATGCATGAACGCAAAACAATGCGCGCAGGTGATCAGTCCTGGGTGAAATGGTCATTGATCGGTCTGGCCATGCTGGTAACCATGTTGATGCTGGTCATCCCGTTGATCGTCATCTTCACCCAGGCATTCGCCGCAGGCGGCGTCAATTACTGGGCCAACCTGACCGACAGCTACACCCTGCACGCTATCGGGTTGACCTTGATGGTGGCGGCACTGACAGTGCCCATCAACCTGGTTTTCGGGGTGCTGCTGGCCTGGCTGGTTACGCGCTTCGACTTCCCCGGACGCAAGGCGTTGATCACGCTGATCGACATACCCTTCGCTGTATCGCCGGTGGTCGCCGGCCTGCTGTATCTGCTGCTGTATGGCAGCAATGGCTGGTTGGGCAGCTGGCTGATGGATCAGGATGTGCAGTTGATGTTCTCCTGGCCGGGCATTGTGATGGTAACAGTCTTCGTGACCTGTCCCTTTGTCGCCCGCGAGTTGATCCCGCTGATGCAGCAGCAGGGGCGCGAGGAGGAAGAGGCCGGTGTGGTGTTGGGCGCCACCGGCTGGCAACTGTTCCGGCGGGTCACCCTGCCAAATATTCAGTGGGCGCTGTTGTATGGGGTGGTGCTGACCAATGCGCGGGCGGTTGGTGAGTTTGGCGCTGTGTCTGTGGTGTCGGGCAACATTCGTGGTCAGACCAACACCCTGTCATTGCACGTCGAGCTGCTGTATCAGGATTACAACGTCGTCGGCGCCTTTGCCAGTGCATCGTTGCTGGCCGGTATCGCACTGCTGACCATTATTGTGAAAAGTTTTGTGGAGTGGCGGCAGGCCCGTCAGCGTGCCCCTCTGAATGAACAATCGGATAATCGCTGATGAGTATTTCCATAGAAGGTATTAGCAAGCATTTTGGCTCCTTTCAGGCACTGAAGGACATATCGCTGGACATCCCGGATGGTCAGCTGGTGGGCCTGCTGGGGCCATCCGGATCGGGCAAGACCACCTTGCTGCGCATCATTGCCGGTCTGGAAACCGCAGATAGCGGACGAATTCTCTTTCATGGTGAAGACGTCACCAACTTGCATGTGCGGGAACGCAAGGTCGGTTTCGTGTTTCAACATTACGCGCTGTTCCGGCATATGACGGTAGCGCAGAACGTGGCGTTTGGTTTGGAGGTGCTGCCTGCACGAGAGCGACCACCTGCTGCGGAGATTCGCAAGCGCGTCGACATGTTGCTGGAGATGGTCCAGCTCGGTCAGCTGGCGGAGCGTTATCCGGCACAGCTGTCCGGTGGCCAGAAGCAGCGTATTGCCCTGGCGCGCGCCTTGTCGATGAAGCCACAGATCCTGTTGCTGGATGAGCCCTTCGGCGCCCTGGATGCCAAGGTGCGTAAGGATTTGCGCCGTTGGTTGCGCGCTCTGCATGCGGAGTTTCATTTCACCAGCGTGTTTGTCACCCATGACCAGGAAGAGGCACTGGAGCTATCCGATCAGGTGGCGGTGATGAGTGCTGGGCGGATCGAGCAGGTGGATAGACCGCAGCAGTTGTACGCCGAGCCAACCAGTCGCTTTGTGTTCGACTTCCTCGGCCATGTGAATGTCTTCGCTGGAGAGCAGCAGGGTTCATTGCTGAGCCAGGGCGATGCATGGGTGCGGCTGCCTGCCGATGCGACAGAGCAGGCGGCGCAACTGTTCATGCGTCCGCATGAAGTCAGCCTGCAGAGCATGCCGGCTGCGCACGCGAACCTTCCGCTGTGTATCGAATCAATCAGTCTGGTGGGTGCCGAGGTGCGTCTGGAGCTGTCACCCGTTGGCTGGGAGGCGCAGGAACACTGGGAAGTTGGCATCACTCACGCGCAATTCAACAGCTGGCAGCCTTCCAGGGGCGACCACTGTTTTGCTGCGCCACGAGTAGCCCATATCTTCGGCCATGAGGAGCAGGCGCCGGAAGCGATACGCTGGGCGATCGGAGAGCTGGATGATCCGGCTGCCATGATCTGATATGGCCTCCATCGGCCTACGCTACAACTTCTGATCCCTTCAGCCCGGGGCGCTCTGCCCCGGGCTGTTTCCGAAACACGTCGTGCTGAATCAAAACTGTCGCCGACCAAATTCCCTCGAAGCACAGTTCCCTTTGCACTATAATTGGCCGTTTGCGTAATTGCCTGGCTCCGTGCCCGGCGAACTCGAGGGCCGTGACACCGTGATCAAGACGCCGTATTACCTGATCGACAAGATCAAACTGCAGCGCAACATGGAAAAAATCGCCTATGTGCGCGAGCACTCCGGCGCCAAAGCTTTGTTGGCGCTCAAGTGCTTTGCTACCTGGTCGGTTTTCGACCTGATGCAGGAGTACATGGATGGTACTACGTCCTCGTCGTTGTACGAGGTCAAACTCGGCAAGCTCAAATTCGCTGGTGAAACCCATGCCTATAGCGTGGCCTATGCCGATGATGAAATTGAAGAGGTTCTGGCCCATTCGGACAAGATCATCTTCAACTCCATCAGCCAGCTGCAGCGTTTTTCCGAGACTTCTGCAAATCACACCCGCGGTCTGCGACTCAACCCGCAGGTCAGCAGTTCCGACTGGCTGATTGCGGATCCGGCGCGTCCGTTCAGTCGGCTGGGTGAATGGGATGCGCAGAAAGTGGCGCAGGTGATCGACCAGATCTCCGGTTTCATGATCCATAACAATTGCGAGAACAGTGATTTCGCCCTGTTCGACAGCATGTTGCAGCAGATCGAGGAGCGCTTCGGTGACTTGCTGAAGCAGGTACAGTGGGTCAGCCTGGGCGGTGGGATTCATTTCACCGGCGACGACTATCCGCTGGATCAGTTCTGCGCCCGTCTGAAGCAATTCTCCGAGCAGTACGGCGTGCAGGTGTATCTGGAGCCGGGTGAAGCAGCCATCACCATGAGCACCTCACTCGAAGTCTCGGTGCTGGATACGCTGTATAACGGCAAGCAGCTGGCGGTGGTCGACAGCTCCATTGAAGCGCACATGCTGGATCTGTTGATCTATCGTCAGCCGGCCAGAATGGAGTCCTGTGATGGCGCCCATGAATATATGGTCTGCGGCAAGTCCTGCCTGGCCGGTGATATTTTCGGCGAGTTCAAATTTGATCGCGAACTGCAGGTAGGTGACCGTCTTTCGTTCATCGATGCTGCAGGCTACACAATGGTAAAGAAGAATTGGTTCAATGGCGTAAAGATGCCATCTATTGCCGTACGCCAGCTCGACGGTGAGGTTGAATTGGTGCGGGAATTCGGATTCGAAGATTTTGTAAGTGCCCTCTCCTGAGGTCATGTACAAGCCGAGGAGGCATTCAGAGGAAAAGTAATGAAGAGAAACGTTCTGATTATTGGTGCCGGAGGAGTGGCTCAGGTCGTCGCGCACAAGTGTGCGCAGCATAATGACGTGCTGGGTAACATCCATATCGCCTCGCGTACTGTCGGGAAGTGTCAGGAAATAGTCGACAGCGTGCGGGAAAAGGGCAGCCTGAAAACTGCCGGTGAATTGCAAGCCCATGCTCTGGATGCGCTCGATATCGAAGCGACCAAGGCTCTGATTGCCAAGACACAGTCGCAACTGGTCATCAACGTCGGATCACCTTTTATTAACATGTCGGTCTTGCAGGCCTGTATCGAGACGGGCGCCGCCTACCTCGACACGGCCATCCACGAAGACCCGGACAAGATCTGTGAAACGCCGCCGTGGTATGCCAACTATGAGTGGAAGCGCCGCGAGCTGTGTGCAGAGAACAGCGTCACCGCAATTCTCGGCGTAGGCTTTGATCCGGGTATGGTCAACGCCTATGCGGCACTCGGGGTCGAGCATTTCGACAGCGTCAGCGATATCGACATCATCGATATCAACGCCGGCGATCATGGCCATTACTTCGCTACCAACTTTGACCCGGAAATCAATTTCCGTGAGTTTACCGGCCGCGTCTGGAGCTGGCAGAACAGTCAGTGGGTGCAGAACAAGATGTTCGAGGTCAAGCGCACCGATGATCTGCCGGTCGTCGGCGAGCGTACCAGCTACATGACTGGTCACGACGAGCTGCACTCGCTGTCGAAGAACCTGGATGTGCCGAACATCCGCTTCTGGATGGGGTTCGGTGATCATTACATCAATGTGTTCAACGTACTGAACAGCCTGGGTCTGCTGTCCGAACAGCCGGTCACCACCGCTGAAGGTCTGGAAGTGGTGCCGCTCAAGGTGGTCAAGGCGGTACTGCCCGACCCGGCCTCGCTGGCTCCGAAATACACCGGCAAGACCTGCATTGGCGATATCGTCAAAGGCAAGAAGGACGGCAAGGACAAGGAGATATTCATCTATAACGTCGCCGACCACGCCGAGGCCTATGAAGAAGTGGGCAGCCAGGGCATTTCCTATACTGCCGGCGTACCTCCGGTTGCTGCGGCGATTCTGATCGCTCAGGGCGTCTGGGATGTGCAGAAGATGGTCAACGTTGAAGAGTTGGACTGCAAACCCTTCATCAATCTGCTCAATGAGATCGGCCTGCCGACTCGGATCAAGGATGAAGACGGCGATCGCCCGTTGAGTTTCTGAGACAACGTGCGTGGCATAGAAATCCCCGGCCCAGGCCGGGGATTTTTCGTTAGACCAAAGGGGGATTTCGGACGCTTATTTCTGTCCCCAGGCGGCCTGATGAATTTCGATCAGGCTGCCGTCAGGGTCCCGTCCGTAGCCAATCAGCTGCCCCGTCAGACCCTCGTCTTCTGACACTTCAGGTGTCTGAATCAGCTCCCCGCCAGCGCGCTCTACAGTCTCGGCGAGCGCGCTCGGTGCTATGCTGCGGATCTCCATCTTCACTGGGTTGTCCTGATAGTTTGGGTTGCTGCCATTGGTCCAGTTCATCAGTACCAATGCTGAGCCGCCGTACCCCTGCAAAATATACTCGTTGTACATGCCGGGAATCGGCAGATACATCAATTGCCGGAAACCCAGCTGGTCAACGTAAAAGGCCCGAGCCTGTTCCAGATTGCTCACGCCGATACCGAAGGCGCCGAAGTAGGAATGCTCGGCGGTGGGATCAGCTACCATTTCGATCAGATTGTTGTACAAGTCGCGGCCAAAGCCGACGGTCACCCCTAGTGTCGGATCGGTTGTCGGTGGCAGGGTAATGCGGCCACCGGCAGTGATGAATGCATTGATGTAGCTGGCCATATCCTTGATATAGAACACCAGCTTGCCAGGGTTGCGCCTGACGTTGCGCGGCACACCATCAGTGAACTCCATCAGCACCACTTGCGATCCAGTGCCATCGGCGGATGCTAATACTGTCTCGTCTCGATCCTCCCGGCTGCGCCGTTCGACTACCGTCATGCCCAGTCCGTTGGTATAGAACGCCTCTGCGGCTGTCAGATCCTCTACACCAATACCAGCAGCGCCCAGGTAGGAGCGAATGGACTGGCGAATTTCGATCAGGGTGCCATCGTGGTCGGCGACGTAGCCAAGGGTGATCGGCGCTAAGCCGGCTTCGCTGGTGGGCGCAGGTTTCTGCAGAATATCCGCACCGGCCTCAGCCAGCAGGTCTGCCAGCAATTGAGGATCAGCGGTGCCGAACTGGAGCTTCAGCGGATTATCCAAGTAGTCGGGATTACTGCCATTGGTCCAATGCATCAGCACCAGTGCCGAGCCGCCGGGTACCGGTGACAGCAGAGTGTACTCATCGTACAGGTTGGGAACCTGCAGAAACTCCTGCTCGGCCAGGCCCAGCGCGTCGCTGTACAGGCTGTGCGCCTGCTCCAGATCGCTGACGCCGATCCCCACCGCAGCCAGAAAGGAGTCATTCAGTGAGGGAACGCCGACCATCTCGATCAGGTTGTTGTCCGGGTCGCGGCCAAACCCCACCAGGGTGTTGTCGTAATCCGGAAGTGCGCTGGGCGGGGCGGTGATACGCCCGCCAGCGGCCTCGAAACGCGTGGCGAAAGCGTTGGCATCTTTGGCATAGAACACCAGCTTTCCGGGGTTCTGTTGATAATTGCGGCCGACTCCATCGGTAAATTCCATCAGTAGAATATGTGACCCGCGGCGATCCGCAGACTCCATGACTACCTCTATGCGGTTGTCTCGGGTCAGTCGCTGGAGTTCGCGCATACCCAGCCCGTCGCGATAGAAATCGACTGCGGTCTGCAGATCGGTCACACCAATACCCACTGCTTCGAGATAGGTCGGCGGGGGCTCGGGTGACAGCGGTGCGGGTGTGCCGTCATGGCTGGAGCCGCCGCTGCTGCTCAGACAACCAGTCAATAATATGGGTAACAACAGCGCTAGCAGCCATTTACCGGTGTGTGGCTTGTTCATGCGATTCCTTTTAATTGTTTCTTGTTTTTTGGAAATGAATATTCATTCATTTGTGAGAAAAGATATCCCATTGTGATTGGCAGCGCCAGCACGCCATGCCAATGGACAGTGAAATTATTCACCACGCGGTCGATGCGGTAATATCGTTGCCTTTTCCAGGCAGGCAGCTGTCCCAACAAGGTGTTTCCCCATGACCTCTCTATCCGCAACTCAATCACTTTCCCAGCGCCTGGACGGCATAGGTGAGGTTGAGTGCCTGATTCCAGACATGAATGGAATACCGCGCGGCAAGGTGATCCATGCCCGGAATTTCATCGAGGGGCGTCGGGTGCAGATGGCCCACGGGGTGTTGGTACAGTGCCTGACTGGCGAATATCCCGATCCACGCTACTACGGCTACGATGACAGCGATTTCATCCTGCGCCCGTTGCCTGATCAGCTGCACATCACGCCATGGACGGCAACGCCTCGGGCGCTGGCCTTGTGTGAGGTGTTGGAAATGGATGGAGCACCATCGAAGCTTTCCTCGCGCAGCATGCTGCAGCGGGTGGTGGAGGACTATGCGGCGCGGGGCTGGTCACCCAAGGTGGCCACCGAGATGGAGTTCTATCTCTTCGAGCAGAACGCCGATGTGCAGCAGCCATTCCGCCCGCCAGTGGGGCTGGATGGTCGCCGCGAGGTGGGCAGTCAGGCTTTTGCCGTCGGTTCGGTGACCGGGCTGCAGCCCTTCTTTGCTGAATTGAAGGCCGGTATGGCAGCCCTGGGTATTCCCTGCGAAGCTGTCATGCACGAGATGGGATTGAGTCAGTATGAAGTCAATTTCATCCATGACGATCCGCTGCTGATTGCCGACCAGACGTTCCTGTTCAAGTACCTGCTGCATGAGGTTGCCCTCAAGCACGGCCTGATTGCGGTCTGCATGGCCAAGCCCTTGTCGAAAATGCCTGGCTCGTCGATGCATATCCATCAGAGTGTAGTGGACCAGAGCGGGCAGAATATCTTCACTGACCCCGACAGTCTTCAGCCCACGGCGGAGTTCCGGTATTATCTCGGCGGCATGCAGGCGCATCTGGGTGATCTGATCCTGCTGATGGCGCCCAACATCAACTCCTATCAGCGCTACTGCCACACTTACGCCTCGCCGAACAATCTGTGCTGGTCGAATGACAACCGCCGTACCGGCTTGCGCGTACCCGCCAGTGAGCCCGATGCGCGGCGTGTGGAAAACCGTGTGCCTGGCGCCGATGCCAATCCTTATCTGGCGGTAGCAGCCAGTCTGGCTGCCGGACTATATGGTATCGATCATGCGCTCGAGCCGGATCTGCCGGCCCAGGGTGAATTCGAGGTGCCGGAGGATCTGCGTCTGAGCTGCACTCTGCACCGAGCGATTCGTCGACTGGAGCGCAGCAGCATGGCCCGCGAGGCATTCACGGATGAGTTCATCGAAGGCTATCTGGCATGCAAACGCATGGAGCTGGAACATTTTCTGGACGAAATCAGTCCCTGGGAGCGGCGTTTCCTGGGTAGCGTGATCTGAGTTCAGGCTTCAGTTTCAGCCATTCGTGTGCTGGCGGCACGCGATGTCGCAATGGACTGGTACTATCTGCATGAAGGGCCGGTGTAGATCGCCGGCCGCCTCATCGCTGCACAGGAGCTGGCATGTCGGACGCCGAATCACTCGTACCGGGTTTCATGATCATCCATGGCAATCGCCTGGAAAGCCTGCGCCAGCTGGTGGTGAACTGGGTGGCCAGATATCCGCTGGGACCGTTGGAAAACGATGTGGTGCTGGTGCAGAGCAATGGCATCGCCCAATGGCTCAAGCAGGCCCTGGCCGCGGATGTGACCGACGACGAAACCAGTGGCTGCGGGATTGCTGCTGCCTTTGATGTGAAACTGCCGGCTCGCTTTCTATGGGATGCCTATCGTGGCGTGCTGGGAGCGGACACCGTGCCGGCCAGCTCGCCGCTGGACAAGGCTCCCCTGACCTGGAGGCTGATGCGCCTGTTGCCGGCGGTGGTGCATGAGCCGGTGTTCGAGCCGCTGCAGCGCTTTCTGGCCGATGATCAGGATTGTCGCAAGCGCTATCAGCTGGCCGAACGGCTGGCTGACCTGTTCGACCAATATCAGGTATACCGCGCCGACTGGCTGGGCGACTGGGCTGCCGGTCACGACCAGGTTCGCCATGCCCGCGAAGGGATAAAGCCTCTGGAGGCAGCTGACTGCTGGCAGCCTGCGTTATGGCGAGCGCTGTTGCAGGACGTTGGCGAGGCCCGCTTGGCGGACAGCCGGGCGGGTATCCATCCGCGCTTTGTCAGCCAGCTGGCCGAACTGAGTGAGCGTCCCGCTGGATTGCCGCGTCGGGTCATCGTATTTGGCATCTCGTCGCTGCCGGCACAGACACTGGAGGCGCTGGCGGCCATCGGCCGATTCAGTCAGGTGCTGCTCTGCGTGCTCAATCCCTGCCAGCACCACTGGGGCAATATCGTCGGCGATCAGGACCTGCTGCGTCATCAGTATCAACGTCAGCAACGCCGCCCCGGCAGCCCGCTGGAGCTGGACGAGAATATCCTCCACCAGCACGCTCATCCGCTATTGGCGGCGTGGGGCAAGCAGGGCCGCGACTATATCAACCTGCTCGACAGCCACGATGAGCGCGCCAGTTATGAGCAGCAGTTTCAGGCCATCAATGGTGGGCGTATCGACTTGTTCGATGAGCCGGATACGGCGTACCTGCTGGGCCAGCTGCAGTCGGATATCCTTGACCTGCGCCCGCTGGCCGAGACCCGCGAACAATGGCCGCCGGTAGTGGCGCAGGACCAATCCATCTGCTTTCAGCTGGCCCATAGCGCCCAGCGCGAGGTCGAGATCCTGCATGATCAGTTGCTCGCCTGGTTCAATGCTGATCCGAGTCTGAAGCCGCGCGACATCATCGTCATGGTGCCGGACGTCAACGCCTATGCGCCCTCGGTGCAGGCGGTGTTCGGCCAATATACGCCGGATGACCGGCGCTACATTCCCTTCACGCTGGCCGACCAGGGCCAGCGTGGTATCGAGCCGCTGCTGATCGCACTGGAGTCACTGCTGCGCCTGCCGGACAGCCGGCTGCCGGTGAGCGAGGTACTCAGCCTGCTGGATGTGCCCGCCTTGCGCGCGCGCTTCGGTATTCAGGAAAGTGAACTGCCCACGCTGCGGCGCTGGATAGAAGGTGCCGGCATCCGCTGGGGTATGGATGCCGAGAGTCGCGCCGCGTTGGGCTTACCGGACGGGCTGGAAGCCAACACCTGGCGCTTCGGCCTGCGGCGCATGTTGCTCGGTTATGCAGTAGGTGCGGGCGATCCCTATGCCGGTATCGAACCCTACGATGAAATCGGTGGGCTGGATGCCGCGCTGATCGGCCCTCTGGTGGCGCTGCTGGAAGCGCTGGACCAAGCCTGCGCTCGGCTGGCCGAGCCAGCACCGGCCGTCACCTGGGGCGTGCGTATGCGCTCACTGCTGGAAGACTTTCTGCTGCCGGCCAGCGAGCGCGATGAGCG
Organism: Pseudomonas sp. FME51; assembly: GCF_014897305.1. Taxonomy (NCBI): domain Bacteria; kingdom Pseudomonadati; phylum Pseudomonadota; class Gammaproteobacteria; order Pseudomonadales; family Pseudomonadaceae; genus Pseudomonas; species Pseudomonas sp. FME51. The sequence continues at coordinate 20,545 of NZ_JABUYN010000022.1, read as the reverse complement.
TTTATTGGGGCAGCTGGATGAAGCCATGGATCAGTGGCTGGAGCTGTGCGCCGGGGTCGAACTCAACGATGATCTGCCGCTCAATGTGGTGCGTGAGGCCTGGCTGTCCGGCGTAGAGCAGAGTCAGCTGGGGCAGCGCTTTCTCGCTGGTGCAGTGAATGTCTGTACCTTGATGCCGATGCGGGCTATCCCGTTCCGACGCATTTGCCTGCTGGGCATGAATGACGGTGATTACCCACGGGCCCAGCCGCCGCTGGATTTCGACCTGATGGCCCGTGATTACCGCCCCGGTGACCGCTCGCGTCGGGAAGATGATCGCTACCTGTTGCTTGAAGCCCTGCTGTCGGCACGTGAGCGTCTGTATATCAGTTGGGTAGGGCGCAGTATTCGCGATAACAGTGAGCGCCCGGCCTCGGTACTGGTTGGTCAGTTGCGTGATCACCTGGCCAGCGGTTGGCGCGCCGAGAGTGATGAGGCGCTGCTGGCGATGCTGACCCTGGAGCATCCTCTGCAACCCTTCAGCAAGGACTACTTCCAGGGTGATGAGGCGCTGTTCAGCTATGCTCACGAATGGCTGCCCATGCACGGGGTGCAAGGCGTTGGCACAATCGCCGCGCGCTTGCCCGACCTGTTGCCCGAGGCGCCGATTGAGGTGGAACAGCTGCAGCGCTTCCTGCGCAATCCAGCCGTGCACTTCTTCACTGGCCGGCTCAAGGTGTTTCTGGATGAGCGCAACGACAGCCTCGACGACCATGAACCCTTCGCCCTGGATGCCCTGCAGAACCATCAGCTGAGCGAAACCCTGTTGCAGGCTTGTCTGCCGCTGCCGGCAGAACAGGATGTGGATGACGCGCTGACCCATCTGGCTTCGCGCTTGCAGGGCCAGGGTCGTTTCCCGCTGGCCGGTTTCGGCGAGCTGGCCCGCAGCCAGCTGATTCTGCCGCTGGGCGAGCAGATGCGCCGATTTCAGGCGGTGGCGGCCGAATGGCCGGAGATTATCGATAACCCGCTGGCGCTGGAGGCGGGGCAGCATCAAGTGCAGCTGGCCAGCTGGTTGAGCGGTGTCCGCAAGGCGCCGGGCAGCGAGGCACTGGCGCGGATCAATCTGGTGCCGGGCAAGCGCTTGGGCAAGAAGAAATCCCTGCGCTGGCGCCAACTGATGGCCGATTGGGTGATTCATGTGCTGGCTTCGGCCAGCGGCCATAATCTGCAGTCCTGGGTTGTGGCCGGCGATGCCACCCTGCATTTCAAGCCCTTGCCTCCACCGCAGGCGCAGAATCTGTTGGAAGTCTGGTTGGCGGCCTGGCTGGAAGGATTGAGCCGGCCGCTGCCCTGTGCTCCGGACACCGCCTTTGCCTGGCTGGACACTCTCAGTAACGGTGAGGAGAAAGCAGCGCAGGCGGCGCAGGCGGCCTACGAAGGCGGTTTCAAACTGACCGGTGAGGTTGAGCGCAGTGCCGCCCTGCGCCGGCAATACCCCGATTTCGCCAGCCTGAGCGCTTCGGATGAGTTTGCCGAGCTGAGTCAGCAGTTGTACGCGCCGCTGACCGACGCCTACCGTGACCAGTTGCTGACCCTGGTTGACGTTACCGGAGAGGATGCATGAGCACTCATAACCAGCCCTTGGCGCTGCGCTTTCCGCTGCGTGGCAGCCGGCTTATCGAGGCCAGCGCCGGGACCGGCAAGACCTTCACCATTTCCGCTCTGTACCTGCGTCTGGTCCTGGGGCATGGCAACGACGAGACCCGTTTCAGTCGTGAGCTGTTGCCCCCGGAGATTCTCGTGGTCACCTTCACTGATGCCGCCACACGCGAACTGCGTGACCGCATCCGCGCACGGTTGGTGGAAGCAGCCCAGGCTTTTCGTGGCGAGCTGCCCAGGCCCGATCCGATTCTGCTGGCGCTGTTGGCGGACTATCCCGAGCAGAGCCATGCTGGATGTGCTCGCCGGCTGGACATTGCTGCCCAGTGGATGGACCAGGCCGCCGTATCGACCATTCACAGCTGGTGCCAGCGCATGTTGCGCGAGCATGCCTTCGATAGCGGCAGCCTGTTTGCGCAGCAACTGGAAACCGATCACAGCGACCTGTTGGCGGATGTGGGGCGTGATTACTGGCGCGAGCAATGTTACAGCCTGCAGGGCCCGGCGCTGCACTGGGTGGTGGAGAAGTGGCAGCAGCCGGATAACCTGATCGCACGGGTCAGAGTGCTGTTTCAGGAGCCCCTGAACGACACCGGGCAGGGACTGCAGCACATCATCGAGCCCGCTCTGGAGCAGTGCACTCAGCGTCTGGCTGAATTGAAGCAACCCTGGCTGAGCTGGGCCGACGAGCTGGAGCAGCTGCTGGACAGGGCGTTTGAAGCAGGGCAGGTCAACAAGCAGAAGATTCACAGCCGCTATTACCGCAACTGGTTTGCAGCCCTGCGCGACTGGGCTGCGGACGAGGCGCTGGCAGAGTTGAAGCTGCCGGATGCCGCCTGGAATCGCCTGAGCCACGATGGACTGGCAGAGGGCTGGAAATCCGGTGAGCTGCCGAGTCACCCCGCACTGGATGCGCTCGGCCAATTGCGTGAGGCGCTGAATAACCTGCCTGATCCGGGGCAGTCGGCCTTGCGGCATGCGGCATGCTGGATTCGCCAGCGTTTCGAACAGGAAAAACGTCGGCGCGCGGAGATGGGTTTCGATGACATGCTGGAGCGGCTCGACGCGGCGCTACAGGGCGTGAATGGCGAGCGCCTGGCCGAGGTCATCCGCCGCCAGTTTCCGGTGGCCATGATCGACGAGTTCCAGGATACCGACCCCCTGCAGTACCGTATCTATGACCGTATCTATCGGGTCGAGGCCAATGACCCCGAGCATGGCCTGTTTCTTATCGGCGACCCCAAACAGGCGATCTACGCCTTCCGCGGCGCGGATATCTTCACCTACCTCAAGGCCCGCGAAGCCACCGCCGGACGGCATGACAATCTGGATACCAACTACCGCTCCAGCCAGCCCATGGTCGACGCGGTCAATCATGTTTTCCAGCTGGCGGAGCAACGTCCTGATGGGCACGGCGCCTTTCTGTTTGCCCGTGACGGCGACAATCCGCTGCCGTTCATTGCGGTGGGTGCGCAGGGCCGGGCGGAGCAGTGGATGGTCAATCGACAGCCACCAGCAGCGCTGACCGCCTGGCATCTGGTGGGTGATAAACCGCTGTCCGGTGATGCCTATCGGACAGCGATGGCGGCGCGCTGCGCCAGTGAAATGGTGCGCTTGCTCAATCTTGGGCAGCGCGGTGAAGCGGGCTTTCTGCATCCCGAAAAGGGCCTGCAGCCGGTTTGCCCGGCGGATATGGCGGTGCTGGTACGGAATTTCCGTGAGGCCCAGGCGATCCGCGACGAACTGGCCAAGCGCGGTGTGCGCAGCGTCTATCTGTCGGACAAGGACTCGGTGTTTGCCAGTGCCGAAGCTGCCGATATTCTGCGCTGGCTGCGCGCTTGCGCTGAACCGGATAACGACCGGCTACTGCGTGCGGCGCTGGCCAGCCCGACGCTGAATCTGGATTGGCAGGTACTGGATGCCCTGAATCAGGACGAGCGTATCTGGGAGCACCGGGTGTTCCAGTTCCGCGATTATCGGCGCATCTGGCTGCGCCAGGGCGTACTGCCGATGTTGCACCGCCTGTTGCACGACTTCGGTCTGCCGGCGCAGTTGTTGGCCGGCAGCGATGGCGAACGGCGTCTGACCAATCTGCTGCATCTGGCTGAACTATTGCAGCAAAGCGCTCGCGAGCTGGATGGTGAGCAGGCGCTGATCCGGCATTTCGAAGAGCTGGTGATCAGCCCCGGAGACAATACCCAGGATGAACAGGTGCTGCGCCTGGAAAGTGATGCGGCGCTGGTCAAGGTGGTCACCATCCACAAGTCCAAGGGGCTGGAATATCCGCTGGTGTTCCTGCCGTTCATCTGCAATGCCCGCATGACCCAGGGCGATCAGCCACTGGCGATCCATGGCGATGGCGGTACCCAGGTGGTGCTGCAGCCGACCGAGGAAGACCTGCAGCGCGCTGATGCCGAGCGGCTGGCCGAGGACATGCGGCTGCTGTATGTCGCGCTGACCCGGGCGCGCCACGCTTGCTGGCTGGGCATGGCCGATCTCAAATACGGCAACAAGGCATCATCGGTGCTGCACCGTTCCGCGATCGGGCAGCTGCTCGGCGGTGGCCAGTCACTGTCAGCTTCCGCCGATCTGGCGGCCTGGCTGGGGCAGTGGGATGCCGAGGGGATAGCGCTGCTGTCGGCGCCGGAGATCGACGATAACCACTACGCGCAACCCCAGATTGAGGGCCAGCAGCTGCAGGCGCGCGAAGCCAAACGTCGCGCCGCCGAGCATTGGTGGATTGCTTCCTACAGCGCCCTGCGACCGAGTGAGACGGCAATACCGCGCACGCGCAGCGATGATGCTTCACCGGATAGCCCAGCGGCGCAAAAGGCCGCCGATGATGACCGCCGGGCAGTATTTCAGCCGCTGCGTCCGGGCGAGACGCCGACCATCCACCGTTTCCCCCGCGGCCCCAACCCCGGCACCTTTCTGCACGGTCTGCTGGAGCTGGCGGGAAACGAGGGCTTTACCAGCCTGGCGTCTGCCGAGGCCTGCGCTCAGTGGCTCAGGCCGCGCTGTATGCGCCGGGGCCTGAGCGAATGGGTCATGCCTTTGAGCGAGTGGCTGAGCAGCCTGATCAAGCGTCCGCTGCCGCTGGGTGCAGATCACCCGTCGTTCAGTCTGATGCAGTTGCGGCGTGATCAATACCAGCCGGAGATGGAGTTCCTGTTCGCGGCCAGCCGGGTGGATGTCAGTGCGTTGGATCAGCTGGTGCAGGCGGCCATCGTGCCCGGAGTGCCGCGTCCCGAGTTGCCGGCGGAGCGCTTGAACGGCCTGTTCAAGGGCTATATGGATCTGGTGCTGGAGCAGGGCGGGCGTTATTACGTGGTTGATTACAAATCCAACTGGCTGGGTGCCGATGCCAGTGCCTATACAACGCAAGCCATGCAGGCGGCGGTACTGGATCATCGTTACGACCTGCAGTACGTATTCTATGTGCTGGCACTGCATCGTCAGTTGCGCGCGCGCCTGCCTGGCTACGATTACGATCGGCATGTCGGCGGGGCGCTGTACTGGTTCATTCGCGGCAGTGAAGCGGAGAACGCGGGGATATGGCATGACAAGCCCCCGCGTGAACTGATCGAGGCACTGGATCGTCTGTTTGCCGGGGCGGCAGCGGACGGTGATGCCGAGGAGATGGAACATGAGCGTTGAACAGCTGGACCTGCTGGCGCAGCTGTCGGCCGGTCAACCGGAGCCAGCGCCGGATGCCGACGTGCTGCACCAACTGGAGCAATGGGTCGAAGTCGGCTGGCTGCGTGCACTGGACAGGGCGCTGGCAGTATTTCTACTGGATCTGGCACCGAACAGTGATCCGCTGGTGCTGTTGGCAGCGGCATTGGCCAGCCATCAGCTGGGACATGGGCATGTCTGTCTGGATCTGGAGGCCACCTTGCAGGCGCCCGATCTGAGCTTGTCATTACCGCCGGAAGGGCAGGAAGCCGGGCGCGATATCCGGTTGCCCTCGCAACTGCTCAAGGGCGTGACGCTTGATGCCTGGCGCCAGGCACTGGCCGCCAGTGTAATGGTCGACCGGCAACCCGAGGGCGAGCAGGCTGAGCGTCCGCTGGTCTTGCATGGTCAGCGGCTGTATCTGCGCCGTTATTGGCATTACGAGCGGCAAGTGATGGCGGCGCTAGGACGACGGCTGCAGGCGCGACCGGCTTTGCCTGCCGGCTTGTCGCAGGGACTGGAGCGACTGTTTGCCGATAGCCGGCAGCAGCCGGACTGGCAGAAGCTCGCCTGCGCCCTGGCTGCCCGCGGGGCCTTCAGCATCATCACCGGCGGCCCCGGTACCGGCAAGACCACGACGGTGGTGCGCTTGCTGGCGCTGCTGCAGGAGCCGGCGGTGGTTGCCGGAAACCCGCTGCGCATCCGGCTGGCAGCGCCCACCGGCAAAGCGGCTGCGCGGCTGACCGAATCCATTGGTCGACAGGTGGGCAGTCTGCAGGTTAGCGCAGCGGTGCGTGAACACATTCCCACCCAGGTCACTACCCTGCATCGCCTGCTGGGCAGTCGGCCGGACACCCGGCACTTCCGTCATCATGCGGGTAATCCGTTGGCGCTGGACATGCTGGTGGTGGACGAGGCGTCGATGATCGACCTGGAAATGATGGCCAACCTGCTGGCTGCATTACCTGCCCATGCGCGCCTGGTCCTGCTGGGAGACAAGGATCAGCTGGCCTCGGTGGAAGCCGGTGCGGTATTGGGTGACCTGTGCCGTGATGCCGAGGCGGGCCGTTACAGTGAGCAAACCCGGCACTGGCTGGAGCAAGTCGGCGGTCAGTCCATTGCCGCGGCCGGACTGCAGCCTGGCGACGAGCGTCAGCATCCGCTGGCGCAGCAGACGGTAATGCTGCGTCATTCCCATCGTTTTGGCGCGGACAGCGGCATTGGCGAGCTGGCGCGCAGCGTCAACCATGCTGATCCACAGGCGGCGCGGAAGGCGTTGGGACAGCGACAATATCGAGATTTGCATCAGCATATGGCATCCGGGCTGGACGACACCAAACTGGCGTCTCTGGTGCTCGGCAGTGGCGTGGCCGAGGCATCGCTGCCGGGCTATGGTGACTATCTGCAGCTGCTGGCACAGCAACGTCCGGTAGCCGAGCTGCCTGCCGAAGATCCGGCCTGGGAGGAGTGGGCGGGCAATGTTCTCGAGGCGTTCGACCGTTTTCAAGTGTTATGCGCGGTGCGCAAGGGGTCATGGGGTGTCGAGTCGCTGAACCGGCATCTCGCCGAACTGATGCACCGGCGCGGATTGTTGCCCGCGGCGCAGGGTTGGTACGAAGGCCGTCCGGTGCTGGTCACTCGTAACGATTACGGACTGGGGCTGATGAACGGTGATATCGGCATTGCCTTGATGATCCGCGAGCGGCCACTGCACGCCGGCGAGCCGGAGCGCATGGTGCTGAGGGTGGCCTTTCCGCGCAACGACGGCAGCGGGCGCTTGCGCTTCGTGCTGCCCAGCCGGCTTACTGAAGTGGAAACCGTATTTGCCATGACGGTGCACAAATCTCAGGGCTCGGAGTTTGCCCACGCCATGCTGGTGTTGCCGGAGGCGCGCAGCCCGCTGTTGACCAAGGAGCTGGTGTACACCGCGATCACCCGAGCCAGTCGAGACTTTACCTTGCTGGAAACCCGCGCCGGTGTGTTCGAAGCAGCAGTGGCGCAGCCGGTGCGGCGCCTGAGTGGGCTGGATCTGACGGTGTCGGACTGAGCGGGTAGTGTTTGTTCAGGAGTGCCTTTTTGAAGCCTTGATCAACGCCTGAAACAGACGGCGCTGGCGGCGTACCAGCAGCAGAAACTCCGGATGCCATTGCACACCGATCAGAAAGGGATGGTCTGGGTCTTCGATGGCTTGGATGATGCCGTCGAGGTCGCGCCCACTGACCTGCAGTTGTTGGCCGAGCTGGTTGATGGCCTGGTTATGCAAGCTGTTGATCTGCGCTCGCTCGGTACCGAGCAGATCCGCCAGTCGGCTGCCGGGTACGATATCCAGGGTTTTAAGCGGAAGAACGGTACGGCGGTTGGAGGTTCTGCGGCGCTGGGAACGCAGCTCCTGATACAGATTGCCACCGCGCCGTGCATTAAGCAGCTGGGCGCCTCGGCAGATGCCGAGCAGAGGCAGCCGGTGCGCCAGAGCATCATCTATGATGGCCGCTTCCAGCGCGTCACGCTCGGGATCATATTGGGGTACCACTTCCGGTTCGGCGGTGTATAACACCGGGTCGATATCGTGCCCGCCGGTGATGACCACGCCATCATACCGGTGCTGCTGCCAGGGGTCGGCAGGGCGCAATTGCAAGGGTTTGCCGCCATACCAGTGAATGGCGCACGCAACCAGAAAGCGTGGTCCGAAGGCGCCTCGTTGTGGGCCGGTTACTGCAATGATCGGCTGTTCGTTCACTCCTCGTTCAGCCATTGACGCTCCACTTGTGCTTTCCAGCTATCCAACAAACGCCCCAGACCCTGATCGAGATGCTGTCCATAGGCTCTGCAGCAGGCATTCAGGCGCTCGCTGTTGACCGCCAGGGACTCGACCTGCAACCAGTCATTCCAGGCGCCGCCGATGCCCCAGCCAGGTTGGTCGACCAGGCTGTTCGGCAGTCGGTAGTGCAGTGCCGGTCGCGCCTTGATCAGCGGATCTGTGGTGGTCGCCTGCACTTGCTGTTCACTCAGGTGCTTGAACAGGGGTAGCATATCCAGTGCGCGATTGCGGGTCGGATTGGCCTGCAGGTAATCGGCAATCAGCCGGGTCTGGTCGGGCCAGTAATGCGGGTCGATCACCTGCCTGATATAGGCCGGCGGAAACGGCTCGGCAAAAGCCGTCAGGCGTCGTGTCAGGTTGACTCTGGCGCGCTGGGCAAGCCAGTCGTACAGACAGAGAAAGGCCTTGAGATAGCGGGTGATGGTATCGGTCTGCAGGTCCGGCAGGTCGGGATTGAACTGCATGCCGAAGGCGCTGATAACGCTGCCGGATGTGCCCTGGGCGCCGGCTATCCGCAGCAGTGCGATGAGGTCGTCGAATTCGCCCAGTCGGGACATGGGCAGCGGCGGGCTGACCAGTTCCAGCGGGACGACATCAGTGGTGACCCATTTGAGGAGGTCTTCCACTGAGGTGCGCAGCTCGTCACCCAGATCGTTTTCCAGGCGCTGCTCGCGACCCATCTCGCGCAGGAGGGCAAAATCCAGTTCGATTCGCCAGTCGCCGGCGGGGTCACCCAGCAGCTTGCGTTCATAGCGGCTGACCGTCTGGCTGTGCAATTTCAAGTAACGACTGCAGATGGCGGTCAGGCGGTCAATATCCAGCCCGCTCATTTCCAGCTCCATACCGACACGGCGCATCACTCCTGTATCGGTATGGATGCGTGCCGGCAGCGTCAGTACAGGGGAGGGTGTTGTCATAACAACAGGTACTTGAATAAAACCGTATTGGGTATTGGCATCGGCGCATCCGGGGTGGTCTCAGATAAGGTTTGGCGTGATAGAATCGGTTCGCTCCGTTCCGACTGTTTCGCCCGGAACATCATCCGGTCGGATCGTCCGCTGTCTCCTTGGCAGTTTCTCAGAAACCACCGCGATCGGTGACAGCCACACTGTCAGTTTTCATTTGTCGCTTTTAACGGAGCCAAAGGGATAATTCCCGGTCAGAGTAATCTGACATCTGCGCCCATAACGCCTGTGCGCTGTCGATCGGCGTGCTCGTGCGGTGTCGGCTCAGGCCTGAACAAGTATCTAACTGTATGAACTCAAGGCTAGTCGTTGATATAGGCATCGTCCATCCGATGCCATCCGACAACAACCGAGTTTTATCTAATTTTCGGTAGGTTAATTATGAGCAAGAATGCTGCGTTCCGTGAAATCGAACGCAAACTGGCTGAAAACCTGGCGCAACTGGATGCCAGGAAAAGAACCGAACATCTACGCGAAGAACGTGCATTCGGTGATGAGCTCAAGGCTCTGATGAAAAGCTATCGGCTGTCCGTGCCGGATGTGCTGGCCATTCTCCATTCCGCGCCCGAAGCACACTGAACACGCTGTTTGCTCCTTCGGCTTAGTTGCCCAGCCGTCTTCAGGATGGCAAAAACCATGGCGAGAATCACCATCTTGCAATGGTGTTCGGTGTTGTCTGCTGTAGTCATGAGCTCTGTTCCGTTATTGTTGTCGCTTGGCAGGACTTCAGGCATCGGCAGGAGATTACGGACGATATGGCAACTACTGAGCAGACACAGGTCCATTCCCCAGGCAAGCAGGCATTGCTGGACGCCGCTTTGCGTCTGGCTGCCGACGGGCGCAGTATCAGCAGTCTGGGATTGCGCGAATTGGCCCGGGAAGCTGAACTGAACCCCAACACCTTCTATCGTCACTTCCGCAATATGGACGCCCTCGGGCTGACGTTGCTGCGCGGGATCGTTGCGCAGCTGCGTACTCCCATCCGCACATTGCGCCATGACGCCGCCGCGCGTGCCGAACAGCAGTTGCGCCAGCAGAACCCGGCGATCGATCAAGTTGAACTGGAGTTGAAGCGCGGGCGCCTGGTCTGTGCAGAAACGGTGCGGCTATTTCTCGACTACACCCTGGAAAATGCCGATGCCGTGGTGGTGGCGATGCGCGAGATGCATGGACCGTCCGAGGTGTTGCGCAAGGAAGTGCGCAGCATGATGAACCTGTTTTCCATTGACCAGGCGGAGGATATCGTCGAGTTGAAGCTGGTGTCGGAACAGCTGGCGCCGCCGCAGGTGCGCCACATAGCCGAGATGGTCAGTGTCAACCTGTTCTTCCAGTCGCTGGAATATATCGCCCAGCCACAGCGCCGGGATCAGGTCCGTCAACTGGCTGAAGAGCAGATCATGATGTTGTTTACTGGCGCCGCCTTTCTCCAGGCGGTGGGGGCGTTGCGCTTGCCGGACACAGTCGATTGAAACCTTGCTCGATTTCTATCCAGCGCCCCATTGGGATATCATGCGCAGCTTTTCCGGCAACCTTTCACGCAAACGACTAAGGTTACATCTGAGTCAGCGTATCCGTGCCTTCGGGCATCTGCGGCAAACCTGGTTTGCCGCTCCCCCTTCAGTGTGCTGCTGAATACTGACATGCAAGGAGTAATTCCATGGGAACCCAGCCCACGAATGAGAATCTGCCGCAAGTGCCGACCACCAGTGCGGATGGTATTCCGCCGCCGTCCGGTGAAACCAATCTGATCGACACTGATTATGTCGTTGGCCAGGACAACTTTTCCGGGCAGGTGAGCATCAACCTGGATATCCATAGCAAGGTGTTCCTGATCTCGGCGGGTACCATTCTGCTATTCGTATTATTAACCCTCGCATTGCAGGATCAAGCAGAGGCTGTGTTCAGTAGTTTGCGTGGCTGGGTGACCGGCAAGATGGACTGGTTCTTCCTCGGCGCAGCGAACATCTTTGTAGTGTTGTGTTTGGCGTTGATTGTTTCGCCACTGGGGAAAGTGCGTATCGGAGGTAAGGAGGCGACGCCGGATTACACGTATTTCGGCTGGTTCTCGATGCTGTTTGCGGCCGGCATGGGCATCGGACTGATGTTCTACGGGGTGGCTGAACCCATGGGGCATTTCACTGCAGCCTACGATGGCATCGCAGTGGGAGCGGATGGCGTACGGACCGACTGGGCGCCCCTTGGCGGCGCTGCCGGAAATGCTGAAGAGGCGATGCGCCTGGGCATGGCCGCGACCATTTTCCATTGGGGACTGCACCCCTGGGCCATCTACGCGATCGTTGCCCTGTCGCTGGCGATTTTTTCCTACAACAAGGGATTGCCGCTGAGTGTGCGCTCGATTTTATATCCGCTGCTGGGCGAGAGAATCTGGGGCTGGCCAGGACATGTTGTGGATATTCTCGCCGTTTTCGCAATCATGTTCGGTCTGGTGACGTCCCTGGGTATCGGCGCGCAGCAAGCAAGCGCCGGTATGGAGCATCTGTTTAATCTTCCAACCACCAACCTGACTATGGTGTTGTTGATTATTGCCATCACCGCAGTGGCATTGTGGTCTGTTGTCGCTGGGGTAGAGAAGGGCGTACAGCAATTATCCAAAATCAACCTGATGCTGGCGCTGTTGCTGCTGGGGTTTGTGATCGTGGTAGGACCGACGCTGGCTATTTTCAAAGGTTTGTTCAGCAATCTGGGAGCCTATGTCAGCTATCTGCCAGCGTTGGCCAACCCGGTTGGCCGCGAGGATGTCAACTTCGTCCAGGGCTGGACGGCCTTTTACTGGGCCTGGTGGATCAGCTGGTCGCCCTTTGTAGGCATGTTCATCGCCCGCGTCAGCCGAGGCAGGACAGTGCGGGAGTTTCTTGTCTCGGTGCTGCTGGTGCCCTCCCTGGTATCGGTGCTGTGGATGACCTCCTTTGGCGGTGGAGCAATTAATCAGGTAATTGTTGATGGTTTCACTGGTGTGCAGGACGCGGCTCTCGAGTTGCAATTGTTTACCATGCTCGGTCAGTTGCCGCTATCGGCGATTTCCTCCTTTATCGGCATAGTCCTGGTCATCATGTTTTTCATCACATCGTCGGACTCCGGCTCGCTGGTGATCGATACTGTTACTGCTGGTGGCAAGGTTAATGCCCCAGTGGGGCAGCGGATATTCTGGGCTATTATTGAAGGCGCGCTGGCCATAGCATTGCTGCTTGGTGGTGGTCTGGTGGCCTTGCAGGCGATGGCGGTATCAACCGGCCTGCCATTCACCCTGGTGCTGCTGGCTGGGTGCGTGGCGGTGGTTAAAGGACTGATGAGCGAGCCGCGCTAGCGGCTCAACCCCAGAAGTCGCCCAGGCGCTGTTGCGGCGAGAAATGCGTCGCCACCTGCGCCTGGAATAATTCGGCGGTGCCCAGCGCATCGGTCAGCGCGTGATGCGCCTGATACGCCGGTAGGCCATAACGACGGCGGCTATCGGCCAGGCGAATGGAAATAGGTTGCTGACCGAGAAAGCGCGAAAACCAGCCAGATTTGCGTTGCGGGTACAGATTGGCTTCGATCTGCATGGTGTCGATCATGGGAAAGAGCAGGCCCTCGCCGAGGGCATGTCTGACTGCCTCGTCAATGAAAGTCCGCTCTATGTTCCGGTAGTGTGCGACCACCACCTTGCCGGCCAGCTGCTGCAGCAAGGGCTCGATGATCGCCTTAAAACGCGGCGCCTGGTAGATATCGGAGTGAGTAAGGTGATGGAAAGTCACCGACTCCGGAATCAGATCGCCGTAAGGACGAACCACATGATACCAAGCCTGGTCGCTGCGTATGCGTTGCAGGGTGAAGGGAATCATCCCGATGCTGACGATTGCGTGGCGTTGCGCGTCCAGCCCGGTTGTCTCGATATCCACGGCAACAAACTCAGCCTGAGACAGTGGCATGTCGGCAGTGGGCCACGCTGATCGATGGAAGCGGGCAAGGGCTGGATGCCGACTCCCTTCGGCGCAGCTGGCCATGTATTGCGCCCAGTTGCCCTGGGGCGGAGCCGCCGGCTTGCTCATGACGGGCGGCCCGGTGTGCTGAGCGGGTAGCGAAAACGCAGAAATTTCTGCGCGTTGTTGAGAATCTGGAAGGCATCCTTCAATCCATGGCGTTCCGCCACTGAGACGTTTTCCGGCTCGATATAATTATTCGGCTCACGACCCTCCTGGATATCCAGCGCCTGATGACGAATCCGCGCCAGTGATAGAAACTCCAGTGCATAGCGCAACCGTTCCAGGGATTCGCGGGGCATCAGACGGGTCTTGGCTATGTCATCCAGCCGATCGTGTGAGCTTTGTGCACTGGAACCAATCGCCAGAGCATGCACGCGTATCAGATCGGTCAGTGGGGCGGTACCGCGGCGCTTGATATTGATGATGTTCTTCTGCTGGCCATCCTGCTCCATGACAAAGGTACGGAAAAAGCCCAGCGGGGGCGTGCGGTTGAGAGAGTTACGTGCCATCAGCGCCAGAAAGTGCGGGTTGCGGCTGGCTTTGGCCGCGATCAGTTCACGTAATTGCTCGACGAAGTCGGATTGGCCACTGACAGACTCCAGGTCGAAGAAGATATTGCTGTTGAGCAAGGCGCGCGGATTCGGCCGTTCTATCCATTCACTGAAATAGCGCTTCCACACCGATAACGGCTGACGCCAGCGTTTATTGGTGGCCATGATATCGCCCTTGCAGTAGGTGTAGCCGCAGGCTGCCAGGCCATCACTGACAAAAGTCGCCAGACGCTGGAAGTAGTCATCGTGTTTGGCCGGGTCAAAGCGGTCATCCAGAACCAGGGCGTTGTCCTGATCGGTGACAATCAGCTGCTCATCCCGTGCCATCGAGCCCACCACCATGAAGCTGTAAGGCACCGGTGGCGGACCCAGTTCCCGTTCCGCCAGATCCACCAATCGCTGAATGAAGTTGCGGCCAATACTGGACAGGGCGCTACCGACCATGCGTGCACTGGCATCGTCCTCGACCATGCGCACAAAGGTTGCGCGTACGTCTGGCAGCAGGTTTTGCAGGTCGCTGACGGATTGCCGGTTGAACATGTCGTTAACCAGATACAAGCTGCTCTGGGACTGGTAGCGGATTACATCGGCGAGATTGATCAGCCCCACCGGGCGACGCCGGTTGAGGATGGGCAGATGATGAATGTTATGCCGCAGCATGCACAGAATGGCTTCAAAAACCGAGGCGTTGGCCTGCAGCATAACCGGGTCGGCGGACATGATGTGGTGCAGCGGCGTTTCCGGGGGCAGTGCCTCGGACACCACCCTGGTACGGAAATCCCGATCAGTGATGATGCCGACCACCCGCTGCAGTTCTGGTTGTTCAGCATTGGGCTCGGTGATCAGCAGTGCGGAGACGCTTTGTTCGGTCATCACGGCTGCTGCCCGCTGGATGCTGGATTGAGCGTCCAGCATCACCGGGGCACGACCGATCAGCTTGTTCACCTTGACCTTGATCAGTTCGCTGGCACGGCCCTGAGACTGCGCTGCTGAACGTAGCCGGCCTGAACCTTCGGTGTCCATGAAGTCAGCAAACTGGTCATGCTGTTCGCACAGTTGATTGAACTGCTCGCCGGGAATGAAATAGATAAGGGTATCTTCCAGCGCGCTGGCCGGGAAACGCACTCGTCCGCCCCGTCGCAGGCTGGCCTGGCCGAAAATATCACCCTCACCCAAACGGTTGAACAGTTCACCGTCGCGCCGATAGATTTCAACCGCGCCGCTGCGGATGTAATGTAGCTCGGTGATCTCCTGGCCGAATTCCAGAATCGGCGCCCCGGCTTTGTAATAGCGCACTTGTACCTGACTGGCCGTCTCGTCCAGTGTCTCTTCGGGTAGCTCATCGAAGGGGGCGAAACGACTCAGGTGGTCGCGTATCTCGATCAGTTCAACTTGCATGTCAGCATCCTTGGTCAACCTTGGAGCACAGTGTAATACCTGTGGCGCATACGTGCCCAAGGGCCGGTCGCTGGCAACGGCGGGCTGACGCAAAATTGGCGCGCGCGCGGAAGAGCCCTTAAGCTGCGTGCTTTCTTCTGCAAAATGGATCAAGAGATGTTGTCTGTCCTGGCGGTGACGCTGCCGGTATTTGCCATGATCTTCGCCGGTTGGGGAGTGCGCCGGGCTGGTCTGCTGGGCCCCCACGCAGCGGGCGAGCTCAATCGTTTCGTCATCTATCTCGCGTTGCCGGCGTTGCTGTTCGAGGTGGTCGCCAATGCCGACTGGCAGGAGCTATGGCAGCCCGGCTTCGTGGCGGCTTTCGGTCTGGGTGTGGCTATCGTCTTTGTCCTGGCCGTCATGCTGCAACTGCTGCGCCGCAGGACATTGGCCGACGCTGTGGTGGGGGGATTGAATGCCGCCTACGCCAATACCGGCTTTCTGGGCATTCCGTTATTGCTGGCCGTGCTGGGGCGCGAATCGATGATTCCCGCACTCATTGCCACCATCATCACCGTCTGCATCCTGTTCGCTGTGGCCATAGTGCTTATCGAGATTGCCCTGCAACGGGGAGAAATACAACGCCGGCAGATGCTGGGCAAGGTGGCGCTGCAGTTGTTGCGCAACCCATTGCTGATTGCACCGGTATTGGGCGCCCTGGTACTACTGCTCGGCGTGCAGTTGCCGCCGGCAGTGGACAGCTTCTTCAAGCTGCTGGGTAACGCGGCATCGCCCTGTGCGCTGGTGGCGCTGGGGTTGTTTCTGGCGGAGGGCAGGACGCATGAGAGGAAGATGATCGGTGCGGTGGTGCTGCTGGTTGCGCTCAAACTGATTCTGCAGCCGCTGCTCACCTGGTGGTTGGCGGCGCAGGTGTTCGGGCTGTCTGCATTGCTGGTGAAGAGTGCCGTGCTGCTGGCTGCGCTGCCTACCGGTACCGGCCCCTTCATGGCCGCGCAACTATATCAGCGAGAGCCTGCCCTGACCTCGAACGTCATACTGGTATCCACGGTGATATCGCTGTTGACGATTTCATGCGTCCTCCAGATGCTCGCTTAGCCAGGACAGGATGTCCCACGGTCCTGCTATTGCTCCTGTGGCGTCAGTTTCAACAGTGCTCCCTTGCCTTCGCGGGTGCCGTCTTCCAGCAGCCAGATGGCACCATCCGGCCCTTGCTCGACCTCGCGGATGCGTTTCTGCATATCGAACCGCTCGGCTTCCCGGGCGTCGTCGCCATCAAACGCCACGCGTACCAGTGACAACGAGGACATACCGCCGATGAAACCGCTGCCTTGCCAATTCGGGAACAGCTCACCGTCATAGATGATGAAGCCCGCTGGCGAGATTACCGGCGTCCAGGTAACGACCGGGGCATTGAATTCGGGGCGGGTGTCATGATCGGGAATGGGCTTGTCGTCGTAGTGATTGCCATTGGAGACCAACGGGTAACCGTAATTGGCTCCTTTTTCGATCAGGTTGAGCTCATCACCGTCCTTTGGGCCCATCTCATGCGCCCAGAGTTTGCCATCGCCGTCGAATGCCATTCCCAGAATATTACGGTGCCCCAGGGACCAGACCTGCGCGGCTATCTCGCCCTGATCTGCGAAGGGATTGCCTTCCGGTACGCTGCCATCGTCATTCAGTCGAACGATCTTGCCCAGATTGGTATTCATGTCCTGCGCCGGGTCGAATTCCTTGCGCTCACTGGAGCTGATCCACAGCAGGCCGTCGTTATCGAAGGCGATGCGATAGCCGAAATGGCCATCCCCGCTCTTCTTCGGGCTCTGCCGCCAGATCACTTCCAGGTCCTCCAGAGCGCCATCTCCATTTTCATCCAGTGCCAGACGAGCACGGGCGACGGCAGCGCCCAATCCATCATCGTCAGCTTCCACAAAGCTTATATAAAGCATTTGGTTGCTATCGAACTCCGGGTGCAGCACCACGTCGCCCAGACCACCCTGGGCCACATGTTCTACGTCCGGCACGCCACTGATGGTGCCGATACTGTCGGCATCGAGGTCATACAGTCGCAGTGTGCCGGCCATTTCGGTTACCAAAAGTCGACCGTCAGGGAGGAAGGTCATGGCCCAGGGAGAGTCGAATCGGGTCACTTCGCTCACGCTGAAAGGTAATGCATCGGTGCCTGGGTCTGCGGTCGGCTGCCCGGCTGCGGCCTGCTCGGCAGCTGCCTCTTCCGCATCGCTGCCAACGTCGGCAGTGGACTCGCCCGGACCGGGCGCAATGGCTTCAGCCTCGGTAGTTGCTGGTGCCGGAGTGCTGGCCTGGTTGCCAGAGTCTGCCGAGTTGTCGCAACCAGCCAGCAAGCCGAGGGTGGCGAGAAAGATCAACGAATGCCTGAAAGGGACCATGACTGCTCCTGTGCCCGTTGGGGGGATCCATCATTACGCAGAGATAACTGCAGATTGATTACGTCGATAACCACTATAGAACGCCGCTCGCGTTTGGCAACTTGGTCATTGGCGCGGTGCGTTGTGGTCATTCCGGGCCTGATCTATGCTGCATCTCAACAAATGAAGCACCATCCGGAGTACAACATGGATTGGCGGGGCAGGCGGAAAAGCAGCAATATCGAAGACAGACGTGGAGAGCCGATGCGGGCCGGGGCGGGTGGTGGCTTGCTGTTGCTCATGCGCATAGTGCCATGGCTGTTACGCAGTCGCGGCGGGCGAGTGGTACTGGCGGTAGGGGTGGTGGCTTTTTTCGGTGCGCGGATGATGGGTATCGATCTGCTGCAGCTGGGTGGCCCGGCTCCTCAGCAGACCGCCAGCTTGTCGGCGGAAGAGCAGCAATTGGCCGAGTTCGTTTCTGTGGTGCTGGCTGATACCGAGCAGACGTGGCAGACGATCTTCAGCGAGTCCGGTAACCGTTACGAAGAACCGACCTTAGTGTTATTCAGTCAGCGAGTTGCCTCCGCTTGTGGCTCGGCCAGCGCGGCTGTCGGCCCGTTCTACTGCCCGGCGGATCGCAAGGTGTATCTCGACCTGAGCTTCTTCCGCGACCTGGACCGCCAACTCGGCGCGCCGGGTGATTTTGCCCAGGCCTATGTGGTCGCTCACGAAGTGGGACACCATATTCAGACCCTGCTGGGCATCAGTCAGAAAGTGCGTGTCACCGGCCAAGGCAAGTCACCGGCGGTAGTCAATGCTCTCTCGGTACGTCAGGAACTGCAAGCCGATTGTCTGGCCGGTGTCTGGGGGCATGCTGCGCACAATTACAGCCAATTGCTGGAGCCGGGTGACCTGGAGGAAGCCTTGCAGGCGGCCGCTGCCATCGGTGATGATCGCCTGCAAGGGCGCAGCGGCGGCGAAGTGGTACCGGACAGTTTCACCCACGGCACCTCGGCTCAGCGGGTGGAGTGGTTTCGGCGCGGTTTTGACAGTGGAGATATGGGGCAGTGTGATACGTTTTCGGCGCAAATGTGAGCTTGGCATCTAGTCAGGTGCGGTCCTATATCACACAGGCCGAAAGCTCGACCCTGGAGCTGTCGCCGTTATCCAGGCCTGCCGCGAGCAACTGGCAGGCTGCAAACGCGTCAAGGCGGTGGAATGGGTCACTGCGCCGCGATATGCCGTCCAGCAGGCAAAGAAAAGCCCCTGCTGTTGCCAGCAGGGGCTTCGTATTTGGGGCCGGCGTAATCTGAACCAAGCGTGTAACTAACTGATATTAAAAGAATGTTTTCGGTTCAAGTTTTCCTTGGTACGCTTTTTGGTGTACTAAATAGTAAAAGCTTGATGGTGTACCCCATGTTGGGCAATTTCTTTTCTGCTCTTCTCGATCAGTCCGGAAGTGGACGAGGTAGCACGAGAGCGCCGATTTCGGCTCGGCGGCCACTTTCCTTTATCAGTTCCTCTACACGCTTTCCTGAGAGCGCTTCGATAAGTTGAGTTTCGCCATCGTATGGCGGCTTGCACTCGCCCATAGACTCCTCCCACATTACCAGCTGTCTCACTTGAAGAAGCAGCGTGTTTTTAAGTTCGTTGATTTGCTCCTCCTGTATTGCAGCTCGGAGTTCGTATCGGAGTTGCTCGTGTTCCTGCTTTCTCTTGATATCTTTTAGCTTTTCTTGGTGCTTCTGCTCAAGCTTTCTCAGGGCTTTAGATGCTTCACTGACAAGGTCGGTTACGATTTCTGCCGGACGCATACCGTGTATAGAGGCCAGTTTAGAGAGAGCTGTCCAGGTGGCATCAGGCAGACTGAACGAGCGCTGCTTTCTACCAGTGGAGGTATGCCTCGCTCTAAATTGTCGCACGCTACTGTGTAGCCTTGAAAGTAACTTGGAGTCCGTACGATCCACGGCTTCGAGGACGGCCAAGCCCCACTTTTGGGGATCCTCCCTGTCGATACTTTCTATCGCGTGTTTTATCACCCTCCAGGCTTCGTCACTCGCGTGTCTCTGAAGGTAATTTTTTGCAAACTCCAACTCCTGCGGGTCCCGGATCCACTGGTACGGCATCCTCACTCCCTTTCCTCGCAAATGGTTTTACGTAAGTCCGCTTGAGGTCTAACCGCTCATGCGTACAAAACTAGCTGTGATCGTAACGTGACTATATTGTGACTGTAACGGATAATATACTGATAGGCTATCTACATTTAGAATTAGTGGGATGCTGATATGATTAAACAAATACTATTTTTAGATAATAAACGAGTTGATGCCAAAGCGAAGCTGGTTCTGCTTGCGTTTGCGGTACGTTACCAGCGGGGTGAGACTCCGCTAATCAAGGTTGAAGATCTTGCAGCTGAGCTTAAGCACCCGGCTCATATGGTGGCCAAGGCAATGCAAGATCTGGTTGGCTGCAATCTGATCGGTGAAAAATATTCTGTTGAGGGACTAGGGCGGCCTACTCGAAGGTTTCGTTTACTGTTGGGGGAGGACGAGGCGATGACTGCGTCGGTCTACCGCGACGGTATGGAACCAGCAGCTGCCCTCAATCTAATTAAAAAAGGGAGAGTCAGGCGACCCACAAGGAACAAGAAAGAAGAGCTAGAAGTCGCTGCGCTTGAAGAGACTCCGGAGGAGAGAGGCATAAGGCGCAGACGTGAAGGGCGAGTCAGCTACTTGGATGCGTCTGATATATTACTGCTTGTAGCTTTGTTGGTGCTGGCGAGCGATCGAGGCGTTGTTCAGGGAGTTGGGCTTACCCAGTTAGCTTCCATCTGCGGGGTTAGTAGTGTCGCGTTACAGGGCAGACTTAAAAAGCTGGTCCAAGCAGGGGTGGTACGACAGCTCGTACCTGGTATAGCTAGCCCACTTTTCTCAAAAAAACTGAAAACTGTTGTAATCCTGAACTTGACTCATGAAATGCTTGGTTGGAGTCAGCCTAACCAGGGGCAGGTGATTATTCACAAGTATAACCATCGAATGGAGGGTGAGTTTGCGCTGGTAAGTGGTCTGTGTATAGATGTGCGTATTCCGGCGAGCGTGACCGGTCATTCCGGGCATCGTGACCGGTTTGCACA